>DATJIZ010000288.1:0-11461 GCA_035492735.1 Gemmatimonadaceae bacterium | reverse complement strand
CGAATGGACATCGCCGTTCGCAACCGCAGTTGATCTCTTGACCAGGAGCCGACCCATGCGACTCTCGACGCGCAAAGGCTTTGCGCTCCCGATCGCGCTTGGATCGATGATCGTGATTGGAATGATCCTCGCCGGCGTGTTTTTCGCCGCCACCCAGGAGAATCGGGCCGGGCGGAACACGCTGTATCAGGAGCGTGCGTTCCGCGCCGCCGAGTTCGGCCTGAACTACGGCTACGGGCGTTGGGACAATTCGAAGATGACACAACTCGCTAACGGGGCCGTCACGACGATCACGTACGATTCGTCGGCGAAAGGCTGGACGTCGTCGCTGAGCGTGACGCGATTGAACGACAACACCTATTGGCTCGTCTCGACCGGCAGCGCCGGCTCGGGCGTCACGCAGGCGCGGCACCGTACCGGCGTCGTGCTGCGCGTCGGCTACCCGAACATCAACTTCCTGGCCGCGCTCACGGTGAAGGGACAGATCAAGCTCGGTGGCAGCTCCTACACCACGGGGCAGGACACGCCGCCCGCCGGGTGGAACTGTCCGCCGGCCGGCACCACGCGGCCAGGCATCGCCACCGACGATTCCACCAACATCGACATGTCCGGCTGCACCAACCTCACGTGCGTCGACGGCAATCCAAAGCTCCTCCAGTCGCCGGCGGTGGCCGACACCAACACGTTCTTCACCTACGGGTCCGACGCGAACTGGGCCACACTCACCGCTGCGGCGAACCTCGTCTTCCCGGGCAACACCACGGTCACCGGCACGGCGCCGTCGTACAATGCCGACGGCTCGTGCAACACGCTCAACGTCTACAACTGGGGCGACCCGAACCGGGCCGTCCCCAGCGGCACGTGCGAGAGCTATTTCCCGATCATCTATTTCAAGGGTACGGGCACGTCGACGAACATCAGCGGCGGCGTGGGCCAGGGCATTCTGCTCGTCGACGGTGACCTCGTCGTGAACGGCGGTTTCATGTGGTATGGGCCGGTCATCGTGCGCGGCCACTTGAGCACGCAGGGTACCGGTGGCCACTTCAACGGCGCGGTGATGGCGGCGGACGTGGACTTCGAGCAGAACTCGGTGCTCGGTAACGCCGTGATCGACTACTCGGCGTGCGCCATTCAGTCGGCGATGGTTGGCGCGGGCATCCCCAAGCGGGTCAAGCAGCGCGCCTGGGCCGAAATGTACTAGGCTCGAGCATTTATTAATTGGGGGTCGGGGTCGATTTAGCGTACGCTAAATCGAGTCTGACCCCCAATTAGTCTTTGCTCACGGCAGGCCGAACGGATCGCCCGGCGGCGCCACGAGGCTCGCCGAGAGCTTGGGGAGCTCCCGCTTGTCGATCCACCGCGTAAAGTCGTTCACGATCGACAGCCAGTGCGCCCGCTCGTCGTCGCCCCGCGCCGCGGCCTGCTTCGCGCGCGCCTTGCCGCGCAGGTCCGTCAGCTTGAGCTCGGCCATGGCGCGAACCTCCGGCGACGCCTCGCTGTCCGCCGCCAGTGTGAGCAGCTTGTCGGCGACGACGCGCTGCGTCACGCGCTCGAGCGCCGCCAGCTTCGGCGACGCCGCCGCGCCGGCGTCCCACGTGGCGCCCACCAGCGCGTCGATCGTCGCGCCCAGCGTGAGATGCGGTCCGCTGCCGCGCGTCGCGAACTCGACCAGCCGCGCCGCGCGATCGCGCTGCAGCACCATGTCGACGATCATCTGGGCGAGCGTCTGCGCCGCCGACAGCTCGTCGAATGCCGGCCGCGTGCGGCTGCCGAACAGCTCCACGGCCGGCGTCACGGACGTCGCGCCCGGCGCCATGAGGGTGAGCACGGTATCCGGAATCGCGAGCTCCTCGGGCTTGAGCGCCGCGAGCATCAGGCGCAGCGCGGATAGCTGCTGCTGATACGACACCGGCCGCGTCGCCTGCTGCGCGTCTCCCCGTACGGCATTGCTGTACTCCATGCCGCCGATCGCCTTCGACGTACCGTTAAGGGCGAACCGGTGCATGAAGTAGACGGGCACGAATCGCTCCTGGAGCAGCGCGATCGGCTCGCCGGGCCGGATGTTCCGCTCGCCGAAGTTCTTGATCGCGACTCGGCGAACGGCGGTTTGCGTCTCGAGAAACTCGAGCGGTGTCGCCGCGTCGTCCCACAGGCTCACCCGCGGGTCGGATCCGTATTCCGGGCGGGCGTCGGCGTCCGAGAGGAACAGATATCCCTTGGCCAGCCCGTCCTGCACGACGTGGCGCAGCGAATCCGCTTCCGAAGCCGGCGGAAACGCGCCGTAGCCCCAGTGAATCGCCCACACGTCATAGGGCCCCGGCCCGACCGCGTAGGCCTGGGAGAGATCGATCTTCCCGCTCGCGTCCAGGCGCACGCGCGGTGGTGGATAGTCCATCACGGAGCCGCGGTCATAGGTGGACGCGATGTAGTTGTGCGCCAGGCCCAGCGTGTGTCCGACTTCGTGCGCGCTCACCTGGCGCACCCGCGCCAGCACGAACGCCGTGTCCGCCGCCGACGCGGCGGCGCCCATCAGTCCCGCATACAGGTTGTAGTCCGTTCGCGCACGGTGCGAGTCGAGCCGCGCCATACCCTTGATCATCTCGCCTGTCCGCGGGTCGGTGAGCGCGCCGCCCACGGACCATCCACGCTCGTTCCGATTCTCCCACTGGACCACGTTGTACCGCGCGTCCATCGGGTCGACGCCCTCGGGGAGCAACTCGACGGTGAAGCCGCCCTTGAGCCCTGCACGATCGAAGGCCTGCTCCCACCAGCGCACGCCCTCGAGCACCGCGGAGCGGATCGGCTCGGGAATGCCACGGTCGACGTAGTACCGAATCGGCTCCTTGATCGGCGACGCTGGATTGTTCGGGTCGACGCGCTCGAGTCGGTGCCGCGCTGCCCAACGGACGGTGAGAGGCTCCTGGACCGGCCGTGCGTAATCCTTGAACGCCACGCCAAAGTAGCCGATGCGCGGATCGAGCGGACGCGGTCGGAAGCCGGCATCGGGCGGCTTTACAAAGCTCAGATGCTGCCGAAGCGTGAACGCTCGCCCGTCCGGAACAATCGATTCGACGATCGGTCCCGCCCTGTTCGCCGCGGCGAAGGTGAGCGACGCGTCGATCTCGGTGTTGTCAGGGAAAGCTTTGGTATACGGTCGATAGATCGACGACCGGTCGCGAGCCACCGTATACGTTCCCTGCTGCGATCGCGCGAGCGTTCCCGCGACATCGTTCCA
The DNA here is from genome assembly GCA_035492735.1 of Gemmatimonadaceae bacterium. Lineage (GTDB taxonomy): Bacteria > Gemmatimonadota > Gemmatimonadetes > Gemmatimonadales > Gemmatimonadaceae > JAQBQB01. Next base: position 8,226 of record DATJIZ010000288.1, on the reverse strand, counting down.
ATCGCGAAGCGCGACGTCGGTGGCGTCCACGAGCAGCCGTCCCGATTCATCAGCCAGGAGCGGCAGGGCGGCAACCGTGCTCGGCGGGAATGCTTCGGTGACGGAGCGCACATGGTCGGCATTGCCCGATGAGCTGCGGTACGACCAATTCTCGAGCACGAGCAGCACGCGATCGCCGTCGCGATCGAATCGAGCGACGTAGGTTTCTCCGCTCGCCCCCCGATCGATCCCGATCGGGTTCGAGCCGAGCCCCGTCGCCTGGGTTATCATGAGCAGCGCGCGCGTCGAATCGTGCGGCAGCTCGAGCAGGATGTGGCCTTGATGCGGGTCAAGGTAGATTGGAAGAAAGCCGTCTCGCCGGTCCATCCCCGTCGTCCGAGCGGAGATCGACGGCGACACTGGCGTCGATGTTGCCTGCGCGATGGCTGTGGACGTGCTGGCCGCGAGAATGCACGTGACGGCGAACGTGCCTGCATGACGCAATGCTGAAGGCATGGGAGAGTTCAACCCCTTCGTGAGGGTTCAGTGCGTTTCGAAAGAATATGGTGCCTGGCACTCCTCGCCATCACTGGTGCATGCGCGAGCGCCAAACCGCACGTCTACGGACAGTTCAACGATCTCGCGCCGCGAGTCGCCGCTACGCAAGGCGAGCGCTCGCCGCAGCATCTCACGGTGCAGCTCGCGCGTCCGGCAAACGTCGCGGTATTTCTCGTCATTCCCGGCCGCGCAAGCGTGCTCCTGTTCCCTGCCGACTCCACACAGAGCCAGTACATCGAACAGGGCTCGCATCTGGTGCAAACCGCGGCCGCCAAGGGCGCGCTCAGCGACACGTCGCGCCTCGTCCGCATCCCGCAGGGCGGGAATCGGCAGCCGTCACGCACGGGCGGGCGAGGCGCCGGCAACTACCCGCGCGATTCGACCGTCGCGTTCGGCTTCAACCAGCACGGCTACCTGCTGGTATTCGCGTCCCAGCAGCCGATGCCATACCACATTCTCGCCACGCGCGTCGGCGGAATCTCGGTGCCGATCGACGATGACGACGCGCTCAATACCGTCACCAAGCTGATTCGCGAGACCACCCAGATCGCCGGCCCGTGGGCCGCGTACGCCACGGACTTCCCGCCCTGATCGGTCCGATCAGCCGGTCGTCCCTTTGAGGATGCCGTTCCGAATCCGCACGGCTTTCGAGCTGGCATTCGGATCGGGCTCGACGAGCAGTTCGCCCGGCCCGAACTGAAGTCGTCCGGCAAGGGTCAGCGTCTCGGTCCCCCGCCGCACCTTGATCGGGAGCGGCGTACCTTCTGCCGAGGCGCCGAATTTCGCGCGCATCCTGGCTCCGAACTGCTGGTCTTCGACCGGAATGTCGCCCACCGAGAGCAGATAGTCGCCGGCCTTCACGCCCGCCGCCTCGGCCGCGCTACCCGGCTGCACGTTTGCCACCATGATGCCGTTCGGATCGGGTGACGTGAGTACCCCGAGTCGCGGCACTCGGGTCTGGTGCGCCCGAAGGCCGACGAGCGGCAGGATGCTGTCCCACGGAAAGGCCTCGCGCCCGTCGATGTAGCGCGCGCTGAAGGCCGCGAAGCTCTTGCCGTTGGCCGCCGCACTCACGGCACTCCACCAGTCGGTGGACGTGAATCCGTGGCCGTGCTTGTACGCAGACTGATACAGGCCGCGCATCACGTCATCCAGCGAGTGGGCGTTGTTGCTCGCATCCCGGATCAGCACGTCGAGCATGAATCCGGCAAGCGATCCTTTGGGGTAGTAGATGTAGCCCGTACCATCGACCGGATGCACCCACGTGTTGAGAGAGGCGTCTTCCAGGGAGACGGGCGGCGTGTTCATCACCTCGTTGATCTTCTCGCCCGTGGCGGCATAGAAGCCGTGATCATCCACGACGCCACCGCGGACCTCGGCGAGATCGGCGTAGTAGTCGGTGATCCCTTCCGAAACCCAGAGCCACGGCGTCGGCTGCGGGTGAGAGTACTGGTACGGCCACATCTCCGATGGTCGCAGCCGCTTCACGTTCCAGGAATGAAAGATCTCGTGGGCAAACAGCGACGGCTGGAATTCGCTGCCGACGTACGAGGGCGCCAGAACGTCGACGTGTGAGCTCTGGTGCTCGAGGCCGCTCGCGCCGCCGAAGGTCGAGTCGACGATCTCCAGGACCGTGTAGTCCATCCACGGAGTCTCTCCGAACACCGCCGCCTCGGGCGGAATCACGCGCTTGAGCTGTTCCCACGCGGTGGCCCGCGTCTCCTCGCCCATGGCGCCCGCGGGGTACGTCGCCAAACGCACCCACCGATTCACGATTCGCGCGCTGTCGAGATCGAAATGACCCACGAAAAACGGCATGTCCACCAGGTCGTGATAATTCGTTGCCGTGAAGGTGTGCGATGCCGCGGCGCGCGACATGCCCGTGACGATGTGCCAACCTGGTTCGGTGTGTACCGTCACCGTTGCCGCGTACTCGAGCGACTGCCCCTCGGGATAGAGAAACAGGTTCGTTCCGTTGAACAGGAGAAACTCGGGCCGCGCCCACGTCATCGCGTTGTCGAGTGAGTCGGCGGCGTAGCGGAACCGGAGTGTGACGCTCTTTGCGCCGCCCGCGCGAACTCGCCACGTGTCGTAGTCGAGCTTGTCCCAGGTCAGCGGCTTGCCGTCGCCAGCAGCCTGGAAGTCGGTCACCCATCTCGAAAAGTTGCTGATCTCGTATGCCCCCGGTGTCCACGCAGGGAGCGACACGACGACCGGCCCGGCGCCGCTGGGCGCGAACGTCATCGCGACGTCGACCACGCGCTGCTCGCCGTTCGCGCGCATGAACGTCACGTCGTAGTGAACGTCGCGAATCGGCACCGACACCGTGTCGCTTCGAGTGCCCTGGCCGAGCAACATCGTCGGAACCATCGCGTACAGCAGAAGGATTGCTTTCATGAACATGGGTTGTTGGGGCATCACCGTATGCTCGACCCGAGCGGCTGGCCGGTCTATCGGGCGTCCGCGTCGTCACTCCATATTGCCGCATCCCCGGCCCGCTGTCATGGCGCAACCCGCTCGATCCGAAGACGTCGTACACACTCCGTACATCCCCGCAACAGCAGCGCCAGCGGGTTTCGTCGGCAGGACTCTCGCGATCGCGGGCGCGTCGCTCCTTTCGGCGATTCTCGCGCTCCCCTCTGCCGCGGCCGCGCAGCACCACACCGGAGCGGTAAGTGGCCTGGTAAGAGACGGCGCGGGGACGCGGATTCAAGGCGTCGAGGTCGTTGCGCTTCGCGCCGGATCCACGACCCGAACCGATTCGGCAGGGCGTTTCGTCCTCGCGGCGCTGCCGGCCGGGTCCGCGGATCTGAGCCTCAGACGGATTGCCTACGAGCCCGTCGTGATCAGCGTCGACGTCCCTGAGTCGGACACGACCGAGATCGAGATCACGCTCGGCGGCGCGGCCCAATCGCTCGCCGCCGTCGTGGTGAACGATCGAGCCGAACGCACCCGGTCTCTCGTGGAATTCGAGTCGCGCCGGAAGACGGGCGTCGGCCACTTCATTACGCGCGCTGAAATCGAGAAGCGGCATCCGCTCCGCCTGAGCGACATGGTCCGAACGATTCCCGGTGCCGCGATCGTTCCGGCCGAGAATGGCCGACCAGTGCTGCGCTTCGCGCGCTCGCACAACGCTTGCCCGCCGCAGTACTTCCTCGATGGCCTGCGCGTCTCGGGTTTCAACATCGACGATGTCCCGCCGGGCGATGTGGAAGGCGTGGAGCTCTACGCCGGGCCGGCCGGACTGCCGCCCGAGTTCAATCAGCTTTATGGCACCACGGTCTGCGGCACCGTCGCCATCTGGACCCGCATTCCAGGGAACGCGCCGGCCAAGCCGTAAGCGTTTCGAGGACGACCCGCCGCGCACACGCTGACGCCCGCCATCAGATGGCGACATCGCGGCCACTCCGGAGTGATCGACACTCGGCACGCATGTTTTGGCGACGTATATTGGAGGGCGGTCTACGAGTGCGTCCCCGCGTTCTGGGACGGGAGTTTCTTGAGGCGTCTTTTTATGGTCCCACCAATAGCGGAGCTCGGCCCGGCGACGCAGCCCGCCGAGGGACGGTATCCTTGGCTTTCGCCCGGCAGGCTGACGCGCGTGCGCGCCGTGCTGCTGGCGCTGTCGCTCTTTCTCGGCCTCGTCGTCTACGTGTTTCACACCGTAGGCGCGTCGCATCAGGCCGACCCGATCCTTATCAAGAAATTGCGCGGCGTCGGCGTGCTGACGTGGCTCTATGCACTCGTGCAGATGATCGATCTTCGCTTCTACAACAGTCGCTGGGCACAACGCCGCCGCGCATCGATCGGCATTCCCGACAGTCTCCATGGCTGGCTCTTCGGGCAAATGCTCGCCTGGTTCGGGATTCTCTACTATGGCCTGACCGAGGATCTGCGCTGGTACGTGGCTGGTCTTGTGATTCTCGCATTGACTTTCGTCGCGTTTCCCATTCGCAAGCGCCAGCTCTAGCCAGCCCTCCTGTCTCGCACGGCCATGCTCAGCCCTTCCTCGATTGCGTTCCTGAAGCGGTTGCTCGACACCCCCGGACCGTCCGGATTCGAGTCCCCAGCCGCGAAGGTTTGGCGGGAAGAGGCGTCGACCTTTGCCGACAAGGTCACGACCGATGTTGCCGGCAACAGCATGGCCGAGGTGAATCCCGGCGGCTCGCCGACGATCATGCTCGACGGCCACATCGACGAGATCGGACTCATCGTGCAGTACATCGACGACGACGGCTACATCTATCCGTCGCCGATTGGCGGCTGGGATCCGCAAGTGCTCGTCGGGCAGCGCATCCGCTTTCTCGCCAGCGGAGGTGACGTGCTCGGCGTCGTCGGGAAGAAACCGATCCATCTCATGAAACCGGCCGACCGCGACCAAGCGTCCAAGATGTCCGACTTGTGGGTCGACATTGGCGCGTCGAATCGTGCCGAAGCCGAAGGCCGGCTCAGCGTGGGCGATCCCGGCGTGATCGATTCGCGGTCGGTGGATTTCCCGAACAATCGGCTCGTGTCGCGCTCGATCGACGATCGCATTGGTGCGTTCGTCGTCCTCGAGGCGCTGCGACGCTACGGCCAGCGACCCGGCGCGGCTCGAGTGGTCGCGGCCGCCACGACCCAGGAAGAGATCGCCTGGCATGGCGGCGGGGCGCTCGTGTGCACGAATTGCATCAACCCCCAGATGGCGATCGTCGTCGACGTGACATTTGCGACCGACCATCCGAACGTCGAGAAGAAGGAGATCGGCGATTTTCGCGTGGGCTCCGGTCCGGTAATCAGCCGCGGCGCCGTGATCTCGCCGGTGGTGTTCGAGCTGCTGCGCGGCGCCGCCGAGCGCGAGGGCATCAAGTACGCGATCCACGCTGCGGGCCGCGACACGTCCACCAACGCCGACGCGATTCACATCTCGCGCGAAGGCGTCGCAACGGCGCTGGTGTCCATCCCGAACCGGTACATGCACTCGCCCAACGAGCTCGTGAGCCTGGACGACGTCGACAAAACAGCGGCGATTCTGGCCGAAACCTGCCGCGCCGTCACCCGAGAGACTGACTTTACGGCGCGCTGAGCGCGCCTCCTTTCTGAAGGTGTTCCGTGACAACACCGCGTCTTCTCGTCGCGCTCGCCGTGGCCGGCTCGTCGGCCGCGGGATGCACGCGTGCAAGTGCCGGCCCCCGACCCGCCACGGCGGCTCCCGATTCCGCCGCCATCCGCGCCGACATCCAATACCTCGCCAGCCCGCGGCTCCAGGGCCGGCTGACCGGCACAGCCGGCAATGATTCCGCCGCGGCGTACATCGCGCGACGGTACGCGGCGCTGAAGCTCGTTCCCGTGTCGCCCGCCTATCTCCAGCACTTCACGGCGAGGCCGCCCAGCCGCGAGGCTCCGGCCGAAGCCTTGCCGACGCAGAACGTGGTCGCCTTGCTACCCGGGCGCGATCCGGTGGTGCGAAATCAGTACGTCGTGATTGGCGCGCACTTCGACCACCTCGGCACATCGACAGACGGCGCGCTCGATCCCGACGCGCGCGACGCCGTTCGCCTCGGCGCCGACGACAATGCTTCGGGAACGGCCGCGGTGTTGGAGCTGGCGAGGATCTTCGCCAGGTCTCCGGCGCGACGATCGATTCTACTGGTCAACTTCTCGGGCGAGGAGCAAGGGACGCTCGGTTCCCTCTACTTCGTCGACCACATGCCGGTGCCGATCGACAGCGTGGACGCCATGCTCAACTTCGACATGGTCGGTCGACTTCGCGCCGACAGGCTGATCGTGTATGGCGTCGCCACGGCCACGGAGCTGACGGCGATCCTCGACAGCGCGAACACGCCACCGCGGCTTGCCATCGTCGCGCAGGGCGATGGCTTCGGCCCGTCGGACCAGAGCTCGTTCTACGCGCGCAGCATTCCGGTGCTCCATTTCTTCACCGATCTGCACGACGACTATCACCGTGCAACCGACGTGGCCGATAAGATCGATGCCGCCGGGGAGGCGCGGGTCGTCGCCCTTGCCGAGCGCGTGGCGCGCGCGATCGCCGACAGACCGTCGCGCCTCACGTTCGTGCGCAGCGCGCAGCCGGCCCCGGTGGCCACACGCGAAGGAACCGACGTCTATCTGGGCACGATTCCCGATATGGCGGGCAGCGACACGCCGGGACTCAAGCTCACGGGCGTTCGCGCCGGAAGTCCGGCCGAACTCGGTGGACTCCGTGCCGGTGACGTCATCGTCGAGTTCGGCGGCAAGCCGGTGAAGGATTTGTACGAGTATTCCGACGCGCTGTACTCGCACAAGCCGGGTGACGTGGTCTCGATCGTCGTGCTTCGCGGTGGTCAGCGGACCACGGTGCAGGTCGCACTCGGCAAGCGAGGATGACGCGGACCCGTTTGCGATGCCCCTCCACGTCTGGTCGAGCTCGCGTTACAGCTTCCCGCTACCGGCGGGGCACCGTTTTCCGATCGAGAAGTACGCGCTGCTGCGCGAGGCGGTCGTCGCACGTGGGCTGGTGCGCTCCGAGCACGTGCACGAGCCCGGACGCATAAGCGTCGACGACCTGTTGCTCGTCCACACGCGGGACTACGTAGAGCGATTCGCTGGCGGCAGCCTGACGCGCGACGAAGAGCGCCGAATCGGATTCCCCTGGTCACCGGCGCTTGTCGAGCGATCGTACCGAGCGGCCGCCGGCACGTGCGAAGCGGCAACCCATGCGATGGAGCACGGTATCGCGATGAATCTCGCCGGGGGAACGCACCACGCCTTTCCGTCGCATGGCGAAGGGTTCTGCGTGTTCAACGACGTCGCGATCGCCATTCGCACGCTCCAGCGCGAAGGACGCGTCGTCCGCGCAGCGGTGATCGACCTCGACGTGCACCAGGGAAACGGGACGCATGCGGTCTTCGCCGGGGACGATCGCGTGTTCACGTTCAGCATGCATGGAGCGCGGAACTACCCCTTTCGGAAGGTCGCCGGCGATCTGGACGTCGAGCTGGGTGACGGAACCGGCGACGAGGAATACCTGCAGGTGCTCGCCGGTGCGCTGCCGAACGTGCTCGCCGCGGCTCGGCCCGACGTCGTGGTTTATCTGGCCGGGGCGGATCCGCACGAGCGCGATCGCCTGGGACGACTGGCCCTCACGCCTGTCGGGCTGGCGAGACGCGACGCGATGGTGATCGAGCGGTGCCGGGAGGTCGGCATCCCCGTCGTCGTGACCATCGCCGGCGGCTACGGTGACCCTCTCTCGGCCACGATTGAGACGCACGTCACCACTGTGGAAATCGCGGCGCGAGCCGCCGGCGGCGTCCCGATTTGAGCCCGGATGGTGGCGTTCGTGGCAGACTGCACGAAACCTCGCAAACGGCAGCGACCGGGTGCAAAATTTTGAGCATCCGACTGCAGATGTAGTCACATAAAATGTTGATTTATAACAACTTAAGTCCTGCAACCGAGCACGGCCTCCCGCTTGCCATTCAGGGGTGCGTCTCGCAGTCCCGTTGGGCCCTCATCCCCCACGGCCGACGGGTTTACCACCCCCATCGACATGGAGTCCAGATGCTTCGCAATCGCAAGGGTTTCACGCTGATCGAGCTTCTGATCGTGGTCGTGATCATCGGCATTCTGGCCGCGATCGCGATTCCGAAGTTCGCCAACACGAAGTCGAAGGCCTACATCACCGCCATGAAGTCGGACCTGCGGAACCTG
>DATJIZ010000287.1:0-14868 GCA_035492735.1 Gemmatimonadaceae bacterium | reverse complement strand
GCCGGCAGTCACCACGCCGAGGGCGATGAACAGCGCGTTGCGTGCGGTCACCGAGGCGGCATCGGATGGAAGCTGCATGGGCGTGAGGCGGTTGTTGTGGGGAGGTCGCGTGAGTGTCGGCGCAGTGTACACAATGGCACGCGGGACGGCTGGACGGTAGGGCCGGCGGGCGGCGGGCGACGGGCGGCGGGCGGCGGGCGACGAACGGCGAACGACGCGAGGCAAATTGCGCGAGTCGAATTGCGCGGACTTGGAGCGGAATCGACAAGCGGGGGCAAACTGCGAATGGCGGCGCGCGTGGGCAGTACGCGATCGCTGTTCGCTTCGAGAGAACGCTCGGAGCACGCTCTGAGCTCATCGTTCGCAGAGCGTGTGCGATGTGCTCGCCGCCGCCCGCCGCCCAAGCGGCCGCCCGCCGCCCAAGCGGCCGCCCGCCCCCCGCCTTGCCCCCTCGATTACCGGAGCATACTGTATCCCCCACCTCTCGACCTTTTTCAATTCACGGAGCGCGAATGTCCCGTCGGTTGTCTCCGCACGTCGACGGCGAGCTGGCGTACACGGCTCCGCCAAGCCCGCCACGTCGCCCGCCCATTGCGCCCATCCAGCGCCAGACGGTCGCGAGCATGACGCTCGAAGCGCTGCGCGAACGAATCCTGCGCGGCGATTTTCCCGACGGCGAGCCGCTGCGACAGGACGCACTCGCCGACGAGCTTGGTGTGAGTCGGATTCCCGTTCGCGAAGCGCTGCGCCAGCTCGAGGCCGAAGGCCTGGTGACCTTCAATCCGCACCGCGGCGCCGTCGTTTCGACGCTGTCGCTCGAGGAGATTCAGGAGCTGTTCGAGCTTCGCGCCGACATCGAGTGCGATCTGCTCCGACGCGCGATCCCGCGCACGACCGCCGAACAGCTCGATCGGGCGGTCGAGGTCCTCGACGAGTTCGACGACGCGCTCGCCGACGAAGAAGCGACGCGCTGGGGACCGCTCAACTGGCAGTTTCATGCCGCGCTCTATGCACCGGCGAATCGCACGCTGACGATGGGCGTGCTGCAGAAGCTGCATCAGCACAGTGATCGCTACTTCAGGATGCACGTGCTCATCGCCCACGGCGGACCGACGGCGAGTCAGGAGCATCGCGCGATCGTCGACGCGGTGGTGCGAAGGGAAATCGACACCGCGACGACGCTGCTGCGTGCGCACATTCTCGGCGCGGGCCGATCGCTGCTCCGGTTGCTGGGCGAGCAGCGCGGGCTGCCGCTTCCGGCAACCCTGGCTGATCAGTGAGCACGGCGACGCGCCTCAGGCACTTCATCGGCGGTGAGTGGCAGGCCAGCGACTCCAACGCATGGATCGCCGACGTCAATCCATCCGATGCGCACGACGTGATTGCCGATGTCCCGGCCGGAAGTGCGGAAGAGGTGCGACGCGCCGTTTCCGCGGCGGCCGATGCCTTGCCGCGCTGGCGCGGCCTCGCGGGGTCGGCCCGGGCTGACGCGCTCTACAAATGGGCGGACGCGATCGCCAGCCGCGCCGAAGAGTTCGCGCAACTCGTCACGCGCGAGGTTGGCAAGCCGATCGGCGAATCGCGCGGCGAAGTCGCGCGCTGCGTCACGATCCTGCGCTACTATGCCGGCGATGCGGTGCGCGGCATTGGCGACGTCATCCCGGCCCAGTCGGCCACGTCCCTCCAGTTCACGCTGCGGCAGCCGCTCGGCGTCGTGGCGCTGATCACGCCGTGGAACTTCCCGATCGCGATCCCGCTCTGGAAGGCCGCGCCGGCGTTAGCGTTCGGTAATACCGTGGTGCTCAAGCCCGCCGAGTCGTCGGCCCGATCCGCGGTGTTCCTCGCCGAGTGTGCCGAGGCGGCAGGGCTACCCGCCGGCGCGTTCAACGTGCTGCTCGGCCGCGGCGACGTGGTGGGCGGTCCGCTGGTCGGCGCCGACGACGTTCGCGCGGTGAGCTTCACGGGTTCGGGCCGCGTCGGCGCACACGTCGCCGCGCAGGCTGCCCAACGGAACATCCGCTATCAGACCGAGATGGGCGGCAAGAACGTGGCGATCGTGATGCCCGACGCGGATCTGACCCTGGCGGCGACGCTCACGGCGGCGGGCGCGATGCGCTACGCCGGACAGAAGTGCACCGCGACGAGCCGGGTCGTCGTCGCCCGCGACGTGGAGAAGGAGTTTCTCGAGGAGCTGCGCGGCCAGGTCGCCGCGCTCCCACTCGGCCCGGTCGCCGATCCCAAAGCTGCCGTGGGACCCGTGATCAGCGAGATCTCCCGCGATTCGATCCGCCGCGCGCTCGACGACATCGACGCCGAGTGCATTTACGTCGGCAAGGTCCCGACGTCCGACGAGTTCGAGCGCGGCTTCTTTTTGCCGCCGGCGATCTACCGCAATGCCGCGGCGGACTCCGCGCTCGCCCAACGCGAGCTGTTCGGCCCCGTACTCGCGGCGTTCACGGCGGACGATCTCGATCATGCGATCGCGCTGGCCAACGCAACACCCTATGGTCTGAGCGCGTCGCTCTTCACTCGCGACATTCGGAGCGCGCTTCGCTACATCGATCGCATCGAGGCCGGCATGGTCCGCGTGAACGGCGATACGACCGGCGTCGATCCCCACGCCCCATTCGGCGGCATGAAAGGCTCGAGCTCCGGCAGCCGGGAGCAGGGGCCGGCCGCGCGCGAATTCTACACCGAGATCAAGACCGTGCAGATCAATGCCTGACGCCGCGGTCGCGCCTCGGGCCGGTCGCGCCCCGTCGAGCGGCGAGACTCCTGCTGCCATCCGCGTCATCGATTCGCATACCGAGGGCGAGCCGACGCGGGTCACCATCGATGGCATGCCGCAGCCGAAGGGCGGGACGATGGCCGAGCGCCGCGACGATCTGCGCGAACGCTACGACCATCTGCGGCGCGCCATCGTGTGCGAGCCGCGCGGGTACGCGGCGATCGTCGGCGCGTTGCTCACGCCGCCGGTGTCGCCCGACGCCCTCGCCGGGATCGTGTTCTTCAACAACGAGACGTATCTCGGCATGTGCGGGCATGGCCTGATCGGTGTCGTCCGCACGCTCGAGCACCTCGGCCGGCTTACACCGGGCGCGGTGCGGTTCGACACGCCGGTTGGGACCGTGGCCGCGGAGCTGAATCGCGACGGCTCCGTGACGATTCAAAATGTGCCGGCACACTGCCACGCACTCGATGCGCACGTGCACGTGCCGCGCCTCGGACGGGTCGCGGGCGACGTCGCCTACGGCGGCAACTGGTTCTTCGTCACGCACCTCGACGTGCCGCTCGATCTGTCCAACGTAGGCGAGCTGACGAGAATCACCCAGTCGATTCAGGACGCCATCGACGAGCAGGGGACGGCGGACGACGTGCCGATCGACCACATCGAGCTCTCGGGTCCGCCGCAGCGCGCCGATGCCGATGCCCGGAATTTCGTGCTCTGCTCTGGCGGCGAGTACGATCGTTCGCCGTGCGGCACGGGCACCTCGGCCGTGATGGCGACGCTACACGCGCGCGGCCGGCTCGCCATCGGCCAGGAGTGGCGACAGGAGAGCATCACCGGGAGCCGCTTCACCGGCTGGCTCACGGAGGGTCCCAACGGCGAGTTGATCCCGCACATTCGTGGGACGGCCTTCGTCACCGGCGAGGCCACGCTCCGCTTCGATCCCGCCGACCCGTTCCGGCTCGGCATCGCCGAACGATGACGGCACCACGCTCCTCCGACGCCATCGTCGTCGGAGCGGGCATCGTCGGAGCGGCGTGCGCCGCGGCGCTCGCTCGGGATGGATGGCGCGTCACCATCGTCGAAAAGACGTTCGCGGCCTCGGGCACGACGGCGGCCGGCATGGGTCATCTCGTCGTCATGGATGATTCGCCCGAGCAACTCGCCCTCACCGCCTATTCCGAGCGGCTCTGGCGCGAGCTCGAGCCGGAGCTCGATCCGCGGTCGGAGCTCGACCACTGCGGGACGCTCTGGATCGCCGAGGACGAGCGCCAGCTCGCGGCGCTGAGCGCGAAGCACAGCGCCTATTCGGCCGCCGGCGTCAACTGCGAGATCGTCGACGCTCGCGCGCTCGCCGAGGCAGAGCCGCAGCTTCGCGCCGGTCTCCTCGGCGCGCTCAGAGTGGTCGATGACAGCGTCGTGTATCCGCCGGGTGTGGCGCTTCGGCTCATCGAGCTCGCGCGGGGCAACGGTGCTCGCGTGCTCGAAGGCCGCGAGGTGATTGGCTTGGCGCCGAATGGCGTACAGCTTCGCGACGGCCGGCTGGGCGCCGAGGTGATCATCAACGCGGCGGGCGCATTCGCGGCCGGGCTCACGCCCGGTTTGCCGATCGTGCCGCGCAAAGGCCATCTCGCCATCACCGATCGGCTGCCGGGATTCTGCCGCCATCAGCTCGTCGAGCTGGGATACCTCACAAGCGCGCACGTGATGACGAGCGAGTCGGTCGCGTTCAACGTCCAGCCACGCCGGACCGGCCAGGTGCTCGTTGGATCGTCGCGCGAGCTGGTCGGCTGGGACGCCTCGATCAATCGCCGTATTCTGGCGCGCATGCTGTCGCGCGCGACGGCGTTCCTGCCGTCGTTGTCGCGCGCCCCGGTGGTTCGCTGCTGGACGGGATTTCGTCCCGCCACGCCCGACAGCCTGCCGCTGATCGGCCGCTGGGAGCCGATGCCGGGACTCTGGATCGCGGCCGGGCACGAAGGCCTGGGCATCACGACGTCGCTGGCGACAGCCAGCCTCCTGGCGGATAGAATTGCCGGCCGCCCGACGGCGATTTCGTGCGAGCCGTTCTCGCCGATGCGCGCCATGGCCGCGGAGCACGTATGAGCGACGGACGCATCGAACTTTTCGTCGACGATGTGCCGCTGTGGGTCGAGCGTGACGCGACCGTGGCCGCGGCCCTGCTCGACGCCGGGGTCACGGCGTTTCGCACGTCCGTCGCCGGCGAGCCGCGCGCCCCGCTCTGCGGCATGGGAATCTGCTACGAGTGCCGCGTCACGATCGACGGGGTCGCGCAACAACGTTCGTGCATGACGCGTGTCGCGCCGGGCATGCGCGTCCACACGACGCAGCACCGGCTCGCGGCGGTTCCGGATTCGGTCGCTCCGGAGACCGATCGCGCTGATGTGGTGATCGTCGGCGGCGGGCCCGCCGGCATTGCCGCGGCGACACGTGCCGCCGAGTCGGGCGAGCGTGCGCTGCTCATCGACGAAGGCTTGGGACCAGGCGGGCAGATCTGGCGGCCGAGAGCAAACGGCAACGTTCTTCACGCCGCGGCGCGTTGGATCGAGCGGCTGAATCGGAGCGGCGCGATCACGCGGGCGACGACGTCGGTGATCGACCTGCAGCAGTCGTCGAGCGGCATTCTGATTCGCGCCGAGTCGATGGGCCGGGCGATCGTGATCGAAGCCGGCGCGGTCGTGCTGGCGACGGGCGCCCGCGAGCGATTCCTGCCGTTTCCGGGTTGGACGCTGCCGAACGTGTTCGGGATCGGCGGCGCGCAGGCCTTGCTCGAGAGCGGCGCGTCGTTCCGTGGCAAGCGCATCGTCATCGCCGGCAGCGGTCCACTGCTGCTGCCTGTGGCGGCATCGCTCGCCGCATCGGGCGCCGACGTGAAACTCGTCGCCGAGCAGACGAGCCGCGCGAACGTGATCCGCTTCGCCTCGGGCCTGTGGCGCACGCCGGCACGACTGGCGCAGGCGATCGCGTATCGGTCCGCGTTCCGGCGCACGCGATATCGAACGGGAACGTGGGTCGCCGCAGCAAGCGGCGACGACCGCCTGCGCGCAGTGATGCTGACCGATGGGCCGCACCGATGGAGCATCGACTGTGATGTGCTGTGCACGGCTTTCGGCCTCGTGCCCAACACGGAGCTGGCGATCCTGCTCGGCTGCGAGCTCCAGGACGGTGTCGTGGTCGTCGACGAGCGACAGGCGACCAGCATTCCGGGCGTGTTTTGCGCCGGTGAGCCGACCGGCATCGGCGGTGTCGATCTCGCTGTGCTCGAGGGCGAGCTCGCGGGTCTCGCGGCGGCGGGGCGGTCAACGGACGCAGGCCTGGTGCGCCGGCGCAGAGGCCTCGAGCGCCAAGCGGAGGCGCTCGACCGCGCATTCGCGCTCCGGCCGGAGCTCGCGGCGCTTGCGACGGACGACACGATCGTCTGTCGCTGCGAGGACGTCCGGTCCGGCGCGGTCCGCCGTGAGTGGACGCCGCGCCAAGCCAAGCTGTATACACGAATTGGTATGGGGCCGTGTCAGGGGCGAATCTGCGGCGCCGCGCTGGAGTGCACCGTGGGATGGCCGCGCGACACCAAGCGGCCGCCGATCCAGCCCGTCAGGCTGTCGACACTCGCGACCGGCAGTCACGCCGTGAGCTCGAATTCATAGCGCGGAGCCGAGGCATGCCCCAGCGCCGGTCACCGGGTGCGGAGTCGGCGTACGACCGGATCTACGCCGTCGTACGTCGGATACCGCGCGGGCGCGTCAGCACGTACGGCGCCGTGGCGCGACTGGCGGGACTGCCGGGGCGCGCGCGGCAAGTCGGCTACGCGCTGGCGGCGTTGCGCGACGGAAGCTCCGTGCCGTGGCATCGCGTCGTGAATGCGCAGGGCCGATTGAGTCTCGCGCGCGTCGGCTCGCCATCGGGGATTACGCAGCGACTGCGACTCGTGCGTGAAGGTGTTCCCGTCGACGGCGGAGATCGCGTGTCGCTGGCCAGCTTTGGCTGGAAGCTCCGGGGACGGACATGATCGGCAGGTGATTCGCGGTGTGCGTGCGGCACGGAGCGTGCTTTGCACTCGCGCACCATCACCCGAATAGCTGCATGCGTTTCGTCATCGCCACGAGTCATTTCGCCGGCCTGGGGTTCGCGCTCAGGTTGATCGACGAGGGACACGAGGTGGTCGTCGCCTATCGCGGCATCGACGACCGACGCGCCGTCGGGTGCTACGATCTCGTCGGCAACGGTCTGGTCACCAAGGTGGCGCTTCGCGACGCGATGCACGACCGGCATCGCTACCGGAACGCGTACTGGATCTGGGACGAAAACCACAGCGTGGACGAGAACGAGCTGCTGCGCCGCGAAGGCTTCCGGGTGCTCGGCGGTGGACGCTACGCCAACACGATGGAGCACGATCGGGCGGCCTGCCTGGAGTTCGTCGCTCGCTACGGGCTGCTGCCGCCACCCTCGACACCATTCGATGACCCGGCGGATGCGATTCGCTTTCTCGACGAGCATCCTGACGCCGCGTACGTCTACAAGCCCGACCGCGGCGAGAGCCACGAAACGTGGCTCCCGCAATCGGAGGCGCCCGAGGAGGCGAATCTCGAGCTTCGCCAGCACCTGCATTCGATTCGCAACCGATCCTCGTTCGTGCTGCAGGAGCTCAAGGATGGCATCGAGACGAACGTCGAAGTCTGGTTCGTTCAAGGCCAGCCGCGCTTCGCGTTCATGACGCTCGAGTCCAAACGAAAGCTGGCGGGCGACCTCGGCGATCTCGTTGGCTGTGCGTTCGACTTCGCGTTCGTGATTCCGCTCGAGAGCCGCGCGGTCTGCGAGAGCATCGGCCGGCTCTTTCCGGCGTACGCCGAGATGCGCTATACCGGATTCGGTGACGCGAACTTCATCGCCGCACGCGACGGCATCTGGTTCTTCGAGAAATGCGAGCGGTTCGGCTACAACGCGCACCCCAACGTCTTGTGGAATCTCAATCGCGATCCCCTCGGTGATACGTTCGCATCGCTGATCGACGGAACGTTCACGGCCAACTTCTCGCCAGGCTTCGGCGCGGCGTGCACGATGTACATGGACCATCGCGCGCCCGGGAAGGCGATCCAGTTTCCCGAGGCGATCGCCCGCGATCTGTATTTCTACGACGTGTACAAGGACAACGATCTGCTCCTCACCGCCGGCTACTACGACGACGTGCTCGTCGCCAACGCATTCGGGTACACGATTCCAACGGCGTGGGAGGCCGTGTTGGCCAAGGCGCACGCCGTCAAGTTCCCCGGCCGGTCGTATCGCATCGACGGCGGTGGCACGAACTACCGGTCGTCGCCGTTGCGCCGCTACGAGGCGCTTCAGGCAATGGGATATCTCTAAGCCACGCCGAACGACGCCTTCCGAGGACGCTCGATTGTCCCACGGCGCGGACGCGCCGGTGTTCCAATCGACGTGAACTGAAGCGCGCAAATGATGGTAATGAAACGACTTCTACGGTTTGAAGTCGACGGTTGAGCACATGGTCTCGTCCGTGCCTTTACGGGCGGTGACCGCAGTACACAACACCCAGCCAACCATCATATGCGCAACTCGAATCGCCTACCCATAATCGCCCGATCGATCGCGACCGCGCTTGCATTCACGGCGATCGCAGCGCCGCTCGCAGCGCAGGCGCCCGAATCGGGCAAAGTGCTTCACGTCTCGCCGTACGTCGGATACATGGTGTTCGGAGACTATCTGAAAGGACCCGTGGGCACGTCGTTGTCCAACGCGCCGGGTGCGGTGTACGGGACGCAAGTCGGATTGTCGCTCGCGCCCAATCTCTCGCTCGTCGGCAATCTCGGATATTCGGCGAGCGACATCAAAATCGGCGTGCCCCTCCTTGGCGGGGTGAGCGTGGGTCACAGCTCGCTGCTGCTCTACGACGCGAATCTTGAGTACGATCTCGGCACCGCGAAGGGCGGAGCGGCGACGTTCACGCCGTTCGTCCAGGCCGGAGCCGGCGCGATGCGCTACAAGGTCGATGAGTCTATCCTCACGACGAACGCGACGAACTTTGCCGGCAACGTCGGGCTTGGCGCAGACTTCGCGATCGGACGCGGCATGGCACTGCGCGTTCTCGCCAAGGACTACATCGGCAAGTTCAACTTCAAGGACGCGACCGGACTCGGCATCAACGGCGAGACGGCACACAACCTGGCGTTCACGGCGGGACTTCGGTTCGATTTCTAGCTGGTAGTTGGTGGAGGAAGGGAAGGGCGGGGTTGGGGTGGGGGAACAGGCAACGCGGGGGCGTGCGATCGCACGCCCCCGCGTTGCGTTCGCCGTGCCTGGCTTGGTTAGGTTTCGCGGCACGCCGTTCGCGCCGATGCGCGTCGCACACCGCCGATTCACTCGATGCCGACTACGAAGACCAGGAAACCAGCGCGCGTTGCCAAGCGCCGCGGCACGGCCAGCCCTCGCAAGCCATCGCCGGCCAAACGGCCGCGCCAATCGCCGCCCGGCCGTGTCGGCCCCGTGAACGAGTGGCTCGATCTGCGGCGCTCGGCGATCCATGGGCTGGGCGGATTTGCCCGGCGCGATATCCCGAGAGGCACGCGCATCATCGAGTACACCGGCGAGAAGATCAGCAACGCCGAGGCCGACCGGCGCTACGATGACGAATCTATGAAGCGCCATCACACGTTCCTGTTCATCCTGAACAGCCGCACCTGTGTCGATGCCGCGTTCGAGGGCAACGCGGCGCGCTTTCTCAACCACTCGTGCGCGCCCAACTGCGAGGCGGTGATCGAGCGCGGCCACATCTGGATCGAGGCGCTCACCGACATTCCGGCCGGCGCCGAGCTCGTCTACGATTATCAGTACGAGGACGATCCCGAGTACACGGAGGAGGATCTGCGCTTCTATGCCTGTCACTGCGGGGCGCCGAACTGCCGCGGTACGATCGTGAAGACACGCCGGAGGCTGCGACCACCCGCCGCGCCAGGAACGTGAACGCCCTGCATGCGCTGTTGGCCGCCATCGTCGACTACGCCGGCCTGTTTCCGCCGGCCGGGCTGGACATGGCGCGCGCCGTTCGAAATTACGCGGACTATCGCGCGAGCGGCGATGCGTGGATGCTCGGACGCTTCGTCGTTCCGGTCGCGCGGCTCGACGAATTCCGCGCCGCGCGTGCGGCGGTTTCGGATGACGCGCCGTGGCCGTTGTCGGCATTGGTCGGTGACGACGTGGCGCGTGACGTCGATCGAGCCGCTGCGTTCAACGCAAGTTCCGATAGCGCCGCGACGATCGACTGCCTGGAGGCGCGCACCAGCACGCCCGACGACATCGCCGCGTTGGCGGCCTTACCGGTGGACGGCTTCACGATCTTTGGCGAGCTCCCGTTTGGCGTGGAACCCGCGCCGCTGCTCGCCGCGCTGCGGAGCGCCGCCTTCAACGCGAAGCTACGCACCGGCGGCGTCACGGCCGATGCGTTCCCGCGGCCGAACTGGCTCGTTCACGTCATGCGGGCCTGCATCGAATCGCGCGTCACGTTCAAGGCGACGGCGGGTCTGCACCATCCGATCCGCGGGTCCTATGCGCTCACGTACGCCAAGGGCGCACCGCGGGGCACGATGTACGGATACCTGAACCTGTTTCTCACCGCGGCGGCGCTCGCGCGCGGCATGAGTGACGAGGATGCCACCGCGCTGCTCGTCGAGCAGGAGGCCAGCGCGTTCACCGTGCTCCGTGACGGCATTAGGTGGCGCGATCGCACGATCGAGGCGGAGGACATTCGCGTCGCCCGTGAACGGGTGGCAACGTCGTTCGGGTCATGTTCGTTCCGCGAGCCGGTCGACGAGCTCCGCGAGCTGGCCGTGCTCGCATGACGGCGCTCGACCGGACGCACGCGCCGGAGCTGCGATCGTGGGTCGAGTCGGCGAACGCGGCGGATTGCGATTTTCCGATTCAGAATCTTCCGTTCGGCGCGTTCAGAGTCACGGCGACAGGCGACGAGCGCATCGGCGTCGCGATCGGCGACCGCGTCCTCGACCTGGGAGCGCTGGCCGCGCGGGGCGTGCTCGCGCACGCTTCAGCGGAAGTGGTACGAGCGTGCGGCGCTCGAAAGCTCAACGCGCTCATGGCGCTGGGCCGCGAAGCGGCGCGCGGACTCCGCGGTATCGTGAGCGATCTGCTCCGCGCCGACGTCGATGCCCGATTGCGCGACGAGGTCGAACCGGCGCTGCTCGATCGAACGGACGTCGTGATGGTGCTGCCAGCCGAAATCGGAGATTACACGGACTTCTACGCGTCGATCGAGCATGCGACGAACGTCGGCAGCATGTTCCGGCCTGACAATCCACTGCTGCCCAACTACCGCTGGGTGCCGATCGGCTATCACGGTCGGTCGTCGTCAATCGTGCCGAGCGGCACCGACGTCCGTCGTCCGCGCGGGCAAACGCGCGATGCCGGTGCGGACGCGCCGACGTTCGGAGCGAGCCGCCAGTTCGACTACGAGCTCGAGGTCGGTGCGTTCATCGGCCGCGGCAACGAGCAGGGCACCCCGGTTCGAATCGTCGATGCCGAAGAGCACGTCTTTGGGCTGTGCATCGTGAACGATTGGTCGGCTCGTGACATTC
This sequence comes from Gemmatimonadaceae bacterium, assembly GCA_035492735.1. Taxonomy (GTDB): domain Bacteria; phylum Gemmatimonadota; class Gemmatimonadetes; order Gemmatimonadales; family Gemmatimonadaceae; genus JAQBQB01. The sequence goes on along the minus strand of DATJIZ010000287.1, from coordinate 3,522 downwards.
AGAGTTGGGAGTACCAGCCGCTCGGACCCTTCCTCGCGAAGAATGCGGCGACGTCGATCTCCCCTTGGGTGGTGACACTCGACGCCCTCGCGCCGTTCCGCGTGCCTGCCCGTGCGCGAGGAGCGGAGGAGCCACGGCCGCTTCCGCATCTCAGCTCGCCGCACGATGCGCAATCGGGCGGATTCGCCATCACGCTCGAGGTACTGCTCGCGACGGCGCGAATGCGCGAGCAAGGCCGGGAACCGTACCTCGTGAGCACGACGGACTTCGACGGGATGTACTGGACGCTCGCCCAGCTCGTCGCGCATCACACGAGCAACGGCTGCAATCTGCGCGCGGGCGACCTGTTGGCGAGCGGCACGGTGTCGGGTCGCAGCAAGGATTCGCGCGGCTGTCTCCTGGAGCGCACGTGGCGCGGCACCGAGCCGCTCGCGCTGCCGTCGGGCGAGACGCGCGCATTTCTCGCCGATGGTGACGAGGTGATCATGCGCGCCCACTGTGCGCGCGATGGTCGCGCGCGAATCGGGTTCGGCGAATGTCGCGCGCGCGTGCTACCGGCGTTGAGCGAGTGAACGTGCTCGGCGATCAAATCGCCGGGCGCACCAGCAACACCTGACCGACGCGAATCTTGTTGTCGGGCAGATGATTGAAGTCGCGGAGCTTGTCCGTCGTCGTGTTCCAGATGGCAGCGATGCTGCCGAGCGCGTCACCACGCCGCACCGTGTAGTACTTCGCCTTGCGCCACTCGGCTACAGCCGCACGCCGCTCCGCCTCGACCTGGGCCAGTAGCTTCGCCTGCTGTGCGCGCATCGCGATCGCCCGCTCGCGCCGGCCATTGATCGAAGCGAGCAGCAGGTTCGCCTGCGGCCACGCGCCGGACGGTACTCCGAGCTTGAGCTGCTCGGTCGGCGTCGTGATCACCACGGCTTTGGCGATGCCGAAGAACGTGCGACCCGACGACACGCGCACCATCGTGTCGATCGGAAAATCGCGCTCCTCGAACGTCGGTGGCAGATCGGGCGCGGCGAGCAGATCGCGCGGCTCGAGTCCAATGTAGAGCAGCCGTTGCGTGGTGAGCGCGAGCAGTCCGCGCGTCGCGCGAAAATAGCTGATCGCCGGTCGCTTGAAGACGGAGACCATTCGCAGCACGCGCTCGCCGGGCTGGAGCGTGTTCAGCTGCAACTCGCGTTCGGCGATCGCGCGACTGTCGCGTGGATCCGTACGCGCCATGTGCACGACGAACTGGACGAGCACGACGAGCACGATCACGCCGAGCGTGAGCATGGTGTACAACGTGACCGGCTTGACCCGCCGTTTGCGGCGACGCACGCGCCGACCTGACCGATCGGCGGCGCGAGTCGCGCGGGTCACTGCCGTATTGCCATGAGAACCGCTGTCCATCTCGGATCGTGGTCGAATGAGAGGTCGGGGTCTGTTCCGATGCGGCAACTCTGGTTCGCCTGCGGGTGACAAATTCAGTGCCGCCGCACACACGAAAACTACGGCTCAGGTTGCAAATCCCGGCAAAAAATACTACCCTGAACACTGTCAAAGCGTTGCCAAGAAAGTAATTGGCCGCGAATACAATGCGCGGAATCGGGAACTCTGGACTCCGTGCGCGGTATTGGTGCGTGTTCGGAACCGTCGTGGCTGCTGCCTCGTGTTCCCCCGCCTTCCTACTCTCCGCTCGGAGGCACTGATTCCGTCCAAGCGCTCCGTCTGGTCGCAGCTCGCGCTCGCGGTGGGCTCGCTCGCCGCGATTGTCGTCGCGGTGAACGTCAGCCGCCCATTCTACGTGACGCGGCCGCCCGTTGCGTCGCAGCTCATGGAGCACAGCTACGTGGACTCCGCCGAGCTGCGCGCCCCCTGGCTGCACGCTCCGGCCGCGGTCGCTCTCAAGACGACGCGCTTTCTGCTCGACCGTGAGCTCTTTGCGATGGATCTCCTGCGCACCGGCAAGGTGACGCAGTCGCGCGCGCGCGCCCTGGCCGACGTTGCCGTTCGCGAAGCGTACACGCGCAAGGTGCCGCCGGCGCTCGTGCTCGGCGTGATGCTCACGGAGAACGACGAGCTCAAGTCCTCGGCGCGCTCGCACGTCGGCGCGGTCGGACTCATGCAAGTCTACCCGAAGCACTGGAAGGACGCCCTCGGCCACAAGTTCGGCACGAACGTACACACGGATTCAACGAACTTGAAATACGGCATCTACATCCTTGGCTGGCTGGCGGGCAAAGCCACGGATCTGGTGGACGATCAGGACGCGGCGTGGCGCAAGGCGCTCTTGCGCTACAACGGCTGTGTGGTCGGGCGGAATACCAAGAATTGCCACAGCTACCCCGACGAAGTGCGCCGCCAGGTGCAGCAGTCGGCGCGCGCCACATGCGGTGGCGCCGACTTCGACCACTGTGTCGCCGAGCCGATGTGGGTCGCGCGACGCACGGCCGCCGACGACTGGTCCGGCATGCAGGAACGCTGATCCGTCGCGCGACACCGTTCGCGACGTGACCACCCCACCATCGTCCAACTCCACGTCACGAAAGTTCGCGCTCGCGGCCGAGCGTGTGAGCAAGCGGTTCCATTCGATCGTCGCGCTCGATGACGTCTCGGTGGCGCTCGCCACGAATGGTTGTCTCGCGCTGGTCGGCGAGAGCGGCTCCGGCAAGACCACGCTCCTGCGCTGCTTCAATCGGCTCGTCGAGCCGGATCGCGGGGTGGTGCGGGTCGGTGGCATCGACGTCGCGAGCGTCGATCCCGTGGCGCTCCGCCGCCGCATCGGATACGTCCCGCAGGACGGTGGTCTGCTGCCGCACTGGCGCGTGCGGCGGAACGTCGAGCTGGTGCTGCGTGTCAACGGCGACCCATCGCCGCGCGAGCGCGCCGAAGAGGCGTTGCAGCTCGTTGGCCTCGATCCCGGGCGCTTCGCCGATCGCTGGCCGCGCGAGCTCTCGGGAGGCCAGCGACAGCGCGTCGCGATCGCCAGAGCACTCGCGGCCGAGCCGGCGGTCATGCTCCTCGACGAGCCATTCGGCGCGCTCGACGCGATCACGCGGTCCGAATTGCAGGATGCATTCGCCGCCCTGCGTGCGCGGGTCGCGACAACGTGCGTACTGGTGACGCACGATCTCCACGAAGCGCTGTTGCTCGCCACCGACGTCGCCGTGCTTCGACACGGCCGTCTGGAGCAGGTCGCGTCGCCGGCGATGCTCGTCGCCGAGCCGGCGACGGACTACGTGCGGACGCTCCTCAAGCGCGCCCGCGTCGCGCAGCACGTGGAGTCGCCGTGATTCCGCTCATCGCCGCGATCGGGGTCCTGTGGCAGCTCGGCGCGGCACCCACCGAGTCGCGGCCGGTCGTCGTCGCCTCCAAGCCGTTCGGCGAATCCTACCTGCTCGCCGAGATGTTCGCGCAGCTCCTCGAGGCGCGCGGTCTGCGCGTCGACCGACGACCCGGGCTTGGCGCGACCGACATCGCGTTCAGGGCGCTGCGCGCCGGCTCGATCGACGTCTACCCCGAATACACGGG
>DATJIZ010000286.1:0-38174 GCA_035492735.1 Gemmatimonadaceae bacterium | reverse complement strand
TTGCTCTGCGACGAATCAAGGTCGAGGCGTCGTGGACACCATCGGATCTCGAACGACGGCTGCGCACCCGCTTCTGAGCGCGCTCACCGCGTGTTCTCACTCCCCGCGATGGGCCAGTCCGAGGAATTCCGCGCGGGCCATGGGGCAGGTGCGGAACTCGCCTCGCAGCGCGCTCGTGATCGTCTTGGAATTCTGCTTCTCCACGCCGCGCATCATCATGCACAGGTGCACGGCCTCGACCACGACTCCGACGGCGCGCGGCTGCAGCACCTGCTCGAGAGCATCGGCCACCTGCTCGGTCAGGCGCTCCTGCACTTGCAGCCGCCGAGCAAAGACCTCGACAAGGCGCGGAAGCTTGGAGAGCCCCACGATCCGGCCGTTCGGGATGTAGGCGATGTGCACCTTGCCGAAGAACGGCAGCATGTGGTGCTCGCACAGCGAGTACATCTCGATGTCGCGTACGAGGACCATGTTCTGGTGTTCTTCCCCGAAGATCGCGTCGCCGATCACGTCGGTCGGCTCGAGGTGGTATCCATGCGTGAGCCAGCCCAGCGATTTCGCCACGCGCTCGGGGGTGCGGAGCAGGCCCTCCCGGTCCGGGTTCTCACCAAGCAGCTCGAGTTGACGGCGGACGAGCGCCGCGAGCGCAGGTGCACGATCTGCTTCGTGCCAGGCATCGGACTGCAGCGCCAGGCTTCCCACAACGGGCGGCGTCGCACGAACCATTTCGCCGGATGGCCGTCGGCGAATCTGCGGACGGTCTCCGGAGTTGATATCTGACATCGTAATGTCCACAGTGATGAAGGAGCGCGTCGCGAGTGTTCACGTGGTTCGCGTCGGGCTCTCGTGCTGGAACTCGGGCGTGCCGGCAGGCGAGCCCATTGCTGATAGCATAGCAAATGACCGCCCTATTTGTCAACACTTTAGTTGACAAATAGTCAGTGAAACTGCGACCGGCGCGTCGCGCGGCGCCGGTCGCATTCTGGTGGCTCGCGATGTCTGTGCGCTACGCCGAGCGCGAGTGCCGGTTCGTAAGCGAGCTGGGAGCGTTGAGGTTTGCGCCATCATCCACACCCACGCCGAGCCGGTCGACAAGCTCCCCGCCCAACCAGCCAGTCACGAGGCTGAGGGCTGCGCCAACGAGCAGCAGTACGAGTGCGAGCACCGACGGGTTGCCGGGATCGGGACGGCGGAGAAACCAGCTCGCCGCATACAACACGACCACGCCGACGTTGCCGATTCCGTGAAGCGCACCAAGCCGATAGGCACGGGTGCCTCGTGGAATGCCCAACCAGTCCGCCAGCCCGAAGACTGCCGCGGCCAGCCCGCCGATCACGCCCGCGGCAATGACCCAAAACGATACAATCGATGCGGTCATGCTGCCCGTGATGAGGTGGATGACGTCGAACACGACCGCGGCGGACAGCAATCCCAAAGGGAACACGATCAGCATCTGATGCACCGGATGGCCGGCGACTTTCACCCGTGCTTCCATAGTTACCTCCTCGGTCGGACCGCCCAGTAGCGACGACTGGCTTCGCGAGCGGCGCACTCCTGATCCCATGAGCGTCCTCTGCGGTCGCGAATCCGGTGCGAGGTCCGTGCCAGAAGGGGTCAGTGTTTGATCGCGATCAACCACGCCGCGATCTGCGGCCCGCGCGGGCCGCGCCCGCGACCGGTCGGGGGAGGCGCGTTCGGCGGCGGTGTCGGCGCCGGTCCGTATTCCGGCGTGAACACGTATGCCGTATGCGTCTTCGCATCGAGCGTGATCGTCCGCGCGCCACGCATCGTCGGCACCGTGGCGACCACGCTGTACTTGTCCGGTGCGTCCTGGTGCACGACCGTCACGTTCCCCTCCGCGCCGGACGGGATGTAGAGCACCTTTTCCGACTGATCCCACGCGATGCCATCGACACCGCTGCCGTTGGGAATCTGCGCCACGACCTTGCCGCTCTTGGCGTCGAGCACCATCGAGGTCTTGCTGCAGCCGACGAAGATCCTGCTGTTCGCGCGATCCATCGCGATGCCGGTCGGCCCGTCGCACGGTGCGACCGACCACGTGTCGACGACCTTCCACGTCTTCGTGTCGATCACGTCCATCGCGTTCTTGTCCTCGAGATTGATGAAGACGCGACCCTTACCGTCGCCAACGCCGCCTTCGGGCGCCGATCCTGTCGTCGCCAGCTTCGTCACGACATCGCCGCTCGCCGGATCGATGACGACCACGGTGCCCATCTCAGGCGGACGACTGTGATCGATCGTCAGCACCTTGTTCGATGCATCGTCGTACATGAAGCCGTCCAGACCAGCGGCACCGGTGTGGATCTGCTTGACGACGGCCAGCGTTGTGAGATCGAACATCGTCGACGTCGAGTCGCCGCCGTTGGTCGTGAAGCCGTGACCGGTGCTCGGCACGAGCAGCGCGCCGTGGGTGCGCTGCAGACCCGGGATGTCGCCCTGGACTTTCCCCGTCGCGCCGTCGACGACCATGATGTGCGTCCCGCGTGAAACGAACACCCGGCCGCTCGACGGATCCGCCGTGAGGTAGTCGAACCCGCCCTCGCCGCCGATATCGAACTTTGTCGTCGTGAATTGTTGGGCGCGGACGGTCGTCGCGAATGCGACCGCGCATGCGAGTACGATCGCGGCAGAATTACGTCGGGTCATTGGCAGGCTCGGTTCGGGTACTTTCGAAGATGCGCATACGGCCGCCGCGTGCAAGCACGAGGGCAGCTGCGGGTATATATTACAAGGGCTGGTGTGGCTGCCGGTGCGCCACCCCCCTGGTCTCGCGGCCTCAATGGTCCGCCGACTCGAGAGCCTCTCGGTCCAGCTTGTCCTTTGATCGTGAGCGCCATGCGTCGAGTCGTTGACCGAACCGTTCTCGTCGTCGAGCCCGATGCCAATGCGCGTGCGCAACTTCGCGCCACGCTCGAGGCGGACGGATACACCGTCATCGCCACCAGTGGCGCCGACGACGCGCTGTCCATGGTCGACAGCCCGGGTGTCGGGCTCGTGGTGACCGAACTGTACCTCGGGAATCGCAAGAGTCGCTGCCTGCTGAGCGCGATCTGCAACCCAAGAGCACACCGCCGCACGAAGGTGCTGGCATACACGCGGCACGGCCGAGCCGAGGATCGCGCATGGGCAGCCGCGGCCGGTGCAGACGGCTACGTGCTCAAGAAGAATGGCGCAGCGCGACTGCTCGAGGTCGCCGGTAAGCTCAGCCGCACAGCTTGAATCCGCGTGACCGACGAATGACCGTGACGAGTCGATCGTCTGGACGATCGTGATGATCGGTGGGACCGTCGGCCGGCGGCGCCAGCGCTCGCCGCCGTGACTGTCGCCGGAACGGACACGCTCGAGCGTCGCCCGATCAAGGGCGAGATGTTCGGTGCGACGCGGCTCGGCTCGCACGCCCGGAAGCTGGCGCGGCGGCACGCCCTCGCACCGACCGGACGGCCGGGTTGGTTCAGCCGACGGAATCGCGGGCCGCTCATCGCTCAGCTCGACGCGACAGAGCGCGCGCTCGATGCGGCGCGCGAGACTCTCGCCGTCGCGTCCGCGGGTGGTGAGGACGTCGGACCCGCGGGCGCGTGGCTGCTCGACAACTTTTTCGTCGTCATCGAGCAGCTCCCGGAGATTCGCGCAATCCTTCCGGCGGGATATTACCGCGAGCTCCCGAAGCTCGTCGGCGATGGACCGCGCGCCGGCTATCCGCGGATCTACGACATCGTCCTCGAGTTCATCACACACACCGACGGGCGGCTCGACGAAGCGAGCCTGTCTCTCATGCTCGCCGAATACCAGCGCGTGCGTCCACTCACGCTGGGCGAGCTGTGGGCCATTCCTGCGATGTTGCGCATGGGATATCTCGAGAACGTGCGGCGAATGGCGCTCCGCGCCGCGCGCGACGTGGCGGACCGTGCCTCGGCCGACGCGTGGGTGTCGCGGCTCATCGCCGCGAAACCATCGGACGGCCACGACCTTTCCGGGTTCGTGCACCGTGGGCCGAACCTGACTCCGGCGTTTCTCACCCGATTTCTCCAGCAGATTCGCAGCCTGCGGTCCGACTTCACCCCATTGCTCTGGCTCGAGCAATGGATCGCCGAAGACGTCATGACGGTCGAGGATTCGGCGCAGCGATCGGTGCAAGAGCTGGCGCTGACACAGCTCGTGATGGCCAATTCCATCGCCAGCCTGCGGCTGGTCGCCAACATCGATTGGACGACGCTGGTGGAGGCGGCGAGCACCGTCGAAGCGACGCTGCGCGAGGATCCCGCGCACGCGTACGCGCGCATGACGCGAGCGACACGCGATCGCTACCGCCACTCCGTGGAACGGATCGCCAAGGGTTCCACGCTCGACGAGGGCGCTGTCGCGGTCGGAGCCGTTCGTGCCGCGCGCACGGCGGCGGCCGAGCACGGCTCGGATGACCGGCGCAAGCATGTCGGGCACTATCTGATCGGAGAAGGGCGGCGCGCCTTCGAGCACGCCTGCGGATTGCGCGCCGACCGCAGCACGCGCGTGCGCGAAACAATCCTCGCGCATCCGGCTCCTGCGTACTTCGGTGCAGTGGCGATCGTGTTCATGGCGACGCTCGCCGCGCTGCTCGCACCGCTGCGGTTGGTGACCGCGGGCGATCACGCCGTGTTGCTCGGGCTCGCGATCGCGCTCGCGGCTCTTCCCGCCGCGGACGTGGCGATCGCGCTCGTACATCAGATCGTCAATCTCGCCATACCCGCGACGCGTCTTCCGCGGCTCGATTATGCGGACGACGTTCCGGCGGAGAACCGCACGGTAGTCGTCGTACCGCTCTTGTTGGGCAGTCCGGAGGCGGTGACGCGGGCGCTCGATCACATCGAGGTGCAATTCCTGGCCAATCGAGATCGCGAGATTCGATTCGCCCTGTTGAGTGACTTTCTCGATTCAACGACCGAACACACGGGCGAGGACGCGGCAATCATCGATGCCGCCGTTGCCGGCATCCGGGTATTGAATGATGCGTATCGCGAGCAGTCCGATGCGCCGTTCTACCTGCTGCACCGCGCCAGAAGGTGGAACGCCGCCGACGAGATTTGGATGGGCTGGGAGCGGAAACGCGGAAAGCTCGTCGAATTCAACGCGTACATTCGCGGCGCGGCGGATCGAGCGTTTGCGATCGCCGAAGGCGACCTGCCCTGGCTGCGGAGCGTTCGCTACGTCATTACGCTGGACGCCGACACCGTGCTTCCGCGATCCGCGGCGGCGGCCCTCATCGGAACGATCGCACATCCGTTGAACCGCGCCCTCTATGATCCGGCGCGCGGCCGCGTGGTGCGCGGCTACGGCATTCTGCAGCCGCGAGTGAGCGTATCGCTTCCGAGCGCGAGCGAGTCGCGCTTCGCCGCCGTGTACGCCGGACATCCAGGGGTCGATCCGTACACGACCGCCGTGTCGGACGTGTATCAGGATCTGTTCGGCGAGGGCACGTTCACCGGCAAGGGTATTTACGACGTCGACATCGTTCGGCAGGCGACCGACGGCCGGTTTCCCGAGAACAGTCTGCTCAGCCACGACCTGCTCGAGGGAACCTTCGCGCGCGCCGGCCTGGTGACCGACGTCGAAGTGTTCGACGACTACCCGACGCGTTATCTCACGTCGAGCCGGCGGGCGCATCGATGGATTCGCGGCGACTGGCAGCTCGTTCGCTGGTTGACGACGCGGGTCCCTGGACGCACCGGCGCCAATCGTGATCCGCTCTCGGCGCTCTCTCGCTGGAAGATCGCCGACAACCTGCGCCGCAGCACGACGCCCATCGCGCTGCTGCTCTGGCTGGCCGCTGGCATGACGGTACTGCCGGGATCGTGGGCGGCGTGGACGGCCGCGGTGCTCGCGGCGTTCGCCGCGCCGTGGATCGCACCACTCGTATTCGCTGCTGCGCGGCCGCCGCGCGATCAAGCGTGGCGGCCCTATTATGCGGCAGTGGCGCGCGACGGGTCGCGCGCGCTGCAACAATTCGCATTGGCCGTGGTGCTGCTGCCCGACCAAGCGCTTCTGGCACTGGACGCGATCGCGCGGACGGTCATCCGCGTGCGCTGGACGCGCCGTCGCCTGCTCGAGTGGCAAACCGCATCGCACGCCGAGCAGACGACGGGACATGACCGCTGGTCCATATGGCGCCGTATGTGGCCGTCGGTTTTGCTGGGCGCCGGCATCATGGCGGCCGCCGCGTGGCGGGCCAACCTCGACCCGGCGGCGCGTGGGCTCGCATGGTGGGTTTCTGCCGTCGCCTGGACGGCGCTGACCATGGCGTGGATGCTGGTGCCGGAAACGGCGCTCGCGCTGAGCGCGCCTGTCCGTCGCCGTTCGCTCATGCTCGACGCTGGCGAGCGCGCGGCAGTGCTCCGTTACGCGTTGCATCACTGGAGATTCTTCGATCGGTTCGTGACCGCGGAGACACACTGGCTCGCGGCGGACAACTTCCAGGAGACGCCCGAGCCGCTGATCGCCTCCCGAACGTCTCCAACGAACATCGGTCTCCAACTGCTCGCGACCGCGTCGGCCGGCGACCTTGGATTCCTCACGCGCGGCGAGACGATCGTCCGGCTCGAGCATGCATTCGACGCCCTGGACCGGATGCCGCGAGTCCACGGGCATTTCTTCAACTGGTACAGTCTGGCCGATCTCACGGTGCTCGATCCGCCGTACATCTCGACGGTGGATTCGGGCAACCTCGCGGGTCATCTCGTCGCCGTGGCGCAGGCGTGTGTGGAGATGGCGCTCGCGCCGGTCGATGATGGGCGCGTTTGGGCCGCGGTCGAGGCCGAGGCAGGGCGTCGCGAGGGCACCGACGGTGCGTGGGTGGGTGAGCGTCTGCTCGCGTATCATTCGGCCGTCCTCGAGCTTCGCCGCCGCGCCACGACCGGCGACGCCGATATCGCGGCGGCGATGCTGTGGGTGCGACAGCGTCTCCAGGCCACCGCCGACGAGTTGTCGAGCCTCGATCTCGATGCCGAATGCGACGCATCAGCTTCGCTTCGCGAGGTCGCGGCGACTTCGCCCGCGGCGGCCGCGCTCGTTGCGCGGCTCGACGCGCTGGCGGTCAGGGCGCGCGACATGGCGACGGCCATGGACTTCCACCTGGTCTATGACGAGCGGCGCCGGCTGTTCTCGATCGGTTACGACGCGCGGTCCGGCACGCGCGACGAGTCGCTGTACGATCTGCTCGCGTCGGAATCCCGGCTTGCCAGCTTCATCGCGATATCGAAGGACGACGTGCCCGTCGAGCATTGGTTCCACCTCGGGCGATCGCTCACCGTTGCCGGCGGCGCAACGGCGCTCGCATCGTGGAGCGGCACCATGTTCGAGTATCTCATGCCGCTGCTCGTCATGCCGGCGCGGCCATTCTCGCTGCTCGATCAGACCTGTCACGCCGCGGTGCAACGGCACGTGGCGTACGCCGAGACGCGCGGCGTGCCGTGGGGAATCTCGGAGTCGGCCTACAATCTTCGCGACCGCCACGACACGTACCAGTATCGCGCCTTCGGTGTGCCCGACCTGGCGCTCAAGCGCGGCCTCGCATCCGATCTCGTCGTCGCCCCATATGCGACGGCGCTGGCGCTGGCCGTCGACGCCCACGAAGCGCTGAAGAACCTCGTCGTGCTCGAGGAGCGGGGAGCTCTTGGCCCGTACGGCTTCTACGACGCGCTCGATTACACGCGGCACGGCGAGGATCAGCGCGCCGCCGTGGTCCGAACGAACATGGCGCACCATGTCGGCATGACGCTGGTCGCCTTCGACAACGCGTTGAGCATCGGTGCCGCGCAGAGCGAGGGCATCTGGCAGCGGCGGTTCATGGCCGACGCGGCCGTGCGGGCAACGGCACTCCTGCTGGATGAGCGGATCCCACGCCGCTACGTCCCGCGTCCCGCGCAGTCCGACGCTCCCGTGATGCTGCCGGCCGTCGCGTCGGCGACGCGAATCGCTGTGCACGAAGTGAGCACGCCTCATACGCCCGAGCCACACGTGGCTCTCCTCGGCGGGAACAGCTACAGCGTGCTGCTCACGAACGCGGGAGGCGGGTACAGTCGAGCGAATGGCATCGACGTTTTGCGCTGGCGGGCCGACACGGCTCGCGAGGACACCGGCCACTGGATCTACGTCAAGGATCTCACTGCGGGGACACGCTGGTCGGCGGCATATCAGCCGACGTGCGCGACACCCGCATCCTATCGCGCAACGTTTGCGGCCGATCGCGTCGTCTTTGCGCGGCGCGACGGCGCGGTGGACACGCACACCGAGATCGTGGTGGTCGCCAGCGAGCAGGCCGAGCTCCGTCGCGTGACGCTCGTGAATCGTTCGCGCGTGACGCGCGAGCTGGAGCTGACCAGCTACGGTGAAGTCGTACTCTGTCCCGCCGACGCCGATCGCGCCCATCCGGCGTTTCAGAAACTGTTCGTGGAAACGGAACGAGTGCAGGACGGCGCGTTGCTTGCCAGTCGCCGGCCGCGCTCTGCCGACGAGGCGTGGCCATGGTGCGTCCACGTCGTGGCGTCAGGCCCGGAACGGGTCGGAGACGTGAGCTGCGAGACGGATCGGGCACGCTTCATTGGGCGAGGCCGATCCGTTCGTGCGCCGGTCGCGCTCGATCGCGACGCGACACTCTCCGGCACCGTCGGCGCGGTGCTCGATCCCATCGTCGCGCTTCGTGTGCGCGTACGAATCGAGCCGGGCCGCTCGGCGATGGTCACCTTCACCACGGCCGTGGCTCCGACGCGCGACGCGGCGCTGCAACTCGCCGATCGGTATCGCGACAGCGCCGCCGGCGATCGCGCGTTGAGCCTGGCGCGAACGGAAGCGGAAGTCGAGCTGCGCGATCTCGACATCGCGCCGGCAGACCTCGCGCTCTATCAGGAATTGGCTGGCGCCCTCATCTACCCGCACGAGGCCCTCCGCGCGTCGGCGGCCGAGCGCGAAGCCGTGACGCTCGGGCAATCCGCGTTGTGGGCGCAGGGGATCTCCGGCGACTGGCCGATCGTGCTCGCGACGATTCGCACGCCGGCCGGCCTGGCGAGCGTCCGCCAGCTGCTCGTGGCACACCGGTACTGGCGCATGAAGGGCATTCGCTCGGATCTCGTGATTCTGAACACGAAGACGCACTCATACGCGCAGGACCTCCACGATCAACTCATGACCGTGGCAATATCGTCCGGCGAGGGCGGCGTTCTCGAACGACCGGGCGGCGTGTTCGTACGGCGCGCCGACCAATTGTCGCCGGGCGATAGTGCATTGGTTCGCGCGGTCGCCCGCATTCACGTCACGTGCGACGGAGTGGGGCTCGGCGACATCGTGGCGGCCAATCTCCTCAGCCATGCCAGTCGCGCGCCTGCCGAGCCGCCGGACGTAGCGGCAGGCGCCGACGACGTCGCCTCAGCCCCGTCTGTTGATGTGTCCGCGGCCGCGCCGCCGGCAAATGGCTACGGCGAGCTCACCGGATGCGGCGACTACACCATCGATGTGGCGGGCGAGCGAGTACCACCGGCGCCGTGGGCGAACGTCATCGCGAATCCCGCGATGGGCTTCTGCATAACCGAGCGTGGCGGTGGCTTCGCGTGGGCCGAGAACAGCCACTTCTATCGGCTGACGCCGTGGTCGAACGATCCGGTCTCTGATCCCTGCGGCGAAGTGCTCTATCTCCGAGACACCGACTCCGGCGCAACGTGGACGCCGACGCCCGGGCCGTCTCTCGCAACCGGGCGGGAGTCACGGTCGCCGAGATACCTGGTGACGCATGCGCCGGGGATGACGCGGTTCTCGCACACGCGCGGCAACATCGTCACGGAGCTGACGCTTGGCGTGCCACGCGTGGATGCCGTCAAGATCGCACACTTGCGGATCGTCAATCGCGGCGCGGCGCCGCGGCATCTGTCGCTCACGAGTTACGTCGAGTTGGTTTTGGGCGCGGAACGGGAGCGGACACGGCATCAACTTCACACGCGGTACGACGCGAGCTCGGGTGCGCTGTTCGCGCAGAACTTCTTCACGCCCGATTTCACGAATCGCGTCGCATTCTCCTGGATCAGCGAGACCGTCTCGAGTTACACGGCGCGCCGCGACCACTTCCTCGGACGAAACGGCAATCTGGTCGCGCCGGCAGGCCTGGCCGCGGCGCAACTCTCTCGTGCCAGCGGAGCCGGCTACGATCCATGCGCGGCTCTGCAGTGCGTGATCACGCTTCAGCCCAACGAGACTCACGACGTCGTCGTGCTATTGGGCGCCGCCGACAGCGACGCCGCGGCACGTCAGTTGATCGACCGCTACGGCTCGCCGGATTCCGCGGCGAGCGCGATTCGCGATGCCGTGGACGCCTGGAACGTCCGCCTATCGGTGATCTCGGCGCGAACGCCGGACGCGGAATTCGATGTGCTGCTGAACCGCTGGTCGTTGTACCAGGCCCTCTCATGTCGGATGTGGGCGCGCTCGGCGCTCTACCAATCGAGTGGGGCGTACGGCTTCCGCGATCAGCTCCAGGATTCGATGGCGTTCGTGTACGCCGAACCCGCGATAACGCGCGCACATCTGTTGCGCGCGGCAAGTCGGCAATTTCTCGAGGGCGACGTACAGCACTGGTGGCACGAACCGTCCGGCCGCGGCGTACGAACGCGCTTCTCCGATGATCTCGCCTGGCTGCCGTTCGTCGCCGATCATTACGTTCGCGTCACGGGCGACAGCGATGTGTTGAATGCGCCTGCGCCGTACCTGACCATGCGTCCGCTCGGCGCGGGCGAGCAGGAGGCTTACGACCTTCCGGTCGTCACCGACGTGACCGGCTCGCTCTATGAGCACTGTGTACGAGCGATCGAGCATGCTTGCACCGTTGGCGATCACGGATTGCCGCTGATGGGCGCCGGCGATTGGAACGACGGCATGAATCGCGTCGGGGCGCACGGCAAGGGCGAGAGCGTGTGGCTGGCCTGGTTCCTCGCGGCGACGCTGCGTGCCTTCGCCGTCCACGCGGAAGCGCGCGGCGATGTGAGCGCCGCAGCGCGGTGGCGTGCACGCGCCGCGGACTACGCCGCTGCCGCCGAGCGTGCTGGCTGGGATGGCGCGTGGTACCGGCGCGCCTTCTATGATGACGGCACGCCGCTCGGCACGGCCGCCGCTGACGAGTGCCGTATCGACGCCATCGCGCAGAGCTGGGCCGTCCTGTCCGGCGCGGCCGACCCGGAGCGCGCCCGCATCGCCATGCGCTCGGTGAACGAGCAGTTGATCCGCGACGACGCCGAGCTACTGTTGCTGCTCGCCCCGCCGTTCGACCGTTCGACGCATGACCCGGGGTACATCAAGGGGTATCTGCCGGGGATACGCGAGAATGGCGCGCAGTATACCCACGCCGCGGTCTGGACCGTTCTGGCAATGGCTCGGCTGGGAGACGGCGGCAGAGCGGCCGAACTCATGAGAATGCTCAACCCGCTGTCGCGAACGAGAACACGAGATGACGCGCGCCGGTACGTGACCGAGCCATACGTCATTGCCGGTGACGTATATGCCGCTCCGGGACACGAGGGCCGCGGCGGGTGGTCGTGGTACACGGGCGCGGCAAGCTGGAGCTATCGTGCGGCGCTGGAAGGCATACTCGGCTTCGAGAAGCGCGGCGACCGCCTCCGTCTCGATCCATGCATCCCGACCGCTTGGCCCGGCTTTGTGCTCGAGTATCGCTACGGGAACACCGTCTACGAGATAACCGTGAGCAATCCGCAGACGGTGTCCCGGGGAGTGGCCTCCATCACGGTGGACCGCCTGGCGGCAACCGACGAGTGGATCCACCTGATTGATGACGGGACGCGGCACGTCGTGACGGTCGTGCTCGGAGCGCCTCACCCATCGCCCAGCTCGCGACGGTAGCGGCGGGGCCGCGCCGGATGGACGGCGAGGTCGCCATGATGAGCCGCCTGCGCCGCGTACCGCGGCGCTACGGAGACGCTTCCATGTTCGCGCGCGCCGCAGCTAGCGCCGGCGGCAGTGCATCGACGATCGCCCGGCTACCGGGCTCGCGGTCGTCCAGGTTCTCGAGGAAAGAGGCGAGCACCAGAGTTCGTACTTCCGCATCTCCATGCTCGAAGTGATCGGCGATCACGCCAATCACCGCTTTACCCGTGTCGCTCGGGCCGCTCGCGCACAATGCTCTGGTGACGTCGGCCATGAAGACGTGCGGCAGGAATGTGCCGTATTCGACCAACTGCCGATCGAGCGCGCGGTCCACGGAGGACAGGGCAGCGCGGAGATCGCCAACGAATTCCGGAATGTTTGTCATGGTGGGGGTTCATCGATTCGGCGGGACGGCCGCTCGGCCAAGCCGCTCACGCGCGCGGGTCGTGCGACCAGCATGTCGCACCAGGCGCCCACAATAGGCGATGGTACGAGCCGCCACGCAACCTCTGAACTGCCCAGGCGCGGGATCTTCCCCCGAGACCGCTCTGCGGCCTCGATCGGCTGCGGCGCTACGGCGTTACCGTACCTCGCAGCTCGGCTGCTTGACCGCGTGCTGCTCGCGGGCCAGGCTCACGATGGTCGCCTGATCCACGCTCGCTGGGTGCTGCACCGTGCCGCGCGCTCGGCAAACCGGGCACGTCCAGTCGGTGTGACCGGAGCCAGGCGTGAACTGCAATGTCCGCGGCTGTGCACGACGGCGCTGCGGGCTCGCCGTCCGCGCTGCCGACCGTTTCGTTCGACTTTTCGTTGCGCTCATGGGGCGACCTCCGTCCCGTGCGGGCCAACGCTCTTCAGCAATCCGACCGCCGCTCAGACGTTTCGTCACGGAAAGTTGCGCGCCACGCGGGCCTGACAGAGGTGACTGCTGTCACCGCAGCTTTGGCAGCGGCCCAAGTGAAACAAAATTTGACTGTTCTAAAGCCTGCCAGACGCCGATGGCCGAGGCCGGCGGGAGAGCGGTCGGCGCGAGGCGCCGGCCGGGCGACGCCTACGCGGCGGGCTCCTCGCTGCGCGAGTGCAGATCGAGTCCGCGATCCTCGGCGCGCACCACCTTCTTTCGCCTGAAGATGAACTCCGGCGCGAGACCGACGCCGATCAGCGTAATCGGAATGATCTGCTGTGTCTGGATGAGCAGCGCGACGGCGATCGCGCGGTCCTTGTCCATGCCGAAACCGACCGCCGTCAGCGCGTACATGGCCTGAAACACGCCGACGTTCCCGGGCGTGGCGCGGATGGCGAAGCCCAGATTCACGGCGAGCAGCGCCGCCACGGTGCCGACGAGTGGAAGGTTGAAGTCGGCCGCACGCGCCGTGAGCGCGTACGTCCAGACCTGCAGCGCCCAGATACCGACCGACAGCGCCAGGGCGACGACGAACCGCGGCCCGGTAGAGATTCCGCCGATCGTGCGCGCGAGCTGTTTCAGGTAGGCCGAGGCGTGCGCGCGCCACCCGACGATCGTTTCCGCGGCCGGAACCTCGACCACCTCGGGGCGGCGTACGAGATACACGAGGAGTACCACGACGAGCGCCAGCGCGACCCACGCGACCGGCCGCATCCGCTCCAGTGTGTGCGGCAGCTCGAGAAACGACACCGAGAGCGCGAGCAGGACGACGTAGCCGATCAGCTCGAACAGGCGCTCGAGGGCGAGCGTGGCCAGTACCTTGGCGCTCTGCACGTGTGCCGCCCGCGCGACGAAGACGACTCGCGCGGCCTCGCCGCCATTCGCCACCAGAATGTTGTTCAGCCCCGCACCGGCGAACGTCGCGCGCACCGCCATCCACAGCGACGGCACGCCGACGGGCCGCAGAAAAATCCACCAGCGCACCGCCTTGAGCGCCAGCGACGCCAGGTTCACCAGCGCCGCGAGCACCAGCACGCTCGCACTCGCCGCGGTGATGCTCGTCCACGTGGTGCTCCAATTCACCTTCCGCGCGAACACGACGAGTCCGGCGAGGATCACCACGGTGAGTACGACGCGAATCGATCGAGAGACCGCCTTCTTCATGCCGCAACCCGCTCCAAACGATACCCCTGCTCGAGTAGACGCTCGACGATCCGTGGCACCGCGCGTGCCGTCTGCATCCGGTCGCCGCCGGGATCGTAACCGTCGCCGTCGTGGAGGAGCAAGATCGAGCCGGGGCGCGCGCCACCGATGGTCCGCTCGACGATCGCGTCGACCCCCGGCCGGTCGGAATCCCAGACCCCTAACGACCAGCCAACGGTCCGTTGGCCAAGCGAATGCGCGATCGCGCTCACCCAGGGACTGCGAAAGCCGTGCGGCGCGCGAAACAGGGCAGGGTGCACACCACCGGCCTGCTCGATCGCCTGTGTGCCGCGGGAAAGGTCGTCACGCACGTACCGCGGCGACTTGAAGTGCAACTTGCGGTGATAGTAGCCGTGGTTCCCGATCGTGTGGCCTTCCGCCGCAACGCGCCGAACCAGATCGGGCCAGCGTTCCGCGTGCCGCCCGAGCACGAAGAACGTTGCCTTGACGTCGCGCTCGCCCAACGCGTCGAGGATGGCCGGCGTCGCATCGGGGTTCGGACCGTCGTCGAACGTGAGCGCCACGCTGCGCGGCGCACGCGTCACGTGGGTGATCGGACGGCCGAAGATCGGACTGTTGCGGTGAAACGCTCCGTGCGCGGCGCCGCCGAGCAACACGGCTCCGACGCCCAGGCCAACGATCATACCGCGACTGGGACGTGACCGAGGACGTTTTGATACACGTCGAGAACGCGAGACGTGACACTCGCCCACGAGTATTCGAGAGAGTTCTGACGCCCCGTCGTACCCAGTTGAATGGCGAGGCCCTCGTCATCGAGCACGCGCACCAGCGCGTCGGCCAGCGCGTCGCGGTCGCCGCACGGCACCATCAGTGCCTCGCGCTCGTTCGCGACCACGTCGCGGAATCCCAGAATGTCCGAGCAGACAACCGGCGTCTCGCACGCCATTGCCTCGAGGAGCGTAATGCCGAACGACGCCTTGGTGGTGGGGCAGGCATACACGGAGCTATGCGCGTAATAACTCGGACGCCCCTCCAGCACGGCCCCCACGAAAATGATGTCGCGGTCGCCGTTGGCCTGTTTGTAGTAATGCTCGCGCAGCGGCCCGTCGCCCACGACGACGAGCTTCGCTCGCCGGCCGTGGTGGCCCTTGGCTTTGACGTGACGGAAGGAGTCGATCAGGGTCGACAAGCCGTTCCTCGGATCGAAGCGCCCCAGGAACAAGATCATCGGCACGTCGCGCGGCACACCCGGCGGTGGAGGCGCGCTCGGATGAAACACGTCCGTGTCGATCCCGTTCGGGATGATCTGCCAATCGGCATCGAAATACCGATCGAGCGCCACCGTGGTGCTGTGCGAGACCGCAATCGCGGCGCTGAGCATGCCGAGCCGCTTCTGAAAAAAACGCCGGCCGAGCGTGTACCCGACCGATCGATCGAAATACGTATGGAACGTGCCGACGACGGGACAGTCGGCCTCCTCGATCGCGAGGAGCGGCAGAACCGGCGTGAGCGGCGAATGGACGTGGACGATGTCATACCGGCCGCGCCGCAGCACGCGACGCATGTCGCGACGCAGGTGCCAACCGAGCGTTATCCGCGCCTGCGAACCGTTGGCGTACACGGGCTGGCTGCGGCCGAGCCTGATCACGTGCGGCTGCTCTTCGGCACCGGGAATGTGCGACGTGATCACGTCCACGTGGTGCCCGCGCCGCCGAGCTTCCCGCGCGAAGAAATGCACGTGCTCGCAAACGCCGCCCAGGTGGGGGTAGTAATACTCCGTGACGAGCGCGATGCGCAGCGAGCGCTCGTCGCGTGTCAGCTCGAGGGGCGGAAGTTGTGGGAGGGCGGGATGGCTACGACGCGAGCGCTTTCGGTGGACCGGTGGATTCGAGAGCGGCATGGGCAGCGGCGAGGCGGGCGATCGGAACGCGGTAGGGGGAGCAGGAGACGTAGTCGAGGCCGATTGAATGACAGAATTTCACGGAGCGCGGGTCGCCGCCATGCTCACCGCAAATGCCGACCTTCAACTCCGGGCGGACGCTCCGGCCTGCAGACACTGCAAGTCCAATCAGCTTTCCAACTCCATTCCGATCGAGTACCTGGAACGGATCGTCGGATAGTATACCACGTTCGACGTAATTGGGTAGGAATCGACCGGCATCGTCTCGGCTGAGGCCGAACGTGGTCTGCGTCAAATCATTGGTACCAAACGAAAAGAACTGCGCCGTCTGAGCGATTTCGTCCGCGGTCAGCGCCGCTCGTGGCAGCTCGATCATCGTCCCGATCGAGTACTCGATTTCTTCGCCCATCCCGCCGAGGACGTGCTTGGCGACCTGCTCCAGAATGTCCCGCTGGTTGTTGAACTCGGCCGCGGTCGCGACGAGGGGAATCATGATCTCGGGATGGACCTCGATTCCCCGGCGCTGCGCCTTGACCGCCGCCTCGAAGATCGCCCGACCCTGCATCTCGGTGATCTCCGGATATGTGATCCCCAATCTGCAACCCCTGTGGCCCAGCATGGGATTGGTTTCGCGCAAAGATTCCACAATGTGGGCCAGCTCGTGCCGCGCGAGGCCCAGCGTTCGCGCGAGCAGTTTGCTCTCTTCGCCGCCGTGGGGCAGGAACTCGTGCAGCGGCGGGTCGAGCAGTCGGATCGTGACGGGCAGGCCGCGCATCGCCTCGAAGATGCCCTCGAAGTCCGTGCGCTGCATCGGCAGCAGCTTCGCGAGTGCGCGGCGCCGTCCGGCTTCGTCGCGCGCCACGATCATCTCACGCATCGCCGTGATGCGGTCGCCCTCGAAGAACATGTGCTCCGTGCGACACAGCCCGATCCCCTCGGCGCCAAAGCCGCGCGCGATTCTCGCGTCGTGCGGCGTGTCGGCGTTGGCGCGCACCTTCAGCCGGCGGATCTCGTCCGCCCAGCCGAGCAGCCGGGCGAAATTCTGATAGCTCGGCGCCGATCGCGGATCACGCGTGCCGCGGATCACCTGAACGACTTCGCTCGGCGTAGTCGGCAGATCGCCGGAGTACACCCGGCCGCTCGCGCCGTCGACGGTGATCCAGTCTCCCTCGGCGATCGTCGTCTCGCCGACCTGGAACCGACGGTGGACCAGATCGACTTGCATCGCCTTGCAGCCGACCACCGCACACTTGCCCATGCCGCGCGCCACGACCGCGGCGTGACTGGTCATGCCGCCGCGCGACGTCAGTACGGCGCGCGCGGCGACGATGCCGTGAAAATCTTCCGGTGTCGTCTCGTCGCGCACGAGAATCACGCGCTGGCCGCCCGCGGCCCGCGACTCGGCGACATCGGGATCGAAGACGGCCATGCCGCTCTGCGCGCCCGGACTCGCCGGCAGACCGGTACACAGTGGAGTCGCGTGCACATCGGCCGCGATGACCGGATGGAGCAGCTGATCGAGTTGTTCCGGCGCAACGCGCTTGACGGCCTCGCGCGTGTCGATCCAGCCGTCGCCGACCATGTCGATCGCGATCCGCACCGCCGCGGCGGCGGTGCGCTTGCCGGTCCGCGTCTGCAGCAGGTAGAGCCGCCCGCGCTCGACGGTGAACTCGATGTCCTGCATGTCGCGGAAGTGCTGCTCGAGCCGCTTCTGCGTCTCCAATAGCTCCGTGTACGCCTGCGGCAGCCGCGTCGCCATCTCGTCGATGCTGAGCGGCGTGCGAATCCCCGCGACGACGTCTTCGCCCTGCGCGTTGATGAGGAATTCGCCGTAGAACGTTCGCTCGCCAGTGGACGGATTGCGGGTGAACGCGACGCCGGTACCGGAATCCTCGCCGAGGTTGCCGAAGACCATCGACACGACGTTGACCGCCGTGCCGAGATCGTCCGCGATGCGATTCACCTTTCGGTAATCGACCGCCTTCTTGAGCGTCCACGAGCGCCACACCGCTTCGATGGCGCCCCAGAGCTGCGTTTCGGGATCGGTTGGAAACTCGGCCTGCGTTCGGCGCTGCACGAGTGTCTTGTACTCGTCGACGAGACGGCGCAGCGACTCGACGTCCAGCTCCGCGTCGGTGGACGCGGCCGCGGCGTTGCGCTTGGCGGCGAGTAGGTGCTCGAACTGTGCGGCGGGCACGCCGAGCACGACGTCCGCGTACATCTGAATGAACCTGCGGTAGGAATCGTACGCGAAGCGTGGATCACCGCTGGCGTTTGCCAGTCCCTCGACGGTGTCGTCGTTCAAGCCAAGGTTGAGGATCGTCTCCATCATGCCGGGCATCGACACCGGCGCTCCCGATCGCACCGAGACGAGCAATGGATTGCGCTGGTCGCCGAAGCGCTTGCCCGTGGTCTGCTCCAGCCGGCGCAGCGCATCCGTGACTTCGGTGCGCAGCGGCTCGGGCACCGTCCCCGTGCGCAAATAGTCGAT
Source organism: Gemmatimonadaceae bacterium (assembly GCA_035492735.1). Classification (GTDB taxonomy): domain Bacteria; phylum Gemmatimonadota; class Gemmatimonadetes; order Gemmatimonadales; family Gemmatimonadaceae; genus JAQBQB01. Next base: position 19,805 of record DATJIZ010000286.1, on the reverse strand, counting down.
GCAGCTCGCGCACGCGATCGTGAACCCGGGCGGCACCGGCACACCGAGGTTCGTCATCTCGGCGAGGTTGGCACCCTTTCCGCCAAGCACCTTCTTCATGTCGCGGGTGCCCTCGGCGTGGCCGTCGCCGAAGAAGTAGACCGCGTGCGTCCCGGCGCGCGTGCCGGGGTCCGTGGTCTCTAGCATCCGCAGCCAAAGCGTAGTTTGTCGGGGTCGGTCGGCGGCGGAGTCGGATAATCGCCGGAGAAGCACGCATGGCAGAAACCGTCCGGGCCGGACGGGACCGACTCGAGCATGCCGTCGAGCGATATGTAGCCGAGCGTATCGACCCCGAGGTGGGCCGCGATCTCGTCCACCTGAAGATTCGCCGCGATGAGCTCTTCGCGCGACGGCGTGTCGATGCCGTAGTAGCAGGGACCGGTCACGGGCGGGGAGCTCACGCGCATGTGCACTTCGCGCGCGCCCGCGGCGCGCACGAGCGCCACGAGTCCGCGCGTCGTCGTGCCGCGTACGATGGAGTCATCGACCATCACGACGCTCTTACCTGCAAGAACCTCGCGCACGGGATTGTACTTGACCTTCACCTTGGCGTCGCGTCCCGCCTGCGTAGGCTGAATGAACGTGCGGCCCACGTAGTGATTGCGGATGAGCGCCAGCTCGTAGGGCAGACCGCTTTCCTCGGCGAATCCCAGCGCCGCAGAGTTCGAGGAATCCGGCACGCTGAACACCAATTCGGCGCCCGGCGCCGGGAACTCCCGGGCAAGGCGCCGCCCCAACGCACGACGCGCCCGATCCACCGATCCGCCAAAGACGCGACTGTCGGGCCGCGCGAAATACACGTACTCGAACACGCATCGGCGAAGCTCTTTGCTCGGAAATGGGTGTATCGACCGCACGCCCGAGCCGTTCACCGCGACGATCTCGCCCGGCTCGACGTCGCGAACGTACGACGCGCCGACGATGTCGAGGGCGCACGTCTCGGATGCGAAAACCACCGCGCCGCCCAGCTGTCCCATCGCCAACGGTCGCCAGCCACGCGGATCGCGGCACGCCAGGAGCGTGTCGCCCAACGCGACGATCAGACTGTACGCGCCTTCGACGTCCTGCAACGCGTCGGCGAGCCGCGACTCGGGCGTCGCCGCCGTCGAGCGGGCGAGCCGGTGCACGACCACCTCGGAGTCGTTCGTCGAAGAAAAGATCGAGCCCTGGTCCTCGAGGGCCAGGCGAAGCTCCGCGGCATTGGTGAGATTGCCGTTGTGGGCCAGCGTGATGTAACCGCCCTTGGAGCGCGCCACGACGGGCTGTGCGTTGTCGATCGTCGACGAGCCGGCCGTGCTGTAGCGGGTGTGGCCGACCGCGGAGGTTCCGCCAAGCCGCGCGAGCTCCTGGCCGAACCGATCCGACAGCGTCCCCATGCTGCGCACTGCGTGCGCGGCGCCGGACTCATCGATCGAGACGACGCCGACCGATTCCTGCCCGCGATGCTGAAGCGAATACAGCCCGAGCTGCGCAAGGTGCGCCGCCTCGGGATGACCATGAACTCCAAAAATTCCGCACATCTGAATGCCGGATCAGGGTGAAGTCGATCATTAGCGGGCACTGCCAGGCGCTCAGCTACTGCGTCGCGAGCGCCGATTGCGACATGATACGCGGAATCGTTTCGTGATATGCATCATCGAGCCGCGCCAGCGGCGCGATGAACCGCACCGCCGCTGTCGAAATCTGCAACGGTGCACCAAGCGGACCGACCTGTCCGATGATGCGCGCGGCCACGCCTCGCGCCGCCGCAATGTCCAGCACGGTGGCTGGCGTCGTCGTGCTGACGACGATGCGCCCTTGCGCTTCGCCAAAGAGCAGCGCGCGGTCCGGCAGCGCGCGCCAGTGGGTGAGATCGATTGTCGCGCCGTGCTGGTCCGTGCGATCCATGATGCAGCACTCGGCGAGCGCGACGGCCAGCCCGCCATCGCTGCAGTCGTGCGCCGATCGCACCATGCCGGCGCGAATGGCCTCGAGGAGCGCGTCGATCAACGCCCGTTCGGCGGCGAGATCGCAGGCGGGAGGTCGCCCCGCGACCGTGCCATGGATCCGCGCCAGGTACTCGCTGCCACCGATCTCGGCGTTCGGCTCGCCGAGCAGCACGATCCAGTCGTGCTGCCGCTGGAAGGTCGAGCGGGTGATGTGGGCGAGCGAGTCGATCAGGCCCACCATGCCCACCACCGGAGTCGGATACACCGCGCCGCGCGGGTTCTCGTTGTACAGCGACACGTTTCCGCCGGTGACCGGCGTGCCCAGTGCGTTGCAGGCTTCGGCCATGCCGCGGACGGATTCGCGGAGCTGGTAGTAGACCTCGGGCCGCCGCGGGTTTCCGAAGTTCAGGTTGTTCGTGATGGCCATCGGGCGCGCACCAGTGCACGCGACGTTGCGTGCCGCTTCGGCGACGGCGATCTGCGTGCCGGCACGCGGGTCGAGGTACACATAGCGTGCGTTGCAGTCGGTCTTGAGCGCGAGCGCGCGTTCGGTGTCGCGAACGCGAATCACGGCCGCGTCTCCGCCCGGCCCCACGACGGTGTTCGTGCGCACCGTGGTGTCGTACTGGCGATGCGCCCAGGTCTTTGCCGCGATCGTCGGCGACGACAGCAGCTGCTCGAGTGTCCACACCGGGTCGGCTTCCTCCGCTCGTTCCGGAATCGCAGCTGGATCGATCGCGCGAAGCCGCTGGACCTCGGCACTCTCGCGAGCTTCGGGCGTGTACGTCGGACAATCCGTCACCAGGCGGGTGCCCGGGAACTCGGCGACCACGCGCTCACCCTCGGTCACGCGGTACACCGGCTCGGCGATGACCTCGCCGATCACGGCGGCGTTCAGATCCCACTTCTCGAGGATGCGTTTCACCTCGTCTTCGCGCCCGCGTGTCGCAACGACGAGCATGCGCTCCTGCGATTCGCTGAGCAGGATCTCGTACGGAGTCATGCCCGGCTCGCGCGTGGGCACGCGAGTCACGTCGATCGTGACGCCCACGTCACCGCGCGCCGCCATCTCGGCGGACGACGAAGTGAGGCCGGCGGCGCCCATGTCCTGGATCGCGACGATGGCGCCGCTCCTGATCAGCTCCAGGCTCGCTTCGAGCAGCAGCTTTTCCGTGAACGGATCGCCGACCTGCACGCGCGGCCGCTTCGCGTCGCTCTCGGCCGAGAGATCCTCCGACGCGAACGACGCGCCGTGAATGCCGTCGCGCCCCGTGCGCGCCCCGACGGCGATGATCGGATTGCCCACGCCCTGTGCCACAGCGCGAATGAGGTCGGTCTCGTGCATCAGACCGACGCACATCGCGTTCACGAGTGGGTTGCCCTCGTAGCTCGGATCGAAGGCGATCTCACCGGCGACCGTCGGGATGCCGACGCAGTTACCGTAATCACCGATGCCTTTGACGACGCCGGCGAAGAGATATCGCACGCGTGCCGCGTCGAGCGATCCGAAGCGCAGCGAGTTGAGCATGGCGATCGGCCGCGCGCCCATCGTGAACACGTCTCGCAGAATGCCGCCCACTCCGGTGGCGGCTCCCTGGTACGGCTCGACGGCCGACGGATGGTTGTGCGACTCGATCTTGAACGCGACGGCGAGTCCGTCGCCGATGGCGATCACGCCGGCGTTCTCACCCGGCCCCTGCAGCACGAATGGGGCCGTGGTAGGCAAAGTTTTTAACAGCGGCCGCGAGTGCTTGTACGAGCAGTGCTCGCTCCACAATGCACTCACGATTCCCAGCTCCGTGAAGGTCGGCTCCCGGCCCAACATCTCGACCAGGCGGCGGTACTCGTCCTGCGTGAGCCCGTGTTCGGCGATGAGCGCCGGCGTGATGAGGGGGTCGCCGGGCCGGGGCTCGACCTGCACGTGCGTATGGGTCATGCGTCTGGCTTCTTGGGCTTGTCGGGAGTGGGTGGTTCGGACGTCTTCAGCGGCTTGGCCGCGGCAACGCCATGCCGGGCTTCAGCCGCGGAGATCATACGCGGCGAGCTGCTCGTGCCGCTGTAGTGCCGCTGCGTCGAGCGGAACACCGCGTCGACAACCTTCCCGCTGTCGAGGACGACGATGTCGTTCATACCGCATTTCTTCTCGCAGCCGTTGCGGTAGAACAGGTACGTGTAGCTGTCGTAGCTGCGGGCCGACAACGGTTGGCCGAGTCGCGCGACAACCTGTTCCCGGGTCATGCCCGGGTTGATCGTGTCCGTTGCCTGGGCCGGCGCGATGCCGGCGCTCAGGACAAGAACGAGTGATGCGACGAGCATTGTGAGTCTCCTCATGCTGTGACGCGTGCCACCATCGACTCGAAGATGCCCAGTCCATCGTCGGATCCGAGCAGCGTGTCGACGGCGCGTTCGGGGTGGGGCATCATGCCCAGGACATTTCCCGCGTCGTTGACGATGCCTGCGATGGCGCGCATGGATCCGTTTGGACTCCACCACTCGTCGGCGTCACCCGGACCCCCGACGTACCGGAACACCACGCGGCCCTCGTCCTCCAGAGTACTGAGTGTTTCAGGGTCCGCGGTGTAACGCCCATCACCGTGGGCGATGGGGATCCGGAGGACGGCGCCTTTCTCGTAACGGCTGGTGAACAGGGTGTCCGGGTTCTCGACCCGGATTTGCACGGTCTCCGACACGAACTTGAGACTCGCGTTGCGAAGCAGGGCTCCAGGCAGGAGACCGGCCTCGCACGCGATCTGAAATCCGTTGCAGATGGCCAGCACCGGCCCCCCGCGCCCGGCGAAGGCGACGACGTCCTGCATCACTGGGCTGAAGCGCGCGATGGCGCCGGCACGCAGGTAGTCTCCGTAGCTGAAACCGCCCGGCAGGACGATCACGTCGCAGCTCTTCAGGTCGTGATCCTTGTGCCACAGATACACGGCTTCTTCACCCAGTCCGTCGACGACGGCGTGGTAGGCGTCGTAGTCGCAGTTGCTGCCGGGGAACGTGACGACGCCGAACTTCATGATGTGGCTCCCTCGCCGTCGACCGCGGCGATCTCGAAGTCTTCCGTCACCGGATTGGAGAGCAGGCGCTCGCACATCTCGCGTGTCGATCGCTCGGCGGCGGATCGGTCGGCGGCGTCGACTTCGACGACGACGTGACGGCCAATGTGCACGTCGCGAACGGAATCGAAGCCGAGGGAATGCAGTGCGTCGGCGACCGTCTTACCCTGCGGGTCGAGGATGCCGCGCCGCGGCGTGATGTGAACGGCAACTCGGTAGCGAGTCATGCGCCTGGGCCTGTCGGTTTGTTGGGCGGAGTGGGGGGAGCACCGGTCGCCGGGGGCGGCGAGCCTTGCGGGCGATTGCCGCGATGGCCGCGACGTCGGCGGCGCCGCCGTCCCTGCCGGCCGGATTCGTCGGACGATCGCGTATCACCGTGCATGTCGCCGCGCGCATCGGCGTCGGCAGCCTCGCGTGATTCCGCCGCACCGAGATCGTCCTCAGCACCGGCGCCGGCGAGTGCCGGCGTCCATCCCGGAGCGTGCGGCCGCTCCGCATGATGTCGCGTCAGGTCGGGCTCCTCTTCCCAGAAGATCTCCGCGGGCGTCGACGATCGGCCGAGGAAGCCGAGAATCGCCCACTTGATCGCGCCGAACAGCACGTAGGCGAGCAGCGCGGGAAAGATGAACTCCTGTCGGCGAAAGATGAGCAGCGCCACGCACCCGGCGATGACGGCCGTGCCGAGCAACTTCCGGATGCTGCCAAATCCGATCGACGGCACGGCAGGATACGGAACATCGCTGATCATCAGCGCGGCGAGCACTGCCATCAGCCCGCGCAGAATCGTGTGCCAGGGGAGATCCGACAGCGTCTTGCTGTCGGTGAAGAGAATCACCGTCTGGTTGTAGAGCGGTGTTTGGCTGAACCAGTAGTAGCTGGCCAGCGTGAGACCGGCGGCAGGACTGGGCAGTCCGTGAAACTGTGCTTTCTTGCGACCGGCTTGCTCGACGTTGAAGCGCGCCAGCCGCATGACCGCGCAGGAGGCGAAGATGAACACGAGCAGCCATTCCCACGTACCGCGGTTCGGCAGCTCGAGATACATGATCAGCGCGGGCGCGAACCCGAATGACAGCGCGTCGACGAGCGAGTCGAGCTCTTCGCCGAACCGGCTGCCGGTGCCCGTCGCGCGCGCCACCCGGCCGTCGAGCGCGTCGGCGATGCCGCCGAGCACGATGAACGCCGGCGCGGCGTTGAAGTCGCCGCGAATCGCGAGAATGATCGCGTAGATGCCGCAGAACAGGTTGAACAGGGTCAGCCCGTTCGGCATGAGCACGACGGCGCGTCGCACGGCTCGTCGCCGCACAGGTCCGCGTCCTCCGCTGCGCATCTTCATTGGCCCGCCAGGACGCCGAGCACGGTGGAACCCGCGAACGTCACGTCACCGACTTTGACCCGCATGGTGGTCGTGGTCGGCACGAAAACGTCGACGCGCGACCCGAATCGGATGAGACCCATCCGGTCGCCCTGGCGAACGTGGTCGCCCTCCTTGGCGTCGGTCACGATGCGGCGCGCGATCAGGCCGGCGATCTGGCGCACCAGGATGTGGTTCGATCCCGACTCGATGCCGATCGACGTCTGCTCGTTCTCGAGACTTGCCTCGGATGCCGCGGCGTTCATGAAGCGGCCCGCCTTGCGCTCGACGAATCGCACGATGCCGCTCACCGGATAGCGGTTCACGTGCACGTTGAAGACGTTCATGAAGATCGACACACGGATCGCGCGCTCCTTGATGAACGTCGGCTCGTCGACTTCCGTGATCATCACGATCTTGCCGTCGGCGGGCGCGATCACGAGCTGTTCGCCCCGTTCGCCGCTCCGCGCGGGATCGCGAAAGAAATACGCCACCCAAAGCGCCATGACCGTGAGGGCCACCGCGAACAGCCAGAGCGGCCACGATCGCCGCGCGACGGCGAGCCAGAATGCCCCCGCCGCGACCAGCACGGCGACGAGGATGAAGGTTAAACCTTCGCGGGCGAAGTTCACGTGAGCTCCGTGAGATCGAGCGGCGAACCGGTGATGCGCCGGAACGCGTCGAGGTACCGCTCGCTCGTTGCGCGAACGACCTCCGGCGGGAGCGGCGGCGGCGGCGCCTCGCCGTTCCAGCGTCCGGCGCGCCGCTCACCGTCGAGATAGTCGCGCAGCGGCTGCTTGTCGAAGCTCGGTTGCGAGCGTCCTGGCGCGTACCGATCGGCCGGCCAAAAGCGTGAGCTGTCGGGCGTGAGCACTTCGTCGATCAGCAGGATGTTGCCGCCTCGATCGTGGCCGAACTCGAACTTCGTGTCGGCGATGATGATGCCGCGCGGGGCGGCGAGCGCGCGACCGCGCTCGTAGATCTGGCGGCTGAGCCGCTCCAGCTCTTCGGCCGTGGCCGCGCCCACGAGCGTTGCCATCGTCGCGATCGAGATGTTCTCGTCATGACCGGCCGCCGCTTTGGTCGCCGGGCTGAAGATCGGTGGGTCGAGCCGATCGCTTTCGCGAAGGCCCGGTGCGAGCGGCTCGCCGGCGAGCGTGCCGCTGACGACGTACTCCTTCCATGCCGAGCCGGAGAGATAGCCGCGCACCACGCACTCGATCGGCACGACGTCGGTGCGCCAGCACAGCATGGCGCGGCCGGCGAGCGCCGCGCGATGGTCGGCGAGCGAGGGAATCTCGCGAATGATCTCGTCGACGTTCGCCGAGATCATGTGATGGCGAACGTCGGCCTCCAGCTGGCGCAGCCACCACGACGTGATCTGCGTGAGCACCGCGCCCTTGAACGGGATCGGCTCGGCCATCACGACGTCGAACGCGCTGACGCGGTCGGTCGCGACGAGCAGCAGGCGCCGCTCGTCGACGACGTACACTTCGCGCACCTTGCCGCGCCGCAGATGCTGGAGCGGCAGTGGCTCGAGTTGCGTGATCGTCATACGCGCACCTCGGCGCGCGGCGCCGGTTCGGGAGGCGCACCCGCGAGGAGCGGGGCGATGACTTCGTCGAGGAACTCGTCCACCTGTTGCGGCGCCCGACCGATGAAGCTGGACGGGTCGAGCGCGGCCTCGAGATCAGCGGCGGCCGTGGCGAATTCGGGATCGGCCGCCAGACGCTCGAGGAGATCGTTGCGCGGCGCGCCGTCCTTGAGCGCGCTCGCGGCAGCCATGCTGTGCTGCCGAATGCGCTCGTGCGCCACCTGCCGATCGACACCCGCGCCCACGGCGCGAACGATCAATGCCTCCGTCGCCATGAACGGTAGCTCGTCGGCGAGGCGCCGGCGAATCCGCGCCGGGTGCACCTCGAGGCCGCACGCGACGTTTTCCATCAGAATGAGAATCGCGTCCACGGCGAGAAAACTCTCCGGAATCACGAGGCGGCGATTGGCGCTGTCGTCCAGCGTCCGCTCGAAGTACTGCAGCCCGTGCGTCAGGTTCGCGTTCGGCTCGAGCGTGATGACGAAGCGGGCCAGGGACGAGATGCGCTCGCTGCGCATCGGGTTCCGCTTGTACGCCATCGCCGACGACCCGATCTGCTCCGCCTCGAACGGCTCCTCGATCTCGCCGACCGACTGGAGCATGCGGATGTCGCCGCCGAACTTGAACGCGCTCGAGGCGATTCCGGCCACCACGCTCAACACCTGCGCGTCGAGCTTGCGCGTGTACGTCTGGCCGCTGACCGGAAGCGAGGCCGCGAAGCCCATCTTGGCCGTGACCCGGGCGTCCAGCTCGCGCACCTTGGCGTGGTCGCCACCGAAGATGTCGAGAAAGCTCGCCTGCGTGCCGGTCGTGCCTTTGACGCCGCGAAAGGGCAGCGTGGCCGCGCGGCGATCGAGATCGGCGAGGTCGAGGACGAGATCCTGCATCCAGAGCGTCGCCCGCTTTCCGACCGTCGTGGGCTGCGCGGCCTGCAGATGCGTCGATCCGAGCGTCGGCTCGTCGCGCCAGTCGCGCGCGAATGCCGCCAGCGCGCGAAGCACGCGCAGCAAACTGCCGCGCAGCAGCTCGAGCGCGCGGCGCATCAGGATCAGATCGCCGTTGTCCGTGACGTAGGCACTGGTCGCGCCGAAGTGAATGAACCCGCGTGCCGCCGGCGCGGCGTCGCCGAACGCATGGACGTGCGCCATCACGTCGTGCCGGAATCGGCGCTCGTATGCCGCCACCGCATCGAAATCGATGTCGTCGAGATGCGCCCGCATCTGCGCGATCGCTTCGTCCGGAATCGGAACGCCCAGCTCACGCTCCGCCTCGGCCAGCGCCAGCCAGAGCTGCCGCCACAGGCCGTGCCGCACCGCCGGCGACCACAATTCCAGCATCGCCGTCGAGGCGTACCGCTCGGCGAGCGGCGACGAGTAACGGTTGGCCGGCGTCATTGCACCCCGAAAACGGTCATGTTCAGCTGACCTTGTCGCTCGAAGATCACCCGGAGGTACACGCGCGATCCATAGTAGTCGATCGCCTTCTGTACATCCTGCGCGTTCCGAACCGGTGTGTTGTTGATCTGGAGGAGCACGTCGCCCTGCTGAAGGCCGGTTTGATCGGCGACGAGCGGACTCGCGTTGTAAACGAGCGCGCCGTAGGATCGACGCAACCCGCGCTCGGCGGCGATCGCCGGAGTCACGGTCACCAGCGACAGCTCGCGCAGCACCTGGACCTTCGGTGCCGCGACTTCCGGCAGATCGGCGACGTCCACCGTGACGTCGAGATCGCGGCCGCCGCGCCGCACGTGGAGATGCGCCGGCGAGCCGACGCGCAGATCGAGCAGCGCGGCCTGCCAGTCGAACTGGTTCCGGATTCGACGAGTGCCTTCGCCGACGAGCTGGTCACCCGGTCTGAGTCCGGCTTTCGCCGCGGGCGATCCGGGCGCGACGGTCGCGATGACTGCGCCCTGCGTCAGGACGTCGCGCGGGTTGGTCGACTGCACCTGCCGGAGCCGCACGCCGATCCACGGACTCCGAATCGAGCCGTGCGTGAGCAGATCATCGACCACCCGCGCCACGCGATTGATCGGAATGGCGAATCCCAGCCCGACCGATCCGCCGCTCGGTGTGAAGATGCTGCTGTTCACGCCGATCACGTCGCCGTCTGCGTCGACGAGCGGCCCGCCGGAATTACCCGGATTGATGGCCGCGTCGGTCTGAATCATGTCGAAGTACGACGCCTGGCCCTCGTTGGGGGCGATCAGATTGCGCTGCGTCGCACTGATCACGCCGACGCTGACGCTCGGCTCGCTGTTGCCGAGGTAGAAGCCGAACGGATTGCCGATCGCGATCGCCCACTCGCCGATCACGAGGTTGTTCGAGTTACCGAGCTTCACAGTCGGCAGCCCCTTCGCGTCGATCTTGAGCACGGCCACGTCGTTCGACTCGTCCTGGCCGAGGAGGCGGGCCGGGTACACCGTGCCGTCGCGCATCATCACCGAGATGGTCGTCGCGCCGGCAATGACGTGGGCGTTCGTGACGATCACGCCGTCAGCGCGAACGACGAATCCGGTACCCAACCCGGCCTGCGTGCGCGGCTGGTCGCCGCCGAACAGCATGTCGAACGGATCCTCCGGCGCATTGTTCCTCGCCTCCGTCTGCACGGTCACGACGGCGGGCGACACCGTGGCAACCGCCGCGGTGATGGCGTTCCGTCGGCTCTGCGACACCTGCGAGTTCGTCGCGACCTGAACACCGGAGGCCTGCGCGATCGATTTGTCGGGTGCTCGCGAACATCCAATCGCGAGCACGAAGAGAAGAAGTCGAATCGGAGTGCGCATCAGACGAGAGTCCATGCTGCGTGTCGTCGTGAGAGCTCCTGTAAAAATCGGTCCAGTCCGCGGTCGGAGAGCGGATGGACGAGCAGCGTCCTGAGCACATCGGTCGCCACGGCGACGCCGTCGGCGCGGGCGTTGACGCACGCAGCGAACTGCGCCGCGTTCGACGGCCGGAGCGCGATGATGTCGGCCTCGCTGTTCGAGGCGTCGAACACGGCGCGCAGATCGCGGATGACGCCGACGGCGTCGTGGCCGGACGCATCGAGGTCGTCCATCGCGACGACTACGGCCGAGGCGCCGGCGCGCGCGGCGAGCAGCGCCTGCGCGGCGCTGAACACGAGCGTCGCCGCCACGCGCACGCCGTCGGCGGCGAGCCGATGGATCGCCTCGATGGCGTCCTCGACGAACGGCACCTGGACGATCACGTTGTCGGAGAGCTTGGCCAGCTCGCGACCGTCGCGATACGCGTCCTCCGCCGTCACCGCGTGCACGGTTGCCAGCACGGCCCCTTCGACCAGTCGCGCGATCTCCCGCAGTCGATCTCGTTCGTCGTCGACGTCTTCCGTGTGCGTCAGGGTGTGCGTGGTGAGCACGCCTTCGACGAGCCGACGCCCCGCCGCCCAGCGGACGTCGTCGAGATTCGCCGAGGCGAGATAGAGCTTCATGTGGATTCGAGGTAAAGCTCGGGTGGATACGTCACCGCTTCGAGAAACAGCGCGTGCGCCGGCGCGGGCACCGATGTGTCGGAATTATCGGCGGCGGCGAGCAGTCGCGGCACGTCCGCCGGAGGACGGCGTCCGGCGGCAACGTCGAGCATCGTTCCCACGAGAAATCTCACCATGTGATGCAAGAACCGGTTGGCTTCGATCTCGAACACCAACCCGCCGGGACGATCGTGCCAGTGCGCGCGCGTGACCTGACAGCGATGATCGTCGTGAGCGGGTGCCGTGCCGAGCACGGCGAAGCCCCGAAAGCAGTGCTCACCCGGCAGGTGGGCAGCGGCCGCATCCAGGGCGCCCCGATCCAAGGGCTGCCCGACTGCGAGCTCGTACCGACCACGAAACGGTGAGTTCGCCGCGTCGTCGGTGCCGACGAAGTAGCGATACCGCCGGCTCACTGCACTGTAGCGCGCGTGAAACTCGTCTTTCATTTGGGCCGCCGCGGCAACCCAGACGTCGGCCGGCAGGATCGCGTTCAGCGCGCGCCGCAACTTCTGAACGTCCTCCCCCCAGCGCTCGGCAACTCGAACGCCGACTGCTTGTCCGCGCGCGTGCACGCCCGCGTCGGTCCTGCCGGACCCCAGCGCAGCGACTGAGCGATCACACAACCGCGATAGCGCTGCTTCGAGCACGCTTTGCACGGTGCGCCGCCCCGGCTGGCGCTGCCATCCACTAAATCCGGCCCCGTCATAGTGCAACACGAGTTGCACGGTGCGCTCGGCCATTGCTGGAAAACTACCGGCACGGTGAAGCGTGTCAAGCAATTGCACACGCGATGTGACGTGCGCGATTGACTTTACACGCGGCGCGCGATCACATTGCCCCTGCGATGCCGCCACGCACGCTCTCCTCCCTCGCGCACGCACTCACCGTCTCCGCCGATCCCGATGCCGCACTCGCCGCCCTGGGCGAGGCGCTCGCGGAGGTGGATCGCTTCGCTCAGCTGGCGCTCATCCGCTACGACGAACGCCGCGAGATGCTGACCGAGCGCGTGCTGCTCGTGGGCGGCCGCGCCAGCTCGGTCACCCTCGACACGACGTTCGACCACCTGCCCAACCGCGAGCGCACGGCGATCGCCGCCGGCGGACAGTTCGTCGACTTCGGCGAGAGCGCCGACGAGTTCGCGCGCCTGTTTCAGTTGGAGCCGTTCGGCGAAGCGGGCTGGCTCAATGCGCGCGGCCTTCGATACGAGGGCAGTCTGAGCGCGGTGCTCGTGTTGTACGAGACACGCAAGCTGTTCGGGGCGCGAACCGCCGAGCGTTTTTTGCCCGCGATCGCGCTGTTCGAGCTCGCGTCCCTTCGCTTCCTCGAGCGCGGCGCGCGCGAGGAGGCGGTACGAACGCTCGAGGACGTGACGCAGCGCGTGCACGGCGACTACGAGCGCCGGTTGATCGAGCTCGAAGGGCGCTTGAACCAGGCGTCGAGGCAGACCGGCGATACCGCGCGCGTGGTGGCGCTCGAGCGGGAGCTGGCGCAGGCGGCCGAAGACGCGCGTCGGGCGCTCAAGCGCGCCGCGGCAGTCGACGGCACGCTCGGCTCGGCAGTCGAGCAACTGGAGAAGGCGCACGTCGAGCTACATCGACGGAACGAGTCGCTCCGCCAGAAGACCCGCACGATCTACCTGATCGACAAGGTGCTCACACTCGATGCCTCGACCGACGATCCGCGCCAGTTGGCCGAGGGCTTGTTGTCGCTCGTTGGCGACGACATGCACGCGCAGCGCGTCTCGTTGATGCTGCGCGCGCCCGACGGCGAGTCGCTGTACCTGGCGTCGGCGCGCGGCGTTGCGCCGGGCGTCGCCGAAGGGTATCGCGTGCCGATCGGGCAGGGCGTGGCCGGAAAGGTGGCGGCCACGCGTGAGCCGCTGCTGGTGCGCGACGTGACCGAAGCGCGGCAGCACCCGCTGCTCAAGGATCAGTACTTCACCACCGGTTCGTTCATCAGCTTTCCGCTCGTCTACCACGACGAGCTGGTCGGCGTGGTGAATCTGGCCAACCGGGCGATGCAGGGCGTCTTTCAGGAGGAAGACGTGGACCGCGTGCGCCTGCTCGGCCTCGTGATCTCGCTCGTCGCGTCCAACGCCAAACTGCCCGAACGCCTCGTCGAGGCGCTCAGTGTCAGCTAGCGCCGCGCCCAACGCGCTCCTCGCCGTTGTCCGCCGGCTGACCTCCGGCGAGTCGCCCGACGCGACCGAGCTCACGGCGGCCTTCGACGTGGTGCTGGCGGGCGACGCCACGCCCGCTCAGGTCGCGGCGCTGCTCGTCGGGCTTCGCGTGAAGGGCGAGACGCCGACGGAGCTCGCCGCCGTCGTCCGGTCGTTTCGTCACGCCATGGTGGCGCTGCCCGCCGAACGGCCGGACGAGCTGGTCGACACGTGCGGCACGGGTGGCGGCTCGATCAACACCTTCAACATTTCGACCGCGGCGGCGCTGGTCGTCGCCGGCTCGGGTGTGCGGGTCGCGAAGCACGGCAACCGCTCCTTCACCACGCAGTGCGGCAGCGCCGACGTGCTCGAGGCGCTCGGGGTCTCGATCGACGTGCCGGTGCACGTCATGGCGGCGGCGCTGCGCGAGGCCGGCATCGTATTCATGTTCGCGCCGCTCATGCATCCGGCCATGCGACACGTCGGGCCGGTGCGGCGCGAGCTGGGCGTGCAGACGGTGATGAACCTGGTCGGACCGCTGGCCAATCCCGCGCGCGCCGGCCGCCAGGTGGTCGGCGTATCCGACGTACGCCGACTTTCCCTCATCGCGGGCGCGCTGCGCGAGCTCGAGGCGATCCATGCCCTCGTCGTGCACGGCGAGGGCATGGATGAGATCTCCCCGTTCAGTCCGACGCGCGTGATCGAGATTCGCGGTGGCGCGCTGTCCGAGTGGACCGTCGATCCCGGTCGCTATGGCCTCGGCGCGGGCAATCCCGGCGATATCGTGGGCGGGCCGCCGGCGGAGAATGCGGCGACGGTGATGCGTGTGCTGCGCGGGGAAGGGAATCCCGCCGCCACGGCCGCCGTGGCGCTGAACGCTGCCGCCGCGCTGTATGTCGGCGGCGTGGTCGACGAGTTCGGCAACGGCGTCGAAGCCGCGCGGTCGGCCATTGCGTCGGGCGCCGGTCTCGTGGCGCTCGACCGGTTGCGGGTCGCGTTCGCGCGGACGTGACGTTCGGCGGTGGAGCAAACCTGAATTGGGGTCAGACTCCATTTAGCGAACGCTAAATCGAGTCTGACCCCAATTTGACCAAACTGAGAACTGTAATCGGCGCGGTCGGGCCGCGCGCTCAGTAGCGGCGAAGCACGCCGACGACGATGCCCTGGATCGAGATGTCGTTCTCGTGCACGTACATCGGCTGCATGGTCTCGTTGGCGGGCTGCAGGCGAATCCGCCCGTCACGCTCGCGGTAGAACTTCTTGACCGTCGCCGACGAGCCGTTGAGCAGCGCGATCACCATCTCGCCGTTGTCGGCGCGCTGCCGCTCGTTCACGACCACGAAATCGCCGTCGCGGATCTGCTCGTCGATCATCGAATTGCCGCGAACGCGCAGCACGTAATGTTGGCCCGATCGGCCGATGAGCGTCTCGGGAACGGCGAGCGTCTCGTTCTGCTCGAGGGCCTCGATCGGCACGCCGGCCGCCACGGAGCCCAGCAGCGGCAGCTCGATGGCTCGCGGCGTCGCCTCGGTCGGCAGGATCTCGATCGCGCGGCTCTCGTTGTAGTGCCGCTTGATGTACCCTTTGCGCTCGAGATTGGTGAGATGCTCGTGCACGGTCGCGAGCGAGTTGTACCCGAAGTTCTCCGCGATCTCTTCGAAGCTTGGCGCGAAGCCGTTTTGCTCCGAATATGCCGTGAGATAGGTTAGTATTTCGCGCTGGCGCTTCGTGAGCGGCATTGGCGACACCTGTTCCGCGTATTTATGGTTGTACCTGCCCGGCGGACGACCGAACAAGCCCCGAATACACATTATCCGAAGAAGGACCGAAGTGCAAGGATTGCGTTCCTGGACCCCGCCGGGCGGTACGCTCGGTTCGATCGTTGGCGAAGCCCTTCAACGCGCCGAGGCGCTGCGCGCGCGTACTGCCGAGCTCGAGGACCGAGCGCGTAGCATAGCGCCTCCAGCAGGTTTCGCGTCCGCATTGCGGCGAGCCGACGTCGCGGTCATCGCCGAAGTCAAGCGGCGCTCGCCCAGCAAGGGCTGGATCAATCCCGGCATCTCAGCCGGCGGGCAGGCGTCGGCCTACCAGGCTGGCGGCGCATCCGCCATCTCGATTCTCACCGAGCCGCGACACTTCGGGGGGTCGATGGATGACCTGGCGTCGGTGCGCGACGCGGTGCAGCTCCCCGTCTTGAGGAAAGACTTCCACGTCGATCCCGTGCAGCTGCTCGAAGCAAAGGCTGCCGGGGCGTCGGCCGCGTTGCTGATCGTCCGCGCGTTGTCACCCGACCAGCTGGTCCGGATGGCCGACGCCGCCGCGCGGCTCGAGCTGGAATGCCTGGTCGAAGTTCGTGACACGGAAGAGCTGGAACGGGCGCTGGCGATCGCTGCCGCCGTGATCGGCGTCAACAGCCGAAATCTCGAGACGCTGGCCGTCGACCCAGCCGCTGCGGATCGGCTGATCGCCCAGGTCCCAAGCGCCGTGCTCGCCGTCGCAGAAAGCGGTGTGGCCGCCCGCGGCGACGTCGAACGGGCCGCCAGAGCAGGCGCTGACGCAGTGCTCGTCGGCTCGGCTATCTCGGCGTCCGCCGACCCGGCGGCGGCGGTCAGCGCGCTGGTGGGGGTGGCGCGGAGCGGTCGTGCCTGAGATCAAGTTCTGTGGACTGACGCGGCCGGTGGACGCGGAGCACGCAGTCGCGCTGGGCGCGGCCTACGTCGGCGTGATCTTCGCCGGCGGCCCGCGGCTCTTGACGGTGCGGCGCGCTACGGACGTGCTCGGATCGGTGCCGGAATCCGTGCACCGGGTCGGGGTGTTCGGCGACCAGACCGCCCAGGAGATCGCCCAGATCGCTGGCCAACTGTCGCTCTCGGTGGCTCAGTTGCACGGGATGGTCGACAGCGCGCACCTCGAGCGCCTCCGCGGCCTGTTCGGCGGAGAAATCTGGCTGGTTCACCGGGTAGACGAGTCCGGGCTGCCGGACGAGGCCGCTGCCGTCGCGCTGCCGGGTGACGGACTGCTGCTCGACGCCTACGTGCCGGGCGTGCTGGGTGGCGCCGGCCGATCCTTCGACTGGGAGCTTCTGGCACCGCGGCTCGATACGATTCTCAATGAGAAGCGTCTAATTCTCGCGGGGGGCCTCCGGCCGGAGAACGTGGGGCGTGCGATCGCCACGATTCGTCCGGACGTCGTCGACGTTTCGTCAGGAGTCGAGTCCGCTCCCGGCATCAAGGATCACGAGCGCATGACCGCATTCCGCGACGCCGTTCTCGAGACGTCGATTTCGACATGACATCAGTCGCACACGATCGGTTCGGACAATTCGGTGGGCGGTACGTTCCCGAAACGTTGATTCCCGCGATCGACGAGCTCGAGCGCGCCTATGACGAAGCGCGAGAGGATCCCGCGTTCGTCGCCGAGCTGGATCACATGCTGACGACCTACGTCGGGCGGCCGTCGGCGCTGAGCGATGCTCCGCGCTTCTCCGAGCTCGTGGGCGCGCCGGTGTGGCTCAAGCGCGAGGACCTCAATCACACAGGCGCGCACAAGATCAACAACACCGTCGGCCAGGTGCTGCTGGCGCGACGCATGGGCAAGAGGCGCATCATCGCCGAGACGGGCGCCGGACAGCACGGCGTGGCCACGGCCACGGTCTGCGCGCGCTTCGGTCTCGAGTGCATCGTGTACATGGGCGAGGAGGACATGCGGCGCCAGGAGCTCAACGTGTTCCGCATGCGGCTCATGGGCGCGAAGGTCGTCGGCGTCTCGAGTGGCACGCGCACGTTGAAGGACGCGACGACCGAAGCGATCCGCGATTGGGTCACGAACGTCCACGACACGTATTACATCATCGGCTCGGTCGTGGGTCCTGCGCCGTATCCCAGAATGGTGCGCGACTTCCAGTCCGTCATCGGCGCCGAAGCGCGCGAGCAGATGCTCGCCGCGGCGGGACGTCTGCCCAAGACCGTCGTTGCGTGCGTCGGCGGCGGCTCGAATGCGATCGGCGCGTTCCATGCCTTCGTGGATGATCGTGAGGTCGAGCTGGTTGGGGTCGAGGCGGCGGGCGAAGGCCTCGAGTCGGGGCACCATTCGGCATCACTTGCCCGGGGACGGCCGGGCGTGCTGCACGGCTCGTACAGCTACCTGCTCCAGGACGAGCATGGCCAGATTCACCCCGCCCACTCGATCTCGGCGGGTCTCGATTATCCCGGCGTGGGGCCCGAACACTCGTACCTCAAGGAAACGGGCCGCGCCGAGTACGTCGCCGTGTCCGACCGTGATGCGCTCGATGGCTTTCAGCTGCTGAGCCGACTCGAAGGGATCATTCCGGCACTCGAAACGGCGCACGCCGTGGCCTGGATCGTCTCGAGCAAGGGCCGCTGGAAACGGGACGAGCCGGTGCTGCTCTGCGTGAGCGGTCGAGGCGACAAGGACGTCGCGCAGGTGAGCGCGATGAATCTGCTGAAGCCGTGACCTCGCCGAGCCAATCATCCGCCGTTCGAAATCCGGTGCTGTCGCCCGGAGCAGCCAGCGGTCCGCGCGCCGTCGACGCCGCCGACCGTGCGTCGGTCGAAGAGCTGATGCGATTGCTCGCCAAGGCTGCCCGCGCACACCAGCTCTACCTCCCCAACAATCCCATGTACCGCCGCGCGGTCGACGCCCTTCGGGGCGGGTTCGCCGCGGTGTGGCGCGAGATGAGCGAGCTCACGGTCACCGTGGCCGAAAGCGACTTTCGCGTCGACGACGAAGTCGTGTGGGACGACGCGAGTAGCGCGAAGACGCCGGACAGTCTGCCGTGGCTGTTCTACAAGGACGGCGTCCGCGAGCTCACAATGCGGGAAGGCTTCGAAGCCGACGAAGTGTCGAAGCTGCTCGAGGTGGTGCAGCGGGCGCGTCGCGCGACGCCCGATGACGACGACCTGGTGACGCTCTTGTGGGAGGCGGACTTTTCGCTGCTCACGTTCAAGAACGTCGATCTCCTGCTCGAGGGGAATGGCGGCGAGGTGGCGGACGGTTCGCTGGTGGAATCCGTTCCGGCGAGCGACATCGCGAGCAACATGCACTCGGCCGCCGAGGAGGCGAAACCGGCAAACCTGGTGAGCGTGGCCGATCTCGATGGAACGCTCTATTTCCTCGATCAGCCCGAAATCGCCTACCTCCAGCGCGAGCTCGAGCGCGAGTACCAGATCGATCTGCGCTCGGCCGTGACCACGATTCTGCTCGACGTGTTCGAGACTCAGTCGGACTCGACGGCGCGTGGCGAGGTCGTGGAGCACCTCGCCAGTCTGCTCGTGTTCGCCCTCACGGCGGGAGATTTCCGCTCGGTCGCGTTCCTGTTGCGCGAAACGAAGATCGCGGCCGAGCGCTGTACCGGCCTGGCACCGGAGCAGCGTTCGGAAATCATGCGGCTGGGATTCCGGCTGAGCACACCGGACGCATTTTCGCAGCTCCTGCACGCGCTCGACGAGTCGGCCATCCCGCCGTCCGCCGAGGAGCTGGCCGACTTGTTCGAGCAGCTCGAAGCGGGTGTGCTGGCGAGCGTATTCCATTGGCTGGGCCGCATGACCAATCCGGCGATTCGCGGCGCGTTGCAGACGGCAGCCGACCGACTCGCGGCGGCGAATACGGCGGAGCTGGTCCGGCTGATCGGCAGCGCGGACCCGGACGTTTCGGCCGAGGCCGTGCGCCGCTGCGGCGCGCTCAAGGCACAGGCGGCGGTTCTCGGGCTGAGCAAGATCCTTGGCGAGAAGGAGCCTGCGCGGCGGTTGCTCGCCGCGCAGGCTCTCGCGGAGATCGGCACGCCGGGAGCCTTGCAGGGCCTCGAGCGGAGCGTGCTCGACGCCGAGCGGGACGTTCGCATCGCCGCGGTGCGCGCGCTGGCCAGCCACGGCCACCGTGCCGCACTGCCAAAGATCGAATCGATCATCACCGGGAAGGCGATTCGCGACATGGATCTCACCGAGAAGATGGCATTCTTCGAGAGCTATGGCACGCTGTCCGGCGATGCCGGGATCGCGCATTGTGATGGAATTCTCAATGGCAAGGGGTTGTGGGGGCGGCGCGAAGATCCGGAGCTCCGCGCATGCGCGGCGGTCGCACTGGGTCGCATCGGCAGTCCCCGCGCGGTCGAGGCACTGCGAAAGGCATCGGGCGAAAAGGACGTCGTGGTGCGGAACGCGGTCGGCCGAGCGCT
>DATJIZ010000285.1:0-9181 GCA_035492735.1 Gemmatimonadaceae bacterium | reverse complement strand
GTTGGCGAGCGAGTGGCCGTGCGCGATCAGCTCGTCCAAGCGCGGCAGCAGATCGTCGCCGGTGACGACGCCGACCTTCACCTTGTCCACCACGCCGTGCCGCTCGGCGAGCTGCCGAATCGCCGCGGCGCACGCCGGCGGATTCACGCCGCCGGCGTTCGCGATGACGCGCACGCCACGATCGGCGACTGCCGGGAGCACGCTCTCCATCGCTCCGACGAAGTCGCGCGCATACCCCATCTGCGGGTCACGCGCCTTCTGCTTTTGCAGAATACTCATCGTGACTTCGGCCAGATAATCGAGCATCAGGTAGTCGACCGGCCCGCCTTCGACCTGCCGGCGCGGCGCCTCGAGCCAGTCGCCCCAGAAGCCCTGCCCCGACGCCACTCGAACGATGCGGCTTTCGCCGTGCGTGCTCGCGATGCTCATACGTCGTCGAAATGTGCGGGGAGCACAAAGGGGCCAAGGTGCGGCCCAGGATTCTGCAGCGCCGCGCGGAGCGCGCGGTGCAGCACTCCGCGCGTGTCCTCGGGATAGACGATGGCGTCGATGTACCCGCGGGCGCCGGCGAAGCGCGCATCGAGCTGATGCTCGTAGTCCGAGCGCATCTCGGCAATCGAATCGGCGACCTCCTTCGGCACATCCTGACGTCTGGCCTTGGACTTCTCGATCGCCGGTCCGTGAACCGCCTGGACCGCCGCGTCCCCTTCCATGACCGCCATGCGCCCGGTCGGCCAACTGAAGATGAAGTCGGGGTCGAACCCCTGGCCGGCCATCGCGTAATAGCCCGCGCCCGATGCGTGATTCACCGTCAGCACGATCTTCGGCACGCGCGCCGTGGCCATCGCTTCGACGAAGCGGGCACCCGCGCGGATGATGCCCTCGTGCTCGGCCTCCGGACCCACCATGAATCCCGATACATCCTGGACGAACAGCAGCGGAATCCGCTCCCGGTCGCAACGGTCGATGAAGTACGCGACCTTCTCCGCGCTCTCGGTGTAGACGATGCCGCCGAAGCGTGGCTTCTCGCCGGCGCGTCCTTTGATGAGCCCGCGCTGATTTGCGATGACGCCGACCGGGAGGCCGAGGATGCGGGCATCGCCGCAGATCATCTCGCGAGCGAGACCGGCCTGAAACTCGTCGATCGCGCCGTCATCGATAATGGCCTTGAGCAGCGTGTGCATGTCGTAGGACATGCGGTGATCGGTGGGGAGCAGATCGTAGAGGGCGTCTCCGCGCTCGGATCCGGCGAGCTTCGGCGGCAGCTCCGCCGCGCCGTCGGTGTGATGGCGCTGGGCTGGGAGGCGCGACACGAGTTCGCGGAGCTTCGCGATGCACGCCTCGTCGTCGTCCGCGGCATAATGCGCCACGCCGCTGATCTCGGTGTGTGTCGCGGCGCCGCCCAGCGTCTCGCTGTCGATCGTCTGGCCCGTCGCCCCTTTGACCAGATTCGGACCGCCCAAGCCCATGAACGACGTGCCCTTGACCATCACGATGAGGTCGGAGAGGGCCGGCAGGTATGCACCGCCGGCGATGCACGGACCCATTACGGCGGCGAGCTGCGGAATCCGCAGATAGCGTCGCATGATCGAGTTGTAATAGAACAGTCGGCTGGCACCGTACTGTCCCGGAAACACGCCGCCCTGGTATGGCAGGTTCACGCCGGATGAGTCGACGAGATAGATGATCGGGATGCGGCAGCGCATCGCGATCTCCTGCGCGCGAAGCATCTTGGTGATCGTCTCCGGCCACCAGGAGCCGGCCTTCACCGTGGCGTCGTTCGCGACGATCACCACGTCACGACCCGTGACCGTGCCGATCCCGGTCACGACGCCCGCGGCGGGCGCCTGGCCGTCGTAGCGGTCATAGGCGACGAGCAGCCCAACCTCGAGAAACCGCGAGCCGTCGTCACACAGTCGCTCGATGCGCTCGCGGGCCGTCAGCTTTCCCTGCTCGTGCTGTCGAGCGATCTTTTCGGGACCGCCGCCTTCCCGGAGCTTGGACTCGAGCGCACGGATTTCGGCACTCAGCTCGCGGAGCCGAGTCGTCACGCTTCCTGCCTGAGCTGTTCCTCGCGCTCGGCGAACCACGCGCGAATGTAGTCCACCAGCGCCGACGTCGGCGTACCGGGGCCGAAGAGCTGCCCCACGCCACGAGCCCTGAGCGCGTCCATGTCTTCCTTGGGGATGATGCCGCCGCCGGTGATCAGGATGTCCTCGCGCCCCTGTTCGCGCAGCAGCTCCTGCACCCGTGGAATGAGCGTCATGTGCGCGCCGCTCAGAATCGAGAGGCCCACGACGTCGACGTCCTCCTGTACCGCCGCCGTGGCGATCATCTCGGGCGTCTGGTGCAGGCCGGTATAGATCACTTCCATGCCGGCGTCGCGCAGAGCGGCGGCCACGACCTTGGCGCCGCGATCGTGTCCGTCGAGACCCGGCTTGGCAACGAGAACTCGGATTGGTCGCATGGCGATTCCAAGCTAGCGGAGTCTGCGCGCGGCGGGCAACCGAGGCGTCTTGCGCGCGACGAGCATCATCTCGCTCGTACGTCGCGTGAGCGGACGATCGGTGAAGCTGTCGAAGGTCGCCTCGACCAGGAGACCGACGTCGGCGCACAGCTCGGCCAGTCGCGACGGTGTGTACAGGCGGATGCGGTGCTCGCGCGCTCCGCGCGCGCGCTTGCCCGACCAGATCGAGGTCACGGTGAGGACTCCGGAGACCGGATCGAACGATCGCTGCTGCGCGACGAGCGTCCCGTCCTGTGTCTGCCACCAGTCGCGTGCCAGGAACCGCGCCATCACACCGTCGCGATCAGCGCCGTGCCACACGAGCAGTCCGCCGGGCGCGAGCACGCGCGCGAACTCGGCGAGCGTTCGCCGGTCGTCGGCGGGTTCGGCGAAAAAGCCGAACGAGGTGAACAGGTTCAGCACCGCGCCGAATCGACCGGTCCACCGTGCCGGCATGCGCCGCATGTCCCCGCGCACGTAGCGCAGCCGCGGGCCGACGCCGCGCAGCCGGGCCTTGGCGAGCAGGTGCTCCGAGTAGTCGAGCGCCGTCACGTCGAACCCGGCCTCGGCGAGGAGATGTGCGTGGCGGCCCTGCCCGCAGGGCACGTCGAGCACCCGGGATCCGGCCGGAAGCCCGATCACGTCGAGCAACCGCGCGACTTCCTGGCGATCGTGCTCGAGCGAAAAGAGCGGCTCGTACTCGAGCAGGTACTGCGCGTCGAAGTACGTCTTCCACCAGTCCGGCGATGCAGCCGTCAGAAGAACACCGGCTCCCGATACGCGCCGAACACGCTCTCCAGCGCGGCGCGGAGCTCGTACAGCGTGCAATAGCGTCGCGCGCACTCGAGAATGTGCGGCATCGTGTTCTCGCTTCCACGTGCCGCTTCACGCAGGCGCTCGAGCGCGCCGTCACACGCCGCTTGATCGCGCCGGGCGCGCAACTTCGCCATCTCCTCGCGCTGCGTCCGTTCGACGTCCTCGCCGACCCTGAGGATCGGAATCGTGAGCTCGGGCTCGTCGGTGACGAACTCGTTCACGCCGACGATCACGCGCCGGTGCTGCTCGATCTCCCATTGCTGGCGCGCTGCCGACTCGGCGATCTTGCGCTGGAACCAGCCGTTCTCGAGGCCGCGCACCACGCCCCCTCCCTGCTCGATCTCGTCGAACAGCGACTCGGCCTCCCGCTCGAGCTGGTCGGTGAGCGACTCGACGTAGTACGACCCGCCGAGCGGATCGACCACGTTGGGCGCGCCCGTCTCGTACGCGAGCACCTGCTGCGTGCGCAACGCGACCTGCACCGCCTCTTCGGTTGGCAGCGCGAGCGTTTCGTCCATCGAGTTCGTGTGGAGCGACTGCGTTCCGCCGAGCACGGCCGCCAGCGCCTGATAGGCGACCCGCACCACGTTGTTCATCGGCTGCTGCGCCGTCAGTGTGACGCCCGCCGTCTGCGAGTGGAAGCGCATGATCCACGAGCGCGCGTTCTTCGCGCCGTAGCGCTCTCGCATGTGCCGCGCCCAGATGCGGCGCGCCGCGCGGAGCTTCGCGATCTCCTCGAAGAAGTCGTTGTGAATGTCCCAGAAGAACGACAAGCGCGGCGCGAAGTCGTCGACGTCGAGGCCGCGCGCGATGCCGCGCTCGACGTACGTGAACCCGTCCGCCAGCGTGAACGCCAGCTCCTGCGCGGCCGTGGCGCCCGCCTCGCGAATGTGATAGCCGGAGATCGAGATCGTGTTCCAGAGCGGCGCGTTCGCGGCGCCCCACTCGAAACAGTCGACGATGAGACGCAGCGCCGGCTCGATTGGAAAGCACCACGCATGCTGCGCCATGTACTCTTTCAGAATGTCGTTCTGGATCGTGCCGCGCAGCTTGTCCGCGGAAACGCCCTGCTTCTCCGCGGCCGCGATGTAGAAGGCCCAGAGGATGATCGCCGGGCCGTTGATCGTCATCGAGGTCGAGACTTTGTCGAGCGGAATGCCGTCGAACAGCACCTCCATGTCGGCCAGGCTCGAGATGGCCACGCCAGTCTTCCCGACCTCACCCTCCGAGCGGGGGTGGTCGGCGTCGTAGCCCATGAGCGTGGGGAAATCGAACGCCGTCGAGAGGCCGGTCTGGCCGTGCTCGAGCAGGAACTTGAATCTCGCGTTCGTGTCGCGCGCGCCGCCGAAGCCGGCGAACTGACGCATGGTCCAGAGTCGCCCGCGGTACCCGGTCGGGTGAATGCCGCGGGTGAATGGATAGGTCCCCGGGACGCCAAGGTTGGTCGCCGACTGCGGCTCGACGTCGAGCGCCGTGTAGAGCGGCGCGACCTCGCCGCCCGAGTTCACGAACGCCAGATCGCGGAGCTCGCCCTGCTCGTATCGTCGCCGCCACTCGGCGACTTCGGCGCGCAGGCGGTCGAGCTCCGTGCGCTGGTCGGCGAAAGTGTCGTTGAGGTCCCGCGTAGACGTCATGAATCAGTCCGCGTCAAAAGGTGTCCACTCCGCGCCAGCAGCGCGTCGGCGACGTCGAACGGATTGGTCGCCCCCGCCTCCAGCGCGGCAAGCTGGTCGTCGAGCCACCGGTTGGTGGCCGGATCCCGCCAGAGACGCTCGCGCGTCCGGGATTCCACGACGTCGACGACCCGCTCGCGCAAACGGGCTCGCCGCCGCTCGCCAAGCTTGCCGCTCGTTTCAAGATAATGAAAATGACGATCGAGCGCGGCCGCGACGTCTGCCACGCCCTCGCCCTGAATGGCCACCGTGCGCACGACGGGCGGCGTCCAGCGATTCGGATTGTCCTGCCTGGCCGCCGTGCGCGCCGCGCGAGCGGGATTCATGGCGAGCCGCTCGTCCGCCGTCATCGCGCGCCCGAGGTCGACTCCGTGGTGGGCGGGCACGTTCTTGAGCGTCTCTCCGGTGCGCAGTCCGATCATCAGCTCGAGCTCGTTGCGCAGCCGATCCGCCCCCGGCCGATCCGCCTTGTTGACGGCGAAGACGTCCGCGATCTCCATCAGGCCGGCCTTGAGCGTCTGGATCGAATCGCCCGATTCGGGCACGAGCACGACGAGGCTCGTGTCCGCCGTGCGCGCGATGTCCAGTTCCGTCTGCCCGACGCCGACGGTCTCGATGAGAACGCGATCGACGCCGAACGCGTCGAGCACGTCGGCGACCTCGCGCGTCGTGCCGGCGAGTCCGCCGAGCGATCCGCGTGTCGCCATCGAGCGAATGAACACGCCCGGGTCGAGCGCGACGGACTCCATGCGGATGCGGTCGCCGAGCAGCGCGCCGCCCGTGAACGGCGACGTGGGATCGACGGCGACGATGCCCACGGTGAGCCCGGCGTCGCGATACACGCGCGTGAGGAGCGTGGTGAGGGTGCTCTTGCCCGCGCCGGGCGGACCAGTGATGC
The DNA here is from genome assembly GCA_035492735.1 of Gemmatimonadaceae bacterium. Lineage (GTDB taxonomy): Bacteria > Gemmatimonadota > Gemmatimonadetes > Gemmatimonadales > Gemmatimonadaceae > JAQBQB01. The sequence continues at coordinate 3,288 of DATJIZ010000285.1, read as the reverse complement.
CGATGCGCCGCGCGTGGCCGATCTTCGGCTGGAGCTGCGCCAGCAAGCGATCGAAGCCGGGGCGGTGGTTTTCGACGATGCTGACCGCACGCGCGAGCGCCGCCGGGCGGCGCGCCGCGAAGTCGGCCAGCAGGCGTGCTTCGCGATCCGGAATCGACGTCGCGGTCACGTCAGGCGCTCTTGCCGGGCCGCGGCGGCTCAGGCTCGTCGTGCTCGTCGCGAATGTCGCCGACGAGCTCCTCCAGGAGATCCTCGAGCGTGACCAGCCCCAGGGTGCGTCCGCTCTGGTCGCGAACGATCGCGAGGTGGAGGCGCTCGCGGAGCATCCGGAAGAGCAGCTCGTTGCACGGCGCCTCGGGTGCGGAGAACGCGATCGGGCGGAGCGTGGCCGGAGTTTCTCCGTGTGCCTTGATGACGTCGAACGCGTGCAGCATGCCCAGAATATCGTCGAGGGTTCCGTGGTAGATCGGCACGCGACTGTAACGCGATTGCGCGATCTGGCTGGCCATCGTATGCGGATCCACGCCGTCGGGCAGCGCGAAGATCTCGGATCGAGGCGTCATGACCTCACGAACGACTTTCTCGCTGAACTCCACCACGCCGCTGATGATCGCGATCTCGTCGCGCTCGCCGATGCCTTCGAGCTCGCCCTCGCGCAGCAGGTCCTGGATGGGGTCGCGCTCCGACGTCGTGGTGGTCTGCTGCGGCATGCGGACGAGTGGCCGAACGATCGCGCGCCCGCTCGTCGTGATCGGCGTCGTCAGCACGTCGGTGATGCGAAGGACGGGCAGCACCAGCGGCGCGACGCTCGACGGCCAGCGCCGCGCGACGGCGCGTGGAATCAGCTGTCCAAACAGCACCGCGAACCCGGCGAACGCGAGCGCGGCCCACACGACGGCAAGGCCGCTGCTCGCGCTGCCAAGCATCATCCCCGCGACGAGCAGTGTGAGCGCGACGCCCGCACTCGCCGCGGCGAGCAGGCGGTGCGGCCGCTCGAGGTAGGCGATCGCCGCCGCGGCGCCGCGGAGCTGGCGCTCTGCCCAGTGGCGCAGCCAGATGCGGCTGACCGATCGCACAGCCGTGGCCCCGGCGGTGAGCCACGCGACCAGCACGAGCGCGATGAACAGCGGAAGGCTGAGCGTCATCAGCGCTCCGAGCTTCCGACCGGCTCCAGCCGCTCGAAGTACACGCGCTCGATCCGCCGCCGCCGGACGCGCTCGACGACGATGCGGAATCCGGCGTGCACGAGCGCCTCGCCCGACCGCGGCACGCGTCCGAACAGCGCGTAGACCAATCCGCCGACCGTCGCGACGTCGTCCACGTCGAACCTGGCGTCGAGCAGCTCCGCGAGCTCGTCGACCGGCACGCTGCCCGACACCCAGTAGCGCGTGCTGCCCTGCTGCTCGATGCGCGGCTCTTCGACATCGTACTCGTCGCGGATCTCGCCGACGATCTCCTCGAGGATGTCCTCGATCGTGACGAGCCCCGCCGTCCCACCGAACTCGTCGCTCACGATCGCGATGTGCGTGCGGGTCGCCTGGAATTCTCGCAGCTGGGCGTCGATGCGCTTCGAGATTGGAATGAACGACGCTGGACGTACGAGCGAGAGCCATCCGGCCGCCGGCTCGCTGTCGGCCACGATCGACGGCAGCAGATCCTTGGCGTACAGAATTCCGATCACGTCGTCGAGCGTGTCGCGAAAGACCGGGAATCGCGCGTGCTCGGAGCTCCGGATGCGATCGAATACCTCCGACCACGGCGTCTCGGTCTCGATGCCGACGATGTCGACGCGCGGCACCATGACTTCCTGCACCTCCGTCTCTCCCAGAGAGAACACGCCGTGGATGAGCTCCTCTTCCGCCGTCGACACCTCCGCCTCGGCGGCGACCACCTCGCGAAACTGCTCGGCCGATGTTTCGCGCTCCTCCTCGTCCGGCGCGGGCGGCGGAATGATCAAGTGCAGTCCGCGGTCAATCGCCGCTCCGAGTGACACGGCCGGCCCGAGCACCGTCGCGACGAGCTCTCCCACCGGCGCGAGACGCTTGTGGACGGCCGCAGGGTTCGCGTATCCGACGGCGCGGCTGACGCCCTCGGTGAGGAAACAGGTAACGGCGCTCGCGAGAATCATGATCGCGACGCGCGGCACGATGGCGACGAGGCCAAGGTCCAGCACCTGCGCCAACGCCGCGCCGACGGTCACGTAGGCAAGCACGCGGCCCATCGACAATGCACGGTGCCGCCGCTCGCGATCGGCGAGCGCGGTCGCCGCCGTGCCCGAGGCTTCCGAGGCATGATAGGCCAGCAGCGCGCTGTCCGTCGTCGACAGAACGAACGCGACGAGCACCGCGATTCCCGCGATCAGCCATTCGAGCGCTTGGACGCTCATGCGCGCCCCCGTTCCCGTGCGCGAATGACGCGTCGCACGATGCGCTCCTGCCTGGTCCACATCGGTGATCGCTCGCGGGCGTTGCCGGCCGGATGGTCGTAGCCCAGGACGTGAAGCGTGCCGTGCACCACCAGGCGCGTGATTTCTTCGCGCACCGGCGTGCCTCGGGCCAGCGCGTTCTCTCGCCCCACCTCGGGCGCGATGTAGATGTCGCCGATCACCGGATCGCTGGGCGACGGCCGGTCGAAGGCGAACGAGATGACGTCGGTGGCACCCGGATGGCCCAGATGCCGCCGGTTCATCCTCGCGATCGACGCACGATCGAGCAGCGTGATCGATACCAGCGCGTTGCGCACGCGATCGCCGCGCAGCGTCGCGCGCGCGGCGTCGATGATCGCCTCACGACTCAGGGGAGAGCGCACGCGATTGGTCGCCACGTCCACGTCGAGGCTCATGCCGACGCGAACTCGGAGGACACACCGCCGGTGGCCGCCGGATAGTCGATCCGATTGTGGAACATGCCGACGAGCACGCGCGTGAACTCGGCCTTGATCGTCTCCAGCTGCCGGAGCGTCAGCGGCGCGTCGGAAAGCTGGCCTTGCTCGACGCGCTGCCGCACAATGTGCTCGACCACGTCGCGGATCCGTTGCGGCGTGGGCTCGTGCAGCACGCGCGTCGACGCCTCGACGCCGTCGGCGAGCATCACGACCGCCGTCTCGGTCGACTGCGGCAGCGGTCCCGGGTAGGCGAACTCGGTCGCATCGGCCTCGCTGCGGTCACCCTGCCGGGCCTTGTCGAGGAAGTAGCTGATCGTGCCCGTGCCGTGATGCTCGGTGATGAACGCGCGCAGCGCGCGCGGCAGCTTGTACGCGTCGGCCAGCTCGAGTCCCTCGCGCACGTGG
>DATJIZ010000284.1:0-2537 GCA_035492735.1 Gemmatimonadaceae bacterium | reverse complement strand
CCGAGGTTGAACTGGCCCTGCCCCTTGTCGGTCGGCGTCGCCATGATCGAGCTGAGGACGTCGTGCGAGTCGACCGTGCTCGGCGTCCAGCCGAGCAGGTAGAAGCTCGTGTCGCGGCGCAGGATCTTCGGGAAGTACGTCACCTTGGTCTCGGTCATCAGGTTGACCTTGACGCCGATGCGCGCGAGGTTGGCGGCGACGGCCTGGCAGATCGCGGCGTCGTTGACGTAGCGGTCGTTCGGGCAGTTCATGCCGACCTCGAAGCCGTTCGGATAGCCGGCCTCGGCGAGCAGCTTCTTCGCCGCTTCGGGGTCGTACGCAGGTCGCTTGTTCATGTCGGGCTGGAAGCCCCGCACCGCCGCGCCGACCATTTCGCCGGTCGGCGACGCCGCCCCCCGCATCACGCGCGACTTGATCGTCTCCTCGTCGATCGCCTGGTAGAACGCGCGGCGGACGCGAACGTCCTTGAACGGATTCTTGCCCTTGACGTTGCTGAACTGGAGCTCGTCGCGCTTCTGATCCATGCCGAGGAAGATCGTGCGCAGCTCGGGCCCCTGCAGCACGTTGAGGCCCGCAGCCTTGATGCGCTCGACGTCCTGCAGCGGCACCGGCTCCATGACGTCGATTTCGCCCGAAAGCAGCGCGGCGACGCGCGTCGCATCGTTGCCGATCGGCGTGAAGACGACCTCGTCGACGTTGCCGTCGGCCTTGCCCCACCAGTTGAAGTTCTTGACCAGGACCGTGCGCACCGACGGCTGCCGCTCCTTGAGCCGGAACGGACCGGTACCGTTCGCCTTGAAGCTCGCGGTGTTCTCGATCCCCTTGCGACGGTCGACCGGGCGCTCGGCCTTGTTCTCCTCGCACCACTTCTTGCTCATCATGCCGAGCGTCGTCAGCGTGTCGGGCAGGATGGGATATGGCGCCGTCGTCTCGATCTCCACAGCGAGGTCGCCGACCTTGCGCACTTCCTTGATCGGGTTCGTGTAGCCCTTCATGTCCGAACCGTCGCCGGCGGCGCGCTTGAACGTGAACACCACGTCATCGGCCGTGAAGGGCGTGCCGTCGTGGAATTTGACGTTGGGGCGCAGGTCGAATCGCCACACCGTCGGGCTCGTCTGCGTCCACTTGGTCGCCAGCGCGGGCGTCAGCGCCATGTCCTTGCCGCGCTCGACGAGCGGCTCGTAGACGTTGCCGTCGAAGCTGAGCTGCAGGCTCTCGTTGAGCGAGTGCGGGTCCATTGACTGCACGTCGCCCTGGTTGGCGACGCGCAGCGTGTTGGCATCGGAGAGCGGCGCTGCGAGCGAGAGCGTCGCGGCGAGCAACCAGGGAGCGAATGCTTTCATCGGTTGGTTTCCTTCTTGACAGCGAATCAGTGTGCGAGGCCGGTGCGCTCGACACGCAGCCGCGGATCGACGGCGAAGTACAGCAGATCGACGACGAGGTTGATGATCACGAAGATCAGCGCGATCAGGCACAGGTACGCCGCCATCACCGGGATGTCGGCGAACTGCACCGCCTGGATGAAGAGCAGACCCATGCCGGGCCACTGGAATACCGTCTCGGTGATGATCGCGAACGCGATCAGGCCGCCGATCTGCAGCCCCGTGATCGTCATCACCGGGACGAGCGTGTTCTTCAGCGCGTGCCGGAAGTAGACCGCGCGGTCGGAGAGGCCGCGAGCGCGCGCGAACTTGATGTAGTCGGCGCGCAGCACCTCGAGCATCTCCGAGCGCACCAGCCGCATGATCAGCGTGAGCTGAAAGATGGCGAGCGTGATCGCCGGCAGGATCAGATGGCGCCAGCCGTCGACGCTCGTCATTCCGGTCGTCCACGGGCCGAACGCCTCGACTTCGCCGCGGCCGAAGCTCGGCAGCCACTTCAGCGTGACGGCGAAGACGAGGATGAGCAGGATGCCGATCAGGAAGGTCGGCAGCGAGACTCCGATCAGCGACGCCGTCATCATCGCCTGCGACACGAAGGTTCCGCGCTTGAGCGCGGAGTAGACGCCCATCGGGATGCCGATCGCGAGCGCAAGGAGGGCGGCAAGCAACGTGAGCTCGAGCGTCGCCGGCAGCCGTTCGGCGATCAGCGAAGAGACCTTGCGTCCCTGCCTGAGGCTGAGCCCGAACTCGCCGCGGACCGCGTTGCCGACGAAGCGCGCGAACTGGACCGGAAACGGACTGTCGAGGCCGAGGTCGGAGCGCAGCTGGCGGCGCTGCTCGGGAGTCGCGTCCTGGCCGAGGATGTTCGTGACCGGGTCGCCGACGTACTGGAACAGCATGAAGGCGATGAACGCCACCGTCAGCATGACGAGGACGGCTTGCACGATGCGGCGAAGGACGAAGGCGAGCATGCGAGCCGGGAGGACCGATCGGACCGAGGCTCACTCGCCGGTAGCGGTGCGCCCGAACCAGGGCGCTCGAGCGAATTCGGGCGACGTCGTTGCCCGGCCCCGTGATGAAAGCAAAACGGGCAGCGAGCGTCAAAAGGGATTGCCCGCATTCGCCGGGGCAATGAAAAAGGCCGCCCGGAGGCGG
>DATJIZ010000283.1:0-9383 GCA_035492735.1 Gemmatimonadaceae bacterium | reverse complement strand
GACACGCGACCAACGCCCGCCACGAGGACGCTCACGCCGAGCAGCGTGAGCCCGGCGACCCAATCAGGTGCTCCGCCGCCTCGATCGGTCACGAGCAGCACCGCGACCGGCGCGGCGACGAGCGCGCTCAGGTGCACCGGTACGCTCAACGCGAGCAGATATGCCGTGAGCACGAGCCATCGCCGTTCGCTGGTTCGCCCCGCCATCTCCGCGCTGGCGATGATCGCGACCGAGAGAAACAGCGAGGTGGCGTAAACCTCGGTCTCGGTGGCATTCAGCCAGACGGACGACATCGCACCGGCGCTGAGCGCGCCAGTGAGCGCCGCCAGCGGCGCGCGCGTCATCCGCGCCAGCACGAGCGCCGTGAGCGCGCCTGCTCCCGCGGTGCAGACCGCTGAGAACGAGTTCGTCGCCGTGGCATAGGGCAGTACGCGCCACACCTTCGCCCAGACGTTGAGCGCGATGATGAACAGCGGTGTGCCCGGAGGATGCGGGATGCCCAGGGCATGCGCTGCCGCGATGAACTCGCCCGCGTCCCAGAACGTGACGCCCGGTGCGAGCGTCAATACGTAGACGGCGAGCAGCACGGCGCCCGCGAGCCACGCCGCGCGGCGCGGTGTCACAATGGGACTTCGAGTCCGACGTTCTGTGCCACTTCGCGCAGCGGACGGCCAGCGACCAGATCACGCACCTGCAACGACGTGAAGTCGCGCCACAGTCGGCCCGCGGCGGCGACCGTGATCGCGGACGTCTCCTCGGATACGACGACCACGATCGCGTCGGTCTCTTCGCTCAGTCCGAGCGCCGCACGGTGCCGCGTGCCGAGCGAGCGATCGATCAGCTCCGTTTGCGACAGCGGCAGAATGCACCCCGCCCCCACGATCATGTCGCCGCGTATGATCACGGCGCCGTCGTGCAATGGCGAGTACGGCGTGAAGATCGTGGCCAGGAGATCGGCCGACACCTTGGCCTGCATCTCGGACCCCGAGTGGATGTACTCCTCGAGCGAGACTTCGCGCTCGATCGCGATGATCGCGCCGATGCCCGATCGGCTCAGCCGCTCGACAGCCTCGGCAACCTGGTCGCCGACCTCGGTCTCGCGCATGCGCGTGAAGAAGCGCGCCATCGGCGACCGTCCGATCTGCGCGAGCCCGGCGCGAAGCTCTGGTGCGAACACGACGAGCAACGCGATGGCACCGTAGCTGAAGATCAACGCCAGCAGGTAGACGATCATGCTGAGCTGCAGCAGATACGCCACGCCATAGGCCACGGCGAGCACGAGCAAGCCGGTCAACACCTGCATCGCACGAGTGCGGTGGATGAGGATCAGCGCCCGGTAAATCGCGTAGCTCACGACCGCGACCTCGAGCACGTCGCGCCAACCGGGGTGCAGCAGTCGAAGCTGTTCGTAAAGATTCATTTGCGTTCGGTCGTCATCACGGCCCACGCCACGTCGAGCGCCTCGCGCGACGCCCGTACGTCATGGACCCGAAACAGCCGCGCACCGCGCTCGAGCGCGGCGACGTTCGCACCTACGGTTCCGAACACGCGATCGGCGGCTGCGTCCACCCCGGTAATCTCGCCGATGAATCGCTTGCGCGACACACCCACCATCACGGGAAAACCAAGGATCGCCAAACGGCGAAGCTGGGCCAGAACGGCCAGAGAATGCTCACGTCGTTTCGCAAAGCCGATGCCCGGATCGAGCACGATCCGCTCGCGCGCCACACCGCAATCGATCGCGCGGTCGGCGGCCTGAAGCAGTTCGCTCACCACGTCGCCCATCACGTCCCCTGCATAGTTGGCATGAGCAAACGTCGCCATCGTCGAGACGTCGCCGCGGGAGTGCATGAGGACCACGCCCACGCCGAGTCGGGCGCACACCGCCGCCATGTCCGGATCGAGCCGGAACGCCGACACGTCGTTGACGATCGATGCGCCGGCGGCAATGGCCTCGGCGGCGACGCGCGCCTTCACGGTGTCGACGGAAATTGGAAGCTCGGGGTGGGCGGCGCGCAGTGCAGCGATGACCGGTACGACGCGGCGGAGCTCCTCGTCGGGCGGCACGGGCACGGCACCCTGTGGCCGCGTCGATTCACCCCCGACGTCGATGACGTCGGCGCCTTCGGTGATCAGCCGATCCGCGTAGCGCCGCGCATCGTCGAGCGATCCCAGCCGACCGCCGTCGCTGAAGCTGTCCGGTGTGGCGTTGACGATGCCGACGACGCGCGGCGCGCCGATGTCGAGGACGCCGGTGGCGTGGTGCCAGAGCATGCGAGAAACGTATCGCCGGCCGCCGCCTCAGACCGTTCGGCCGGTTCGCTTTCTTCGCGCCGGGTGCGCCGCGACGGGCTGTCCGCGCTGCGCCCGCTCATGCTCGAGGAACGAAACGAGCGCGCGTCCCGCGCCGAGGATGTGCTCGCGCAACAACCGCTGCGCCTTCACTACGTCGCCTTTGCGCGCCGCCACGGCGATGGCACGATGCTCGTGGCGTGCGCGCGTTTCACCGTGAGTGAGGGCGAGTTGCATGCGCAGATAACGATCGCTGTGTTGGTGGAGCTTGTGCACCATGCTCATGGTGAGCTCGCGATCGGCTGGCGCATAGAGTGTCGAGTGGAACTGCCAGTTGAGCGCGCCCCAGACCGGAACCTGTCCGTTGTGCAGCGCCAGATCGTACGCGTCGAGAATGTCGGCGGCGCGCGCATGATCCTCGGCCGTCATGTGCGGTACGGCACGCCGGATCAAGTCGCCTTCGATTTCCGCGCGAAGTTCGAACAGCTCGCGGATCTGCTTGAGCGAGAGCGTCGACACGACAGCCCCGCGATGGGGGTTGAACGTGACGAGTCCCTCGGCCTCGAGCTGCCGAAGCGCCTCGCGCACGGGAATCCGGCTCACGCCGAGCTCGGCGCCAATCGCGTCCTGCCGCAGTGGCTCGCCTTCGGGATAATGGCCACGCAGGATCCGCTCGCGGATGGCATCGACGGTCATTCCCGTGAGCGTTTGTCGACGAATCGGCAGCAGCAGAACGTCGCGCGACTGATCCGCGACTGGCGGCGCGACATATTTCGCCGGACGTGCGTTGCGACGAGGCATGGAGTGTGTTCCGTGCGAGCGGTGGAGATCCTAGCGTGCCCCTTGGCAGCCGGGGAGACGAAACGCGCCAATCCGAGTCGAGTAGTTGCTCTCGCCTCGTCGGAAGTAATCGCCCACGTACCAGATCGTGCAATCGTCGCTCGGATCGACGGCCGTCTGGGTGTAATCCTCCCAGCGCAGCGTGTTGGTCTGCGGCGCCTCGCCTGTGGCAAGCACCGTCTCGTGAAGCGTCAAGCGTCCGGGCGCGTCGCCGGCCAATCGGCCGGCGAAGCGTTGGCCGGCGAATTCTCCGGGTCCGCCGTACGAGTAGCCGATGCCGATGTTGCCGTACTTGTCCATCGCCGGGCTGGCCATCCAGCGGTAGGCGCTGTCCGGCGCGTACGTGCCCTGCTGATACAACACCGGCGTGCGATGACCGTCGAGCCGGAACTCGTACCATCGCACGCCGCCGCCGCCGGCCTTGGTGTCTACCGAATGCACGGCGACGATGGATTCGTGTCCGGCGACGCGACGGTAGACGAGTCGCGCCATCAATTTGTCGCCCTGCGCGTCGAGCCGACGATCGGTGGCCTGTTGCGGGACACAGTTCGTGAGCTGCCCGTCGCACAGGTAGTGATATGGCGCCACGGGAATGCGCACCGGCCCGTCGATGCGCGTTTTGGACGGATCGCGCCAGTCGACGTGGAAGCTCCAGGCCAGCAGGACGCTGTCCTCCATCACTTTCTCGAGCTGTTTGCCGCCGGCCGCCATCATGATATTCGCCGCGCCGCGTGGCGGCGCCACCGTACCGTCGACGTCGGCGTTGTTCAGGAAATTCACGCCGTCGATGATCGCGCATTGCTCGGTCACGTCGCCGCCAACGAGCATTGTCGCGCGATCGACGACACAGGCTTGCTTCTGGATCACGTTGTCACCCGTGCTCGTCGGCAGGTAGTAGCCATCGGGCCACACGGCGGGCCGCGGGTAATCCGGGAACAGCGGCCGGATGAACTCGTACCGATAGTACGGACCGAATGGGTCGGCGCTGACGCTCAGCGCGTAGCACATCGCGTAGACCCCGGTGGTCGGCTGCGGCGGACGCCGTCGCGCCGTGTCCGCGAGCGCACGCTGCGTGTCGGCCGGCGGTGCTGGTGGCGGTGGGGGCGGTTCGAACAGCCGCGTCGCCGCGCCAGGGTGTCCCTTGACGCCCGCCACGCTGCGCCGCGCCGGCTCGCCGCCGGCGGGCAGTGGCCGAGGATCCTGCTGATCCGTGATCCGCGAGAAGATGGGCATCACGATCAGCCAGCGGTTCGCCAGCTGGTCGTATCGCGCGACGGCATCGCCGTTGTTTCGCTGTTCGCAGGGGCCACCGAACCCCCGGAAGACGTTGCGGGTCTCCACCGGTCCGTAGAGAACGCGGCCGGTGGTGTCGTAGCGCCTACCCTCCTTCGTGAAGATCGCCATGCGGCTGTTCACGATCTGCACGATGTGATCGGGCCCCACGGCGAGTGAGTTGTCCGACGGATTCCTGAGGCGGGCGGTTCCCTGCGGCCCGGTGAAGCCGGCGCCCAATCCGTCGAAGCTCGCGACGAGCGACGCCGGCGCACGATCGCCCTGGTCTGTCTGCTCCACATCGCCGCGGCGAGCGAGCGACGCCGCGCGATGTAGGAGGGGCTGTTTGCCGAGGCGTCGCGCCGCGGCGCGCGCCATCTCACGCGATGATGCGCGCCGGGCTGAGTGCAACGCGCCAAGCGGGGCCGAGCGATCGCGGGCGACGGCGATGTGAACTTCCACCGCGCGGAACACGGGGGCGAACGAGCGGGGCTCGCGATGGGCGTTGCCGGCAAGCACCACGACCGGCGCCGCGCCGAGTGCGAGGAAAGACATTCGAGACCAGTGAATCACGAGAGGCGAGTGTGAGAGCCAGCGCTCGACGCGCGTTGTCTCGCGTGCGAGGCGACACGCGGGTGCAGCGCCGCCGATGGCCGCGAGAGGTTGCTCGGATACAATATGAGTGGCCGACTACTCCACAAGACCGCTGACTGAACGCGCTGAATGCGCGGACCTTGTGTTCGACAGGTCAAAACATATTGTATCCGTCCGATGGGCGCAGCACATTTCCGCGCCGCCCAGACCTCGACTCGAATCGCCATGCGTCTCCGCTCCTGCGTGTCCCTCCTCGCCCTCTGCACCGCCAGCGTCCTCCCGGCGCAGCAGCGCGGCGCGACACGGCTACCTCAGAATTCGCCGCGTCCCGCACCGCCCGATCCGTTCCGGTTTCAGATGCTCGGCCCCGCCGAAGGCGGTCGCATCGCGGCGATCACCGGCGTGCCCGGCGATCTGCGCGTGTGGTACGTCGGCGCCGCATCGGGCGGCGTATGGAAATCGGTCGACAGCGGTGCGACGTTCCGCCCGGTCTTCGATTCGATGCGCGTGCAGGCGATCGGCGCACTCGCCGTGGCCGCCTCACAGCCCGCGACCGTGTGGGCCGGGACGGGCGAAGCCTGGGCCATTCGCGACGCCGACCTGATCGGCGACGGCGTCTACAAGTCGACTGACTCCGGCACGACCTGGACGAACATGGGCCTGCGCGAGACCGGCCGCATTCAGAGAATTCTCGTTCATCCCACCAACCCGAACATCGTCTTCGTCTGCGCGCTGGGGCGCGCCACCGGCCCGCAGCGGGAGCGCGGCGTCTTTCGCACCAGCGACGGCGGCAAGACGTGGACGCAGGTGCTGTTCGTCGATGAGAACACCGGGTGCTCGGGTCTCACGATGGATGCCAGGAATCCCAAAGTGCTGTTCGCCGGAACGTGGCAGGTCGTGATGCACACGTGGGCGATGTTCAGCGGAGGGCCCGGCAGCGGGATCTACGTGTCGCGCGACGGCGGCAGCACGTGGACCAGAATCCAGCACCCCGGCCTGCCCAAGTCGCCCGTCGGCAAGATCGATGTCGCGGTCGCGCCCACGAACTCGAATCGCGTGTACGCGCTGATCCAGACGGCCGATCAGGGATCGGTGTGGCGCTCCGACGACGGCGGGCGCTCGTGGAAGGTCGTCAATTATCAACGCGCGCTGATCGGGCGCGCTGGGTACTACATCCACCTGGCAGTGTCGAGCGGCAACGCCGACGAAATCCTCGTCGCCAACTCGAGCTTCTTCCAATCGAAGGACGGCGGCAAGACCTTCGCCGAGGTGCCGTGGGGCGGCGACAATCACGACATCTGGATCGATCCCAAGAATCCAAATCACTTCGGGCTCACCAACGACCTCGGCGCGCGGATCACGCACGATCACGGCAAGAGCTTCCAGTCGATCGCGCTGCCGATCGCGCAGATGTATCACGTGGCCGTCGACAACCAGGTGCCGTACTGGGTGTACGGCAATCGACAGGACAACGGCACCATGCGCGGCCCGAGCACCGCGCCCGAAGCGACGACGGCGACGCGCGGCATCGCCGCCGGCGCCGGCCGCGGTCGTGGGGGCGCAGGGCGCGGCGGCCGCGGCGGCGCAGATACCGCGGCCGCTCGCGGTCGAGCCGGCGGCCGAGGGCCCGCCGTACGCGGCGATACGAGCGCGGCGCGCCTGGCCGCTCGCGGCGGCACCGACGCGGGTCGGACGGGCACGCGCCCGGATTCGACCAACGCTGATTCCACGGCCGGTGGCCGCGGCGGCGGCGGCTTTGGCGGGAGCTCGACCTGGGATCACGGCCTCGGTGGCTGCGAGTCGGGCTTCACGCTCCCCGATCCGACCGACCCGAACATCGTGTGGGCGAGCTGCTACGGAGACGCCGTCACGCGCTATGACCATCGCGTGAAACGCGCCCGCTCCGTGAGCCCGTGGATCCACACGCTCGACTCGCCGCCTGACAAGCTGAAGTACCGGTGCCACTGGACGCCGCCGCTGGCCATCGACCCGTTCGACCACAACACCGTGTACTACGGGTGCCAGGTCGTATTCAAGACCTCTAATGGCGGCCAGAGTTGGAATGTGATCAGCCCCGATCTGTCGACACAGGACCCGTCACGAATCGTGTCGTCGGGCGGCATCGTCGAGGACAACCTCGGGCAGTTCTACGGGGAGCTGGTGTTCGCGATTGCGCCATCGGACGCGCAGCGCGGCTTGATCTGGGCCGGGACGAACGACGGCAAGGTGTGGTACACGAAAGACGGCGGTGGCACGTGGACCGATGTGACGAAAGGCCTCACCGCCGCCGGCCTGCCGACCTGGGGCACCGTGCGCAAGATCGAGCCGTCGCACTTCGATCCAGCGACCGCGTATGTCGCCATCGACTTCCACATGATGGACAATCGCCAGCCGTACATCGTCAAGACCACGGACTTCGGCGCGACGTGGACGAACGTGACCGGTGATCTGCCATCGGCGCATCCGCTGGATTACGTGATGGCGGTAACCGAGAATCCGAATCGGCGAGGCATGCTCTTCGCAGGCACGGGCCACGGCTTCTACTACTCGCTCGACGACGGCGCGCATTGGACGGAGTTCGACGAGGGGCTCCCGCACACCGCGGTCTCGTGGATCGTCGTTCCCAAGCCGTGGCACGACGTCGTCGTATCCACCTACGGTCGCGGCGTCTTCGTGCTGCGCGACATCGCGCCACTCGAGCTCAAGGGTCAGATCGCCGACGCCGACGTCACGCTCTATCCGCCACACCCGGGATACAGGCAGGCGCGCAGCGGCCACGCCGACATCACGTTCGCACTCAAGACCGCGTCGCCGCGCCCGGCACGCCTGGAGATACTCGACTCGGCGGGGGCGATCGTCCGCACGCTGCAAGTCCCGACGCGCGCCGGATACAACCGCGCCGTGTGGGACGCGCGTTACGATCCGCCGCACACGGTGGCGCTGCGCACTGTCGCTCCGGACAACCCGCACATCTTCGAGGAACCGCGGTTCCACAACCGGACCACGCGTCCCGTGACCCACTGGGGCATTCAGGGCGCGCAGGTCTCCGGCCCGATCGCTGTGCCGGGCACGTATGCCGTTCGCCTCCTGGTCAATGGAAAGACCGAAACGCAGCCGCTGACGATCCTCCGCGACCCGGAGCTCACGACGAGCGACGCCGACCTCGTCGCATCGACGGCGACCCAAGTTCGCGTGCGCAACGCAATGACCGCGTCGGCCGATCTCGTCAACCGGCTCGAGATCATGCGCAAGCAGATCGCCGACCAAGTCAAGGCGAACGCCGAGAAGCCGGACGTCGAGCGGGCGCTGTCCGATCTCGACAAGAAGATGATGGACGTGGAGCTTCGGCTGCTCTCGCGCAGCGACATGAACAGCGACGACAAGTACTACGTGGAGCCGTACAAGATCTACATGTCGCTGATCTGGCTGAACGGCGAAGTGAACAGCGGTGCCGGCGACGTCGCCGGCGGCGCCGACGCCCCGCCGACCGACGCGTCGCTCGCCTGGCTTGCCGACCTGGAAAAACAGCTCGCCGGCGCCAAGGACGCGTACAAATCGCTCGTGGAGACCGATGTCGCCGCATTCAACCAATCGATGGACGGCAAGCTGCCAGCGATCACGGACACGCTGCGCGCCGTGCAGCCGTGAGCCTTTTGCTGACACCGTCCCTGCCCCGTGGTTACGTCACAGCCGCGTCGACCTCGACCGTGCTTGTCTTACTCAAGGAGCCGGTAGTTCATGGATAGAACGGATTGGCGCGGCGTATTCGCCGCCATCACGACGCCGCTGCGCGCCGATTTCACCGTGGATCACGACGCGCTCGCGCGGCACGTCGCGTGGCTCGTCGAAAGCGGTTGCCGCGGGATCGTGCCGAACGGATCGCTTGGCGAATCGGCGACGCTCGCATTCAGCGAGAAGGTCGAGATTCTGCGCACCTGCTGTCGCGCGGCCGCGGGCCGCGCGCCGGTGGTCGCCGGCATCGCCGGTCTGGCGACCGGCGAATGCATTCAGCTCGTGCGAGAGGCAGAGCGCGCGGGCTGCGATGGCATCATGGCACTGCCAGCCTACGTGTACGTCTCCGACTGGCGCGAGACGCGCGCGCACTACAGTGCGGTGATCGGCGCGACCACATTGTCGTGCATGCTCTACAACAACCCCATCGCGTATCGAACGGACGTCACCGCGGCGCAGGTGGCCGAGTTGGCCGAACGGCACGACAACCTCCACGCGATGAAGGAATCGAGCGGCGACGTTCGACGGATCACCGCCGTCCGCGAAGTGCTCGGCGATCGGATCGCCGTATTTGCCGGGCTGGACGACATGATCCTCGAGGCCGTACCGGCCGGCGCGAGTGGATGGATCGCCGGGCTCGTGAATGCGCTGCC
>DATJIZ010000282.1:0-4265 GCA_035492735.1 Gemmatimonadaceae bacterium | reverse complement strand
TGATCAGCGCCGGACCAGCCTCAGTCGTCGTACCGGCGCAGGCGAATTGCGACACGAGGACACACGCGGCGAGCGCAACCCCGCGCGGTGCACGACGGCGCATCATGGCTGCCCCGTGAACATTCGCACCGGGCGCGTTCGGACCGTGACGGTGACGTGCTGGCGGCGCGCGGCGCCCGTGATCTCGATCGTCGGCACAGGGTCGACGACGATCGGTTCGCTCGACTCGTCGAACTGCGCGCCCAACGTGTAGCGGCCGAACGGCAGCGCATCGAACGTCGCGTGCGACTTGGCGTCCGTTCGGGCGAGCCAGACGCGGCCAGTCGAATCACGCAACGCGAGCGACGCTCGTCCAACCCGCACCGATCGCATTGTACCGTCGGAACCGCCGGCAAGTCTGACGTCGACATCCACCGCGGTCGTCGGGATCACGCCGAGCGAATGCTCATCGGCAGCGGTCGCGAGCGAGCGAGCGGCGGACAACCAACCGGTGGGCAGCGAGCGGGAATCGATCTCCGTGCGACCGGTCGCTTGTTGATCCACACGGAATACGCCGCCGGCATCGGTGACGACCGACTGGGAGCCTTTCCGGACGACGATGCCGCTCACGCCAGGCTCGCCCTGATCCCGAATGCCGTTCCCGTTTCGATCCTCGAATACGACGCCCGTCATGGTCCGGGCACCCAGCGCGGGCAGCCGCGCGGCCCGCTCGACTTTCAGGGTCAGCACCGTTTGCAACACGCCCGCCGCATCGCGAGCCGTACCGCGCTCGATGCCCAGCGCGATGCGCGTCGAGCGATAGAGCTCGAGATCGGCCTCGAGCCGTGACGTGGCGAGCGTGGCGTCGCCGAATCGGAGCCGTTGAGCGGAACCGCTCAGCGTGAAGTGCGGCAGGCGCGGGAACAACTGCAATCGATCGACGTGCGCATCCAGCGTTGCCTGGGACGGCATCGTCGCCGCGCCGATGACGTTCGTCTCGACCGATCCGCCGATGCCGATCTCGCCGCGGGCGTCGGTGTGATCGAGCCGAATGCGGTTGGTCACGCGGCGAGAGTCGTCGTCAACGACGACGTGCGATGTGCCGTCCACGGCGCGCGAAATCGTGCTCAGTCGGCTGTCGGCGCTGAGCTCGAAGCCGCCGCGCAGCACCGCGCCGCGCGCGCCGACATCGCGCTGACTCGACGCGAATCGTCCGTCCGCGCCGCTCGAGGCGAAGGTCGATCCCTGGACGTACGAGCCGATTGTCAACGTCGGCAGAATCGGGTAGGCGGGAGACAGCGACCATCCGGTCGAGCTCAGATCATCGAACGCGGCGCTCTGATCGCGAGTCGTCCAGTATGTCGCCTCGGTGTGAAGCCGGCCGAACGAGCGATCAGCGGCCGCCGTGAGGGCGTCGGACGCCAGTGCAAACGCGCTCGTGCCGCCGGGCGCGTGGGTCAGTTGAAGATCGAGCTGGCCGCCGGCGAGCGGAGTCCGCAGCACACCGGCGGCGCCCAGGCCACTTCCCCCGCGATACGAGCGCGCCGCAAGCTGACCCGAGAGCATGCCGTCGCTCCAGGGCCGCAGCTCCATGCCGAGCCCCGCCGCGTCGAGGGCACGAACGGTGTAGCTCGAGTCGCGCAAATGCGCGAGGAACGCCGTCAGCGTGCCGGTTGCTACTCTGCCGTCGATCGACGCGCCGATTAGAGAGCTCTCATTCCAGGACGACGCGCTGCCGGCCGTCGGTGTCGCGGCGAGCAGGTGCACGCTGCCGGGTCCGACGCCGAAGCGCAGCGAGCCCCCTCGGCCGAACACGGTCTGACCGCCCAGGTCCGACAGCGCCACGCCCGTATTGCCGACGGTCGCCGACCAACCTGGGGCGCCGAGCGAGAGGAAGCTCGTGCGCGGCGAATAGCCGAGCGTCGTCAAGGCGCGGCTCGCCACTGGATCGGAGGGAAGCGGGGCCGTAATGCGCCCGGCGACGGTGAGCCCGTCGCTCAGCGGGCCCTCGAGAGCGATCGATTCCACCGCCCGCGCGCCACCGCTCGAGCTGGCGGCGGATCCGACACCGGCCGTGATGATCGGTCCAACCTGGGATCCTGGTCGCAAGCCGTCGGTCACCTCGACCATCGTGATGCCGCGCGCCCGCGCACCGCCACGCGCCGTCGCGACGAGCGCCACGCCGAAGTCGCCGAGGTCCGACGTCGTAGGTACGATCGCGAGAATCGTCCGCTCTGCCCATTCGCCCGGTTGGAGGACGATGCGCGGAGCGTCGGCGAATCGCGTGCTCCACGACGCGGGCGCCTCGACCGAGAGGTCGATCGTATCTCGCACGTTCCCGCCATTTCTGATCGCGAACGACAACTCGATGCGATCGCCACGCTGCGCGCCGCGCATCGGACGCCTCGGGATGACATCGATTCGCGAGGTGGCGGCCACATCCAGTTCGATCGGCACGCCGACCGGTGCGCGGTCCGCGACCGCAAAGCGAACGACCGCGACGCGCGTGCGTCCGCCGAGCGCCGCGGCGGGAACCCCCACCGTCAGTACCACGCCGGTCGACGTGGAGTGGCCGTCGAGCACTCCGGTCCTCGAGCCGAGAATCGTCCCCTGGCCCGTCGGTATCACGTCATACCGTACGCGCGCACCGCCCTCGAGCTCGGACGGGACAGCGACCGTGACGACGCGAAAGGATCGAGGCTCGGCATTCGGGACGACGATCGCACTCGTCTCTCGATCGCCTGGTCCAGGCCCTGAGCGGGCGTCCTTGACGGCGACGCGCGAAGCCACGCGTTCGGGAGGCCGTCCAGCATTGGCCTGGCCGCGCACGACGGTGGGCCCGAGGAGCACGACACAACACACCCCGATGCGCCCCATAGGCCGGGCGATCGGAGAGCGCCCCGGCGCACGCCACACGCTCATGGGGTGCTCACGGCGACGGTCATCCCGATGTTCGTCCCGTACGAGGGGGCGGTGTCGGTCCAATCGAGGATCATGCGCAGCCGCACGCCGCCCGACCAAGACCCGCCTTTGGCGAGCACCTGCGAGCCCACGGTGCGCGACGCGCTGACCGCGCCCGCGCAACTCGACGTGATCGACTGCCAGGGTTTCGACGCATCACTCGGCTGCCACATCAACTTCGAGATTGATTTGCCGGACCCGAGCGTCGCCGAGCTCGCGCAGATCTCCACCGTCGTCGTGTGCGTCGTGCTGGCGGCACCGCCAGCCAGCGAGACGGTGAACGTGACCGTCGGCCCGTCGATGTACCCAGCCACGTAATCGGAGAGTGCCGGTTGATTGAACGTGGTCGTCGAGCCGCCGGTGATCGTGAGCGTCGTCGTCTGCGCTGCGACCGATGTGGCGCCCAGGGCGCTCGACATGGCGATGACTGCGGCCCCGACGAACCGGCGGGTCACGGGATCTCCAACCTCGCCTGCCCCGCCGCGATCTCCTGTCCGCCATAATCGAGCATGGCCAGGAGCACGTACCTGCCCGGCGGCAGTCTCGGAATTGCGATCTCGAGTCGGCGCGTCGCACCCGGAAGGGTGGGAAATTCCGGGATGTCGATCGTCGAGGCTACCGAGTTGTCGAGCCGCCTCACTTCGACAGTCCCGTGGGTCTCGGTTTGGCGCGGACCCGAATTGTGGAACGACACGTTCAGGACGCGCGCCGCGCTATCGCTTGCCGCGGTCGCGCCGTTCGCCGCGCTCGCGGCGCCTCGCGGCCCGATCTCGATCGCGGTCACCTCTCCGCTCGGCGGCGCGTCGGGCTCGACGTAGAGCTTTACGCCGTACCGAACACTGTACAGCAATCCCGACGAACTTGGCCCGTGCGTTCGCGCCGTCTCGACGAACAGGATCGCGTAGCAGCCGCGCGGAATGGCGTCGGCGCTGTCGACAGTTACCTGAATCGTCTGAACCGAGCGTGGCTCGAACCGGAGAACCGACGGGAAGACCCCGACGTGGCGTCCACAAGTGCCCGGCAAGCTGCCGAGTTGGTAATAGCGGTTCTCGCCGCGATCGCTTCGATCCCAGTCCTCGATCGAGATGGTTGCATTCGCCGGCACGTCGCCCGGATTGGCGGCGTGGAAGCTTCGCGACAGGCCGGTGGCGCCGGGCCGCAGCGGGACGTGCAACTCGAGTTCGTCGACGGCGATTTGCGCGGCAGCGCCGCGACCGATGAGCGCAAGCGCGACGACGAGGGCGATGTGCCGCCCCCGCCGCCGCGCGATGCGCGACGGACGGGTTTGCATGACTGCACCTCGCCCGCGATTACGGCGCGACGAG
>DATJIZ010000281.1:0-2507 GCA_035492735.1 Gemmatimonadaceae bacterium | reverse complement strand
CCCTCGTAGGCGAACGGAGACCCCGGGGCCGCGTGGATGAGACAAAAGCTGATCGTCGTGACGAGGAACACGACGATCAGCGATTGCCAGAGCCGCGCGACCAGTCGTCGCCGCACGGCTCAGCGTTTCTGCGGTGCGGTGGCGAGGCCGATGCGATCGCGATCGATGCGCTTGTCCGGCGGGATGGACCAGTCGGCGATGTTGGCCCACCACTCGTCGACGCGCATGGGTGCGAGGTCGATTCGCCGATGCACCGCGTCGATGTTCACGTAGTCGTAGAGCCAGATCGCCGGCGCGTCGTCGATGATCCGTTGGAAGGCCCGCGCTGCCAGCGCTTTGGTCTGTGCGGCATCGAAGGAAGCGGCAACGCTGTCGAACAGCGCGTCGACCGTCGGGTTGGAGTACCGAAGGACATTCTGCCCGTTCGCGCCGATGCCCGCCGTCGCCCAGTTCTGCCTTCCGCCAACCGGGCTTGGGTCGGTGCCGAACGCGTGCATGACCGCATCGAAGTCGTAGGCGTCGAGTCGCGCCTGGTACGCATTCCGGTCCAAGATGTCGATGTCGACCGCCGCACCTGCAAAGCGCTTGAATTGCTCCTGGAGCAACTGGGCGTACACCTTTCGGGGCGCGCTCGTACTGGGCACCATCAGCGAGAACCGAAGCGGCCGGCCGCCTTTGCTTCGCATTCCGTCGGTCCCGCGGCGCCACCCGGCGGAATCGAGCAGCGCGGCGGCGGCGGCGGTGTCGAACGGCGGGACGCGGAGCGTGGTGTCCGCGACCGACAGCGTGATTGGGAAGGGCCCGTGGCCGAGGCGCCCCTTGTCGCCGAACACGTTGTGCAGCATGGCGCGCCGATCCACCGCCATCGAGAGCGCGCGCCGCACGCGCCGGTCGGAGAAGATCGCGTTCGGCGCGTTCCGATTCTTTGGATCGTACGGATTCATGCCCATGAAGGCGTATGCATTCTGCGGCACCACGACCGGTCTGACGAACGAATTGCTGTCGAGCTTCCCGGCGTCGTCGGGCGGAATCGCCTCCATGAAGTCGGCCTGCCCGGTGAGCACCTGTGCTTCGCCGGTGGCCGGCACGTCGATGCGCGACAGCACGACGCGGTCGAGCTTGGGGCGGCCCCGGTAGTTCGCCGTGTCCGCCACGAGCTCGATGCGTTCACCCGGCTTCCACTCGCGCAAGCGGAACTGTCCGCTGCCGACGAGGTGCCGCGTCGCCTCCGACGTGTGCAGCTGTTCCATGGGAATGGAGCCGTACACGTGTTCCGGCATCACGATCAGTTGGTAGGCGACGTCGTAGAACTGTTCCGGCGTGCGCTTCTTGAACCACACCACGGCCGTGAGCGAGTCGCGGACCGACACCGAGTCCAGGTTGCTCAGCAGCGGCGCGACGGGTGATCCAACCTTGGGATCGAGGAACACGCGATAGCTATACCGCACGTCGCGCGCGGTCACCGGTTGGCCGTCGTGCCACCGCGCGCGCGGATCGATCTCGAACGCGACCGAGAGCGAGTCGGGCGCCCAGGCCCACCGTCTGGCGAGGCGCGGCGTGAACGCCTTGTCGCCGATGGTCGTCAGCGATTGATCGATCTCGGCGAGTCGGTCGAACACGAGGTCCTGAACGATTCGGCCGTTCTCATCGTTGACGTACGCTGGAAAGAGATCTGACGGGTCGCCGGCCGCCGCAATGATGATCGTGCCGCCCGGCGCGTTGGTCGCGCTCGAGGTCTCTCGACCGGCGCAGGCGCCCGCAAGGAGGGCGCACGCGATGAGAAGCGCTGATTTTCGCATGCCTTGGTGGTCGGGGAGGGGAGAGGACGGCGGAGGTGAGAGCTGAGCGGCGGGTCCAGCTTGCCAGAACGGCGCGAGTAGCGGCCCGATGGCCTGACCGATCATCGTCAGCGGGACCACGTCCACGCCTCGTCCGCGTAGTGGACGACGAGACTCGCGGCATCGGCACGGAGCCGATCGTCCGGTATCAACGACTCCGCACACGGATCTTCGATCTCCCGCACCGCGTACGCCAGTGCCTCGTACAATTCCTCTGGCGTTGGCGGCCGCCCAAGCGCCGACGCGAGCGTTGCCGGCGCCGGGATCCGCGACCGCGGCTCGGCCCACAACTCCGTCAGCACGCTCTGATCGTCCTCCACGAGGATCGAGCCGTGCTGGAGCATGGCCCCGCTCGAGCGCCACTGTGCGCTGCCGGCCAGCTTGCGGCCGCCCAGGGTGAGCTCGCCGGCCCAGGGCTCGGCAAAGCAGGGTGCCGGTCCGGGTGTCACCCCGCGGGTCTCACGCTCGGCAACGCGGGCATCGACGCCCAAACGGGCAAGCCCGGTGAGCAGCAGCGTGTTGATCCGGTCGTACGAGGCGCGAAGATCGCCCGCGTCGGCCGCCGGCGCGGTAACCGAATACGTGATCTCCCGATCGTGGAGGATCGCCCGGCCGCCCGTGGGGCGGCGCACGACGGCCAGGTCCCGAGCACCGATGCGCTCCGGATCG
>DATJIZ010000280.1:0-19720 GCA_035492735.1 Gemmatimonadaceae bacterium | reverse complement strand
ACCGGCGGCGCGGACGATGTGCGGCACGACGAGCCCGACAAAGCCGACGAGTCCCGCCGCGGCGACGGTGGCGGCCGCGACGAGCGAGGCGATCAGAAAGACGCGGCGGATTGCCGCGTCCACATCGAGCCCGAGCCCTGCCGCGGCCTCATCGCCCAGCGCGAGGACGTCGATCTCCCGACCGATCACGAAGAGCGCGCCCCCGCCGACGAGGAGATACGCGGCAAGCCACCGCGACTGCGACCACGTCGCCTCGCCGACGGAGCCCATCATCCACCAGAGCGCGTTGCGAACGGTGTTCGGCTCGGCGTTGGCGAGGATCACCATGATCGCGGCGTTGGCGAACGCGCCCACGACGACGCCGGCCATGAGGAGTACCCGCGGATCGCCGCGCGCGCCGGCCGCGTGCGCCACGAAAAACGCGGCGAGCACGGCAACGATGGCTCCGGCGAATGCGGCGATCGGCAGCAGCGCCGCGGCGAGACCGAGGCCGCTCGCGAGCACGGCACCGACGGCCGCGCCGCCCGAGACGCCGAGGAGATACGGCTCGGCGAGCGGGTTGCGCATCGCGCCCTGCAGCGACGCGCCCGACAATCCGAGTCCCGCGCCGACGAGCACCGCCAGCGCGACGCGCGGCAGGCGGAGGTTCCGGATCACCATGACGGCGTCGGCATCGCCGACGCCGCGCAGGCCATTCCAGATCACTGATATCGGAAGATGAATGGTTCCCACGGCCACGGCGAGCGCCGAGACGGCGATCAGGACGAGGACGAGCGCGACCCATCGCCAGCTCGACATCGATCAGGGCACCGAGCCGGGGTGAATCAGCCGCGCGAGCGAAACGGCCGCCGCGCCGAGCGTGACGCCTGGCCGGCCGACGAGCAAGGTGTCGTAGACCAGGATGCGACCGGCGCGAACGGCGGGAAGGGCTTGCCATCGTTCGCTCGAGCGCAACGTCGGCGCCGCGCCCGGGCTCACGAGCACGAAGTCCGGGTCGCGGTGGATCACGTCCTCGATCGTCACGACGATGGACGGTTCCTGGGCGTCGCCGTAGACGTTTCGCGCTCCGGCGATATCGAGGAGCTGGCTGAGGAAGCTTCCGCCGCCGATCGCGATGAGCGGGCGCTCCCACGCATGCATGAACACGGTCGGTCGCGGGAGGCCGCTCGTCGCCGTACGGACGCGAGCGAGCGTCGATGCGATGGTGTCGACGAGCGTCGCCGCGCGGGCCGAGTCGCCGGTGAGCCGGCCGAGCAGGCGCGCGTCGCGCTCGAATTCCTCGATGCGGTCGAAGCGCAGCCCGACCACGGGCACGCCGGCTTGTCGAAGGCGCGCGGCCGACGGCGCGTTTTCGGCGCTGCCGTAGAGGATGACGAGATCGGGGCGCGCGCCGAGGATCGCTTCGACGTTCGGCCGGAGCGCCGGTCCGAGGTCGGGCACCAGGCGGGCGGCCTTTAGAAAATCATCATACTGCGATCGTCCGACCACGCGCGGTCCGGCGCCAATGGCGAACAGAATCTCGGTGGTCGCGGGGTTGAGAGAGACGATCCGCCGTGGCGGTGGCACCGCGATTCGGATCTCGGACCCGAAGTCGTCGCGCAGCGCCGCCGCGGCGGGGTGTGCGCGCGGAGACTCGCGGCAGGCGGCCGCTGCGATCGTGGCGAACAGCGCGACAGCGAAACGAAACACGGGCATCCTTCCACGGAGGAGAATGCCCGCAACGCTGGACGCGACGATTGGCGTCCGGGTTGCCACCAGTCCTCCCCCGAGGAGCTGTGATACGTGGCGCGAACGTGGGTCGTCTCCTGGCTTCGGGCTGCGTCGCTCGCCTTCCCGGCCTCGTGGCCAGTGGCATCGTGAGCGCGCGCGTTGCTACCCGTTACAGTGGCGGGGCCGCACCGGCATTGCACCGGTTTCCGTGTCCCGCGTTCGCAATCAGTTGTCGAGGCGAATACTACGCCCGCCGGCGCTCCGCGGCAAGCGCGTCCGCGAGCTGCGCCTTGAGCGCCGCGCGTCGCTCCACGTAGACGGCACGCGCCGACTCATCACCCGGCTCGGCGCGCTCGTGGTCCAGATCGAGCTCGGCGATCGCGCGGGCAAGTACTTCCGTCGACCGCGCGGCGGGCGCCGGTGCGACAGCGACGACGCGGCGCGGGCGAGCGCGACGAAGCGAGAAGACGAGCGCGACGATCATCGCCAGGCCCAGTGCGACGCCGACGCCTTCGTACACGCGCTCGCGCTGCGCCGTCACCACGCGCGGCACGTCGACGCGCAACACCGAGTTCGCGGCGACGTCCTGCGCGAGAAGCCGCCGAAACGTTCTCCCTTCCGCGCTCACCGGCGCGAGCTCGCGGAGCCGGACGCCGGAGAGCTGCGCGCGCGGCTCCTGCACCAGGATCTCCAGCACGCCCGTCGGGCGGTCGATCGGGACGCTGAGCGGGAACGCGCTCGCCGGCAGGTCGTACGTGAATGCGAATTGTCGAATGCCGGGACCAAGTGGCGCGAGCAGGCCGACGGTCGTGCCGTGTATCGATGCCGCGCCCGGCGCCAGATCGCCGCCGCGGTTCAGCTGGAAGCTGATCGCCGCCTGCGGAATGTGAGTGCTCCACACGGGCGTGAGGCTGTCACGGGCGATCGCCGTGACGGTGCTGTCGTTCTCGAGATCGTACACTTCGCCGATGGGGCGGCGTCCATCGGGCAGCGGATTTCCGACGATGAGATGCCGGCCGCCAACCTTGATCGCGACCGGGCCGGAGGTCGTGTCGAAAACCGTCAGGCGTGCATCGTCGCCGCGCACCACGGGCCCGCGGAGTGGCGAAGTGAAGTACGCGACGCCGCCGTACGACGTGGACACGAAATACACGGCGGAGCTGTCGCCGCTGGGACGATAACGAAAGCTGTAATCGCCGTTCGCGTTCGTCCGCGTCGAGTCGAGCGGGCCGGCGCGGTCGGGGCCGACGCGATGCAGCACGGCCCATTGATGCGCGACCGGCAGTTCGCCCTGGCGCGTGCCGCGGACGACGCGGCCGTCGACGCGGCGCAGCGACGCTGTGGAATCCGGACGCTGCTCGAGCCGAATCACAGCTTGAACTTGCCGAAGTCCTCGGGACGGAGTTGCTCGAGATACTGCTTGAGCTGGTCGGCGCTGAGGTCCGGGGGCTCGGCGGTCGGCGGCTCGGGCGTGCCGTAGCTCTCGCCATCTTCCGCCTCCTCCTCGTCCGGTCGCATGAGCAGCGCTTCGGCCGCGAAGATCGGTGCATCGAGTCGCAGTGCGATCGCGATCGCGTCGGACGGCCGCGAATCGACCTGAACGACCTTGCCATCGCGCTCGAGGTGCAGCTCACCGTAATACGTGTTGTTCTCGACGCGCGTGATCTGAATGCGTTTGAGACGCGATCCGCTGGCGAGAATGAGCGACTTGCAAAGGTCGTGTGTGAGCGGGCGCGAGCGCTTCATGTTGTGCATGTGCATCACGATCGACTCGGCTTCGGTCTGGCCGATCCAGATCGGCAGCAGACGGGCGCCGCCTTTCTCCTGCAGCACGACGACGTACGTCTGTGTGCCCGGATCGACGCCCAGCTTCGAAACGATGACTTCAATCATACGACACCCGGCTCACCGAACGGCGCGCGCGAGCTGCGCCGCTCGGTCGGTACGTTCCCATGTGAACAACGTCTTGGCGGAGCGCCCGCGGCCCACCTTCCGCGGCGTTCGGCCAAAGTGACCGTACGCCGAGGTTGCGCTGTAGATCGCCTTCCGAAGCTCGAGGGCATCGATGATGCCTCGCGGCTTGAGATCGAACACTTCGCGAATCGCTTTGGTGATGCTGGATTCCGGCACGACCGACGTCCCGAACGTATCGACCATCAGCGACACCGGCTCGGCGACGCCGATCGCGTAGGCGAGCTGGACCTCGCACCGCCGCGCGAGCTTGGCCGCCACGATGTTCTTCGCCACCCAGCGTGCCGCGTAGCAGGCCGAGCGGTCGACCTTGGACGGGTCCTTACCGCTGAACGCACCGCCGCCATGACGCCCCATGCCGCCGTAGGTGTCGACGATGATCTTTCGGCCGGTGAGTCCCGCGTCACCCTGCGGTCCGCCAATCACGAACCGGCCAGTCGGATTGATGTGATACTTCATCTTCTTCGAACGGAACTCGGAAGGGACAGTCGGCTCGATGACCCCGTCGATGATCGCCTCACGAAGCTCTCGCGCCGTGACATCGTCCGAATGCTGCGTGGACACGACGACCGTGTCCACTGCGACGGGCTGTTTGTCTTCGTACACCACAGTGACCTGGGCTTTCCCGTCGGGCCGCAGCCAACCAATCGCGCCGCTACGCCGGCACTCGGCGAGGCGCTCGGTAAGCCGATGGGCGAGCTGGATCGGCATTGGCATCAGCTCGGCGGTCTCATCGGTGGCGTAGCCGAACATCATCCCCTGGTCGCCGGCCCCGCCCGTGTCGACGCCCATCGCGATGTCGGGCGATTGTCGGTCGATGGTGCTGATGACCGCGCACGTCTTGCTGTCGAAGCCGTACGCGGGGTCGGTATATCCGATACGCTCGATGGTGGAGCGGACGACGTCGGGCACGTGCACATACGTCGAGGTCGTGATCTCGCCCGCGACGCAAGCCAATCCGGTCGTGACGAGCGTCTCGCAGGCGACCCGCGCGTCGGGGTCGTCGACGAGAATCGCGTCGAGCACGGCGTCCGAGATGGCGTCCGCAACTTTGTCGGGATGCCCTTCGGTCACCGACTCTGACGTGAACAGATGTCGATCGTACACGGCGAATGTGGCGAAGGTGTGCGCGGTGAGCCTCTGGACGTTGAACCCTAGGCTCTGCGTCTCAGCCCGGCAACCCGTCCGCCAGAAAGGCCTCGCCGCCGATTGCGTCGGCGAGCGCGCCGCGCAACACCGCCTGCGCTTCGGCGGCGGTGCGTGCCGCCGCGGCCGCGCTCGCGGCATCCTCCGCCACTTCCACCGAGATGCTGCGCACGATGCGTTTGACGAGCGGTACCGATCGCGGTGCGACGCTCAGCTGCCGCACCCCGAGACCGATCAGCGCGAAGGCCATGAGCGGCTGCGAAGCCATCTCGCCGCAGACCGCGACGTCGAGCGAGTGCTGCCGCGCGGTGAAGATCGTCCGGCGGATGAGTTTGAGCACCGCGGGATGCAGCGCGGTGAATCTGCTCGCGAGGTTCGCGTTGCCGCGATCGACGGCGAGCGTGTACTGCACGAGATCGTTGGTCCCGATGCTGAAGAACGCGACGTCGCCGACGAATGTATCGCAGGCGACGGCGGCCGCGGGCGTCTCGATCATCACGCCGAGCGGCACATCGCGGCGGAACTCCGCGCCGCGGGCCTCGAGGTCGCGCGCCGCCGTGTCGAGCAGCTCGCGCGCGCGCCGCACTTCGTCGACGGTGACGACGAGCGGCAGCATGACGTGCACGTCGCCGTGCACCGCCGCGCGCAGCAGGGCGCGTAGCTGCACGCCGAACAGATCCGGCAGGTCGAGACACATGCGGATGGCGCGCCAGCCGAGGAACGGATTCGCCTCGCTGGGATAGCCGCCGACCGGAAGCTTGTCGCCGCCGATGTCGAACGTGCGGATCACCACGGGATGACCCTTGAACGCTTCGACGACGCGGCGATATGCGCGGTACTGCTCGTCCTCGTTCGGCATCGTCGCGCGGCCGACGACGAGGAACTCGGTGCGCATCAGCCCCACGCCTTCGGCGCCGCTCGTCGCGGCGAGATCCGCCTCTTCGGGAAGATCGACGTTGGCGCGCAGCGTGATGCGGATCCCGTCCGTCGTCACGGCATCGAGACTTGCCAGACGTCGCAACTCCGCGTCGGCGAGGGCCTCCTGCCGCGCGCGCTCGCGGTACGACTCGATGTCCTGGTGCGACGGGTTGATGCCGAGCAAGCCGGTCGAGCCGTCGAGGATCACGGTCTCGTGGCCGCTGAGATCCTGCGTCGCGGTGCGCAATCCAACGATAGCCGGCAAGCCCAGCGACCGGGCGAGAATCGCCACGTGCGACGTTCGCGTGCCGGCGTCGGTGGCGATCGCCGCAATTGCCTCGCGATCGAGCTGCACGGTGAGGCTGGGCGTGAGGTCGTGCGTCACGAGGATCGCGTTGGCGCCCTTCGGGAGATCGACCGGATCGTGATCCGGCAGATCGAGCAGCAACGTGAGCACGCGGATCTCGACGTCCTTGAGATCGCCGACCCGCTCGCGGAGCATCGGATGCGCCGCGCGGCCGAACCGCTGGCCCCACTCGATCATCACGATCTCGAATGCCTTCTCGGCGCCGAGATTCTGCCGAATCAGATCCTCGACGGCCGTGATCAGCTCCTCGTCACCGAGCATGGCTCGCTGCACGTCGAAGATGGCCGCCTCCTGCGGCCCGGCGGTTCGCTCGACACGTTCGCGGATGTGGGCGAGCCGCTCCTTGGCCTTGTCGAGCGCGGCATGCAGGCGCTGCAGTTCGGCGGGGATCGCTTCGTCCGGAATGATGCGATGGCGGACTTCCGGGATCTCCCATCGCAGGAGATGCACACGGCCGACCGCGATGCCGGGCGAAGCGGGAATGCCGAGGAGCCTTCGATCCACTCAGCTCTCTCCGAATTTGTTGCTGACGAGTGCACTGAGCGCGTCGAGCGCCTGATCGGCGTCGGGACCTTCCGCTCGAAAGGTAATCGAAGAGCCGTGTTCGGCGGCGAGCATCATCACGCCCATGATGCTCTTGCCGTTCACGTCGAGGTCGTCCTTCACGATCGTGATTTCGCTTTGAAACTTGGCGGCGAGCTTCACGATCTCGGCGGCGGGCCGTGCGTGCAAGCCATTGCGATTGGCGATCTGAACGGTGCGTTCAGGCATTAGACGATCACGGAGATGAGGACGAGCGCGGCCAGGACGAAGAACGACAGCCGCCAACCTTCGATGCGGCCCTTGAGGCGAACGATGACGAACGAGCCGAGCGCCACTGCGACGAGAACGGCACCGAGAAAACTCCGACCCGGTCCAATGACGCGGCCGATGGCGAGTGGGATCGCGACGCCGGTCGCGACGGCGGCCAACCGGCCGATCTGCTGCGGACCTTTGCGGAGCACGGGATTGGCGAGTGCCGGCGCCACGTGCAGGCCGTGGCGCCAACCCGTGCGCAGTCCCCAGATACGCAGACCGAAATGTCCGGCGTTGTACGCGAGCAGGAAGAACGCGAGAACCGGCCATGTGGTTGCGCCGAGGCCGAAGATCGCGAGCGACGCGAGGGAGCAGAACGGCAGCCATCCAGCCCACACGAGACGATCGCCGACGCTTCCCAGCGGCCCGCACAGCGCCGTGCGAAAGCGCTCGATGCGCTCCGGCGCCTCGCCGTCGAGCTCCGCGCGCGCCAGGGCTCCGACGGCCACCGACGCGAGATACGGGTGCGCGTTGAAGTAGTGGCTCTCCCGCGCCAGCGCGGATTTGAACCGGGTGGAGTGGATGCCCTCGGGGAGCAGGCGCAACACAGGCTCGAGACAAAAACCGACGCCGTTGCCGAGGAGCGTCTCGTAGTTCCACGCGCCCTGGATCGCAAGCAGCCGCACGAACACCGAGATGCGTGTCTTACGCGGCAGCGACGTCGTGTTCGCCTCATGGGGCGCGGTAGCGGCGCTCATCGGACGAACAACCAGAAGAGACCGACCACGAGACCGCCCACGAAGAACCAGCGAGCGCCGAGCGTCGCATGAAAAAGCTTCCATGCCGCACCGCCGGCGACGCTCGCGGCGATCGCCACCGCCATGCTCCGAGACAGGCGCGCATCGACATTCCACCGCGCAATTGACAGGCTGGCAAGCGGCGCCAGCAGCGCATAGGCGACGCCGGTGAGCACGGCTCCGCGAACGAGGTCCGCGGTCATTCCCATGAGCTGCAGCGACGTCACCGCGCCGCGCGACCCCGCCTCCAGCGCGTCGCGGCGGTCGCGCGCCCACGTGGCATTGGCCTGGCGGAGCTTGACCATGGTCCAGCCGCCGATCCACGTCGTCGCGAGTGCCGCGACCATGGCGCAGCTCATCGCGCCGGCGGGATGCGATGGGTGCGACGCGAAGATCGCGCCGCCAACGACCGATGCCGATCCCCACTCCGGATAGCGCGACGCCCCGAACGGCAGCGTCTCGAGCGCGATCAGCTCGAGCACGGCACCGACGAGGAGACCGCTCGCCGAATGGCCCACCAGCACTCCGGCGAGCGTCGCCGCGACGAGCGGCCGCGAGACCATCGCCTGCGGGAAGCTCACCACGTCGAGCCCGAGCAGGCCGCCGAGCACCGCGATGGGGATCACCTCGAGCAGATTCACGGCTCGACTCCGCCAAGCATGTCATCGAGCGGAATGGGCCTGGCGCCCGGCACGTCCTGCGCGGTGATCGTAACGCCACGCGCCTCGAGCGCGCGGAGCTGCTGCTCCTCGTCCGGCGACAGAAACACGTATCGCATCCGCTGGACGCGGTCGGGACGCGAGTGGATGCCGCCGATGTTCACGTGCGTCACCGCAGCGCGATCGACGAGCCTCGCCATGGTCGCAATGTCGCCGGTCAGGAGGATCCCCGGCCGCCGATCGGCGCGGTAGCCGGCGAGCGCCGTCACGGCGTCCTCGGCCGAGTGAAAGTAGACGTCCATCTCGGGCGGGACGCCCATGCGATAGAGCTCCTGTTCCCACTCACTCGCCGCAACCGTGTCGTCGACCAGAACGATGAACTTGATCTCGAGCGGTTGCCCCCAGCCGACGACGACCTGTCCGTGCAGCAACCGGTCGTCGATGCGATACAGCTGGAGCGTCACGCCGGCGCTCCGTGCACGGAAATCGCCGCCTTGCCGCGCTCGGCGGCATGCCGCGCGGCTTCGGGAGCGCTGCGGTCTTCAGCAAACACGAAATCCAGCAAGGTCGGCAGGTTGGCGCCCGCGACCAGCACGGCGTCCTGCATGCCCCTCAGAATGCGCCGCGACGCCATGGTGCAGCTGCCGGCCTGAAGATCGGTGAAGATGACGCGAACGCCCGAGTCGATCATCGATCGTCGAAGCAGCTCCTCGATGTCTTCGATGCCGAGGTGGTGCACGGAGATCGGGATGAGCTGATCGCCGCGTCCCGTGATTTGCTGCACCGCCGAGACGAGGCCCGGCGCGAACTCGCCGTGTCCGGCGACGATCGCGCGCGGCCGGGATCGCGCCTCGCCCGCCTGCCCCGCTCCTTCGCTACTCATTGTCCTCTCGCAGATACTGCATCAGCTCCGAGCGGCCGCGCATCTGTCGCATGAGCCGCTCGTTGAATCGCTCCGCCGGGTCGATGCCGCTGTACTTCAACAAATGATTCAACGCGATCACTTCGGCGATGACCGTGATGTTCTTTCCCGGATTGAGCGGTACGCGCACCTTGGGCAGCTCGACATCGAGAATCTTCGTCGACTCGCCATCGAGCCCGGTGCGGTCGACCGCCGCATCGTGCTCCCATTCCTCCAGCTGCACGACCACCTCGATCCGCTTCTGCTGCCGAACCGCCCGGATGCCGAAGACCGACGGAATGTCCACCAACCCGACGCCCCGGATCTCCATGTGGTGTCGCTGCATCTCGTGGCCGCGCCCAATCAGCACGTCGCTGCCGCGCCGGCGCGCGATGACCAGATCGTCGGCGACGAGCCGGTGGCCCCGCTCCACCAGGTCGAGCACGCATTCCGACTTGCCGATCCCGCTGCGCCCCACGAACAGGAGCCCGACACCGAACACGTCGGCCAGCGAGCCATGGAGGTTGGTCGTGGGCGCGAACTCCTCCTCGAGCCAGGGCTTGAGGCGCGTGTAGAACTCATTGGTCTTGAGATGCGAGCGGATGAGCGGCACACGCGCGGTCGCCGCGAGATCGCGAAGATCGGGCCCCGGCTCCAAACCCTTCGTGATGAACACGCAGGGAATTGGAAACGAGAAAAACTGCGCCAGGATCTTGCGGCGATACTCCGATTCGAGCGACTTGAGATACGTGATCTCCGTTTCGCCCAGCACCTGGAGCCGTTTGGCCGGAAAGCGATCGACGTATCCGGCGAGCACGAGGCCCGGGCTCGACGGATTCGGATTCTCGATCGGCCGATCGAGCCCGTCGGTGATCTCGAGGTGCTCGAGCTGCAAGGCCTCGTGCATGCGCTCCAGCAGGCGACCAACGGTCAGCGTCGGCGGCATGGCCTCAACCCCGCGCCGCGACGCGCAGCAAATGCCGCATGGTCTGATCGGCGGCGCGTTCCCACGTGAAGCTTTCGGCAAAGAGGCGCGCTTCGGCGCCGAGATGCGCCACCATCGCCGGCGAGTCGGCAAGCCGCGCCATCGCCGCCGCCATCGCACCGGTGTCGCCGTGCGGCACCAGGAAGCCGGTCTGCCCGTCGCGCACCGACTCGCGAATGCCCGGCGAGTTGGACGCAACGACCGGCGTTGCGCATGCCGCCGCTTCGAGATTCGTAATACCCCACCCCTCCTTGGGTGACGCGAACACGAGCGCCCAGGCGCGGCGCAGCAGCGCCAGCTTTTCGGCCTCGGTGATGCGCCCAAGAAATCGCACGCGGTCGCCGAGGTCAAGCGAGCGCGCGAGTTGCTCCAGCTCCCCACGGTAGTCGCCGGCGCCCGCGATCTCGAGCACGGCGTTGGGCGACGGCAGCGCGGCGAATGCGCGAATGACGAAGTGCACGCCCTTGTACTTCTTCAATCGTCCGAGATACGCGAAGACCGGCGTAGACGACCGCTCGGCGGGATTCGGCGTGTAGGAGACGGTATCGATCCCGGGATAGATCACCTCGATCGCCTGGCGCGCGATCCCCCGGCCGACGAGATCGTCGGCAGTGCTCTCACTGATCGCCTCGAACGGGACGTTGCGATAGAGAGCGCCGAGCGGTCGCTCCGCCGCCCAGACGGCGGACGCCAGCGGTGCGGCCAGCTCCTGGAACGCCGTGGACCCGAACAGGTGCGGTACGAGCGCAACCAGATTGGGCGCATGCCAGCGCGGTGTGTACAGCGGAACCTTGTTGATGTCCTCGACCAGGACTTCGGGCCAGCCGGTGAAGTGCCGGCTGTAGTAGCGGTGCGCGAAGAACGGAAAGGTGTGGCGCGTCCCGACGCGGAACACGTCGATGCCGTCGAGCCGGGCGCGCGGCGGGCAGTTGGGCCAGCCGCCGCACAGCAAACGCACCTCGTTGCCCATGGCGGCAATCCGGCCGAAGATCTCGTGCAGATGGATCTCCGCACCGCCGGCCTGGGGGTTCTCCCGATCCTGCCAGTTCACGACGAGGATGCGCACTAGATGCGGCCCATACGGCGTGCGAGCGCGTCGATCACGCCGTTCACGAACTTGGCACTCTTCACCGTGCCATACCGCTCCGCCAATCGCACGGCCTCCTGAATCACCACGCGCGGCGGCGTCTCGCCACGCGACAGCTCGGCCGCCGCCAGCCGCAACACCGAGCGATCGATCACGCTGAGACGCTCGAGGCGCCAGTTCGTCGTGACCTCGACCAGTTCGGCGTCGAGCTCGGATCGATGCTGCACGAGCTCGCGTACGAGCGGCCCGGCCACGCGACGCTCGTCGGCATCGACGGCAAGATCATCCCAGATCTGTGCCGCGACCCGGTCCAGCGGCTCGCGGCCACGAAGATCCCACGCGTACAGTGCCTGCAGCACGCGCGCGCGGGCGCGCGTCTCAACCCTCGTCCGCGGCATCCAATCGGTCGAACAGGTCGGCCATCTCGAGCGCGGCGAGCGCGGCGTCCCACCCTTTGTTCCCGTGCGCGCCGCCGGCGCGGTCGCGCGCCTGTGCTTCGTCGTCGCAGGTGAGCAGGCCGAATCCGATTGGCGTCTCGAAGTCGGCGCTCGCGCGCGCCAACCCCGCCGAAGCTTCGCCGGCCACGTAGTCGAAGTGGGGCGTCTCGCCGCGGATCACCGCGCCCACGGCGATGAGCGCCTCATACCGTTCGCTGGCCAGGAGGCGCCGCGCGGCGATCGGCAACTCCCACGCACCGGGCACCCAGACGACGTCCACGTCGTCGGCGCGAACGCCGTGCCGAACCAACGCGTCGAGCGCGCCATCGACGAGCCGCTCGACGATGGTCTGGTTGAACCGACTGGCGACGACGGCAAAGCGGCGGTCCTGCCCGGTCGGCGTGCCCGCGAATTCGGCCATTACGACGCGAGCAGGTGTCCGAGCTTGTCCCGCTTGGTTTGCAGATAGCCGGCATTCTCGTCGTGCGACGGCTGCACGATCGGGACGCGCTCGCCAAGACGGATGCCGTAGCCTTCGAGGCCCACCATCTTGCGAGGGTTGTTCGTGATCGGTCGAATCGACTTGAGTCCCAGGTCGAGCAGAATCTGCGCGCCGATGCCGTAGTTGCGCAGATCGGGCTTGAAGCCGAGCTGCTCGTTGGCCTCGACCGTGTCGGCGCCGCGATCCTGCAACTCGTACGCTTTGAGCTTGTTGAGCAGGCCGATGCCGCGGCCTTCCTGGTCCAGGTACACGATCACGCCGCGGCCTTCGGCCGCGATCATCTCCATCGCCTTGTCCAGCTGCCAGCCGCAGTCGCAGCGCAGCGAGTGGAACACGTCGCCGGTGAGACACTTCGAGTGAATCCGCACCAGCACGTCCTCGGCGTCCTTCACGTCGCCACAGACGAGCGCCACGTGCTCGTGCTCGTCGACGTCATTCTTGTAGCCGACGATGCGCCACGTCCCGTGTTCGGTCGGCAGGCGCGCCTCCGCCACGCGATGAACCAGCCGCTCGCTCTTGAGACGATAGGCGACGAGCTGCGCGACCGTCACGAACACGATCCCGTGCTCTTCGGCGAACCGCTCGAGCTGCGGCCGGCGCGCGGCCGAGCCATCTTCGTTCAGGATCTCGCACACGACGCCGGCAGGGACGAGTCCGGCCAATCGAGCCAGGTCGACGGCCGTCTCGGTGTGTCCGACGCGCTGCAGCACGCCGCCCTCACGCGCGCGCAGCGGGAACACGTGGCCGCCATGACGGAGGTCCGACGGCAGTGCGGCCGGGTCGACGGCGACGCGGATCGTCGTCGCGCGATCGTGGGCGCTGATACCCGTGGTCACGCCGTAGCGCGGCGAGGCGTCGATGCTCACGGTGTAGGCGGTGCGGTATTCGTCCGGGTTCACTTCGCTCATCGGCGTGAGCCCAAGGCTGTCGGCCCGATCGCCCGTCAGCGCGAGGCAGATCAGCCCGCCCGCTTTGCGAATCATGAAGTTCACCATCTCGGGCGTCACGAGCTGTCCGGCGCAGATCAGATCGCCTTCGTTCTCGCGATCCTCGTCATCGGCGACGATCACGAACTTTCCGGCGCGAATGTCGGCGATGGCCTGTTCTATCGTTCCAAAAGTCATGGTATCGATTCCTTGAGCAAACGCTGCACGTACTTGCCGAGCATGTCGGCCTCGACATGCACCTGGTCGCCGGCGACCAGCGTCCCCAACGTCGTGTGCCGCATGGTGTAGTCAATCAGCGACACCTGAAGCATTCCCGGCGCCGGAAGCTGGTTCACGGTGAGGCTCACTCCGTCGATCGCCACCGACCCGTGCTGTACCATAAGGTCGGCGAGCCCCGCCGGCAGAGCAAGGTCGACGAGCCGCGCGTCGCCAGCCTGGCGGACGGCGTGGACCTCGCCGACGCCGTCGACGTGCCCCTGCACGAAGTGCCCGCCGAGCCTGTCGCCGACGCGGAGTGCACGCTCCAGGTTCACCCGCCTGCCCGCGTTCCACCCGCCGAGGCTCGTTCGCTCGAGCGTCGTAGCGATCGCCGCGACAGTGAACCAGCCAGCGCCGTGCTGCAGCACGGTGAGGCAGGCGCCGTTGACGGCGATGCTCTCTCCCGGTTGCAGATCTTCGTAGCGGCACGCGATGCGCAGCTCGCGACCGGCCGGCGTTTCGGCGACGCTCGTGATCGTTCCGACGTCGTCGATCAATCCGGTGAACACGGAACCTCGTGCAGTGCGTAGACGGTCATCCGATCGGAGCCAAATCGCTCGTCTTCGATCACGCGTGCCGCGGTCAGAAAACCGGAAAAGCCCGGCGGCGCGAAATCGAACGCGCCGGGCGCCTCGTCGCCCAGCGTGATCGGTGATCGAAAGATAACGAGGCGGTCGACGAGAGCTTCGCGAAGCATCGCGCCCGCCAACCGCGCGCCGCCCTCGACGAGCAGCGATCGAACGCCGAGCGTACGAAGCAGCTCGAGCGCTGATGCGAGCTCGGTCGCGGCCACGACGCGCGCGCCAGCCGACTCCAATTGCGCTCGCCGGTCGCCCGGCGCGTCGGGCGTGGCAACCACCACCGTCTCGACGGCGCGCGCGGTGCGGACGAGCTGCGAGTCGAGCGGCGTACGAAGCGTCCGGTCGAACACGATCCGGCGCGGCGGAACGCGCGGCGCGGGCACGTCGCGGACGGTGAGCGAAGGATCGTCGGCGAGCACGGTGCCACTGCCGACCGCGATCGCGTCGCTGTTGGCGCGCAACCGGTGCACCTGCCGACGCGATTCCGGTCCCGTGATCCACCGCCGCTGGCCGGTGGGATCGGCAATTCTTCCATCGGCCGAGACGGCGAGCTTGAGCGTGACCCACGGACGCCCGCTCGCGTGCGCGTTGAAGAACGCTGCGTTGAGCTCGATCGCCCGCTGCCGCTCGACTCCCAGATCGACCGCCACGCCCGCCGCCCGGAGAATCTCGACCCCGCCGCGGGCGACATCGCTCGGATCGCGCACCGCGGCGACGACGCGGGCGATTCCTGCGCCGATGATCGCATTCACGCAGGGGGGCGTCTTGCCGAGGTGGGCGCACGGCTCGAGCGTGACGTAGAGCGTCGCGCCACGGACCGCCGCGCCTGCACTGTCCAGCGCGACGACTTCGGCGTGCGCTTGGCCGTAGCGAGCGTGGAAGCCCTCGCCGACGACGTGTTGATCTGCAACGACGACTGCGCCGACCATCGGGTTCGGCGCCGTCTGCCCCCAGCCTTGCTCGGCGAGCGCCAGCGCTCGCTGCATGTGTTCCGTGTCGACCGCGGCCGGGCGCGCGGAATCGGTCATCGGCCGCTATCGAGTCAATCGCAAACCGATCGAGCCGTACACCTGCGAGCGATCGGCGCGTCCACCGGCGAACGAGTTGTACGTTTGCACAGTGCCGCCGCTCGCCTGACCGATCTCGGCTACGATCTTGAAGAACGGAAGGTTGTACGAGAGATCGGCAAAAAGGTTGGTGCGGTCGAGTGTCTGGTCCGTGCCCGGCGCGGTCGCCGAGCCGGTGAACAGTCCCTGGGAAATCGATCCGGACACGTTGGCCGACTGGTCGTAATGATCGCGTCCGCCGCCGACGGCGACGCTGAACAGAATCAGGTTCTTGCTCGCGACCACGCGCCAGGCGTTGGTCTTCACTTTCTCGCCAAGCACCTGCAGCTGCGTGTTGTTCACCGATGCGGTGATGTCCGTGGTCGGCAGATCGCGTTCGATCCACGTGACCGAAACGCCCGGCGTGATGATCGACTCCGAGAGGAGGCCGAGACGCGCGCCGTACCCGAACTGCCAGTTCTGACGCGGACTGACCGAGATACTGCTGTTGCTGAATTCGGGAAGGTAGGAGACGCTCAGGAGCGCATCGAGTCCGAGGACGTTCGTGAGCGAGACCGGAAACCCACGAAACAATCCGACTGCCCCATCCGCTGTCGGCAGGCCCACCAGATGATTCGTGGTCGGCAGCGTCCGGGCCGGACTCGCGCCGCCGGTGCGAGGCGTGAATGCGGAATTCGATACGTCCGGCAGCAGTCCACTGAAGCCGTTCACGCGCAGACCGATCGAGAAGCGACCGACCCCGCCGAGGACGCCGCCCTGGCCGGCGGTGGCGTTGCCTCCCGTCAGAGCCAGCCCGAGCTGCGGCGACACCAACTGGTAGACGTCGTACGCCTGCTGGCAGGCGTCCTGGGCGACCTGGGCCGACGACAACGGCGCGCCGCCTGGACACTTGGGCGATTGGAGGTCCTGCGCCCGCATGGAGCTCGCGACGAGCATCAATACAGCGGGGACGGCACATCGGGCTTTCATCCGCTGACTCCCTGGTTGAGGATCACTCGGCCCGATCCGGGTCGCACCTCGCCGGTTCGCCACGCGTTGACGCCACTCCGCGCCGCAGCCGCGATCACCTCACCGGCGGCTGCCTCCGGGCCGATCACTACCATTCCGACGCCCATGTTGAACGCGCGAAACATCTCGTCGCGATCGACTCCGCCCGCCTCGGCGAGCTGCCGGAACAGATTCGGGATCTCCCACGTGGACGTGTCGACGACGGCGTCGAGCGACGGCGGCAGGGCGCGATTCAGGTTACCGGGGATGCCACCGCCCGTGATGTGAGCCATGGCGTGGATCCGGCCAAGCACGGGCCGCAGCGCCTGCAAATACGACCGGTGGACGGCGAGCAGCACGTCGGCTACCGAGCGGGAGTCGCCCGGAAAGCGGTCGCCGGCGGCGAGCCCCATCCGTTCGTTGACGATCCGTCGGGCGAGAGAAAACCCATTGGTGTGCAAACCACTGCTCTCGAGGGCAACGAGCACGTCGCCTTCGCGCACCCTCGCCGGGCCACGAATCGCGTCCTCGTCCACGTAGCCCACGATGAATCCGGCGAGATCATAATCGGGCGGCGTGTACACACCGGGCATTTCGGCCGTCTCTCCGCCGAGCAGCGCACAGCCGTTCTCGCGGCATCCGGCGGCGACACCCGCGACGATCCCTTCCACGACGATGGGCTCGAGTCGCCCGAAGGCGACATAATCGAGAAAGAAGAGTGGCGTCGCGCCCTGCACCAAGATGTCGTTGACACAATGGTTCACGAGATCGTGCCCCACGGTATCGTGGCGCTCGGCCTCGATCGCCACTTTGAGCTTCGTCCCGACCCCGTCGGCGCTCGCGACGAGGACGGGTTTCGGTACGTCGGTCGGCACGCGGAACATGCCCCCGAATCCGCCGAACTCGCCGCGGGCGCCGGCGGTGAGCGTCGAAAGCACGTGCGCCTTGATTCGCTGCTTCGCGTCGTCCGCCGCGTCGATGTCGACACCAGCGGAGCGATAGTCGAGCCGCTCGGTCATTCGATGTCCCGCTCGAAGACGACGAGCCGGTGGAAGTCGGCGACCCGCCGGCGGATGTCCTCAGGCGTTATCTCGAGCAAGCGGTCGATCGAGAACTTCTCGACGGCAAACGAACCCATCGCCGAACCGTATACGACGGCGCGGCGCAAATTCGCCTCGGAGAGATCGCCGCTGCGCGCCAGGTATCCCATGAACCCGCCGGCGAACGAGTCGCCCGCCCCGGTCGGATCGAACACGCTCTCCAGCGGATAGGCCGGCGCGAAGAAGATGCTCTCGCGCGTGAACATGAACGCGCCGTGCTCGCCCTTCTTGATCACCACGTGCCGCGGTCCGCGATCCATGATCCAGCGCGCCGCACGCACGAGGTTGTACTCGTCGGTGAGCTGCCGCGCTTCGGCGTCGTTGAGCGTGATCAGATCCACCTGCTCGAGCAGCGCCATCAGATCCGGACGCCGGCTCTCGATCCAGAAGTTCATCGTGTCGCATGCGACGAGCGTAGGCTTGGCGACCTGCTCGAGCACCTCGAGCTGCAGCCGCGGATCGATGTTGCCGAGAAACACGAACGGCGCGCTGCGGAACTGGTCGGGAATCTTGGGACGAAAGTTCGAGAACACGCCGAGATGCGTCTCGAGGGTCTCCGCCATGTTCAGATCGTGGCGATACCGTCCCCGCCAGCGAAACGATGAGCCCTCCGCACACTCCACGCCCGACAAGTCGATCGGCCGCGACCCGAGGGCCCTCCGCAGCTCGTCTACCGGATAGTCCGTGCCGATGACGCCGACGAGTTGCACGGGAGCGAGATGGCTGGCCGACGCCGCGAAGAAGGTGCCCGATCCGCCGAGTACCTGTTCGGCCTTGCCGAACGGCGTCTCGACCGAATCGAGCGCAACGGATCCCACGACGAGGACGGACATGCTGGAGAGTGACGGGTCAGTGATTGACGGCTGGATGGCGTGATGGACCGGTGGTCGATGCAGCGCCGCGCCCTCGAGTCTCTCGCGCCAATCTCACATCCGCTCCGGCGCATTGATGCCGAGCAGCTCGAGACCGTTCCGAAGCACGAGCTGTGAGGCACGCGTCAGGACGAGCCGAGCGCGTTGAATCGGCTCCGGCTCGTTGAGGACGTGCGCCTTGTGATACCACAGGTGGACCTTCGACGCCGTGTCGTGAAGATACGCCGCGACCCGATGCGGCTCGAGTGCCTGGGCGGCGCCAGCGACGAGTGACGGATAGTCGAGCAGCGCCTTGATCAGCTCCTGCTCTTCGGGCAGCGTCAGCACCGACAGATCGACGTCGTCGCCGGTGATCGAGGCCGGATCGAGCTCGCCGACGCGGAAGATGCCGGACATCCGCGCGTGGGCCATCTGGATGTAGTAGACGGGATTCTCCTCGGACTGCGCCCGCGCGACGTCGACGTCGAAGACGAGCTGCGAGTCGCCCTTGCGCATCAGGAAGAAATACCGCACCGCATCGCGCCCGACTTCGTCGACGAGATCGCGAACGGTGACGTAGCTGCCGGCGCGCTTCGAGATCTTCACCTCTTCGCCGCCGCGCATGACGGTGACCATCTGGTGCAGCACGTAGTCGGGATACCCCTCGGGAATTCCCATGTCGAGCGCCTGAAGCCCGATACGCACTCTCGTCACCGTGCTGTGATGATCGGCGCCCTGCACGTTGATCGCGCGAACGAACCCGCGTTCCCACTTCGTGACGTGATACGCCACGTCCGGCACGAAGTACGTGTACGTGCCGTCGCTCTTCCGCATGACGCGGTCCTTGTCGTCGCCGAAGTCGGTGGTCCTGAGCCACAGCGCGCCGTCCATCTCGTACGTGTGGCCCGCGGCGATCAGACGGTTCACGGTCTCCTCGACGCGGCCGTCGTTGTACAGCGACGTCTCGAGAAAGTACACGTCGAACGCGACACCAAACGCCTGCAGGTCCCGGTCCTGCTCCTTGCGCAGCTCACGCACGGCGAACAGACGCACGGCGTCGAGATCGTTCGCCGACGGATCCGACGGATGCTCGTCGATGTAGCGCTGCGCAAGGTCGCGAATGTACTCGCCGTAATACCCGCCTTCGGGGAGCTCGACCTCCTGGCCGCCGAGCTGCCGCACGCGCGCCTGCACGCTGAGCGCGAGATTCATGATCTGCGCGCCGGCGTCGTTGTAGTAGAACTCCCGCGTGACCCGCCAGCCCGTGGCATCGAGCAACGAGGCGATCGCGTCGCCGATTGCCGCCTGGCGACCGTGCCCGACGTGCAGCGGCCCAGTCGGATTAGCCGATACGAACTCGACGTTCACCGCGCAGGACTGCCCGACGTTGGAGTGACCGTACTGATCGGCGGCGGCAATGAGCGCGCGGAGCCCTTCGGCGAAGACGTCCGTGGCGACCCGAAAGTTGATGAACCCGGGCCCGGCGATCTCGGCGCTGCTGATGCCAGCTCGGGCGTAGTCCAGTCGCTCGACCACCGCTGCCGCGAGCTCGCGCGGCTTTCGGCCGAGCGGTTTGGCTAGGACCATCGCGAGGTTGGTCGCCCAGTCGCCGAACGCCGGATCGCGTGGGCGTTCCAGCTGCGGCTCGAGGTCC
>DATJIZ010000279.1:0-3871 GCA_035492735.1 Gemmatimonadaceae bacterium | reverse complement strand
CGCGCCGCTCGACCTGCTCCAGGGCACGCTGGACCTTCTCGTGCTCCGGACGCTCGCCCAGGGCCCGATGCACGGTTATACGGTTGCCCGGCTCATCAAGGAGCGCAGCAAGCACGTATTCCTCGTGGAAGAGGGCGCGCTCTACCCCGCCCTCCACCGCCTGGAACGCAAAGGCCTCATCGAGAGCGACTGGGGCGTTTCGGAGAACAACCGCAAAGCGAAGTTCTATCAGCTCACGCCGCGCGGCCGTGACGCGCTGCGCGCCGAGCTGGCGCAGTGGAACCGGTACACCAAAGCCGCGGCCGGAGTCCTTCAACCTGCGTGACGGCCGCGCTGTCCAACGGACATGCCGCGCATTCCGGGTCTCCGACGCGCCGTTCGCCTGCCGGCCTCCGGCGCGTCCGCCGACGAAGCGGCGATCGACGCCGAGTTGCGGTTCCACATCGACAGCCGCGTCGACGAGCTGACCGCAGGCGGTACGCCGCCCGCCGACGCACGGCGCATCGCCGAACGCGAGTTCGGTGATTGGCGCCGGTATCGCGACGACGTCCTCACCATCGACCGGCGCTTTGCCCGGGAGACCCGCATGCGCCAGTTCACCGAATCCGTTGTCGACGACGTGTGCCACGCGACGCGCGTCCTCCAGGCGCAACCAGCCTTCGCGCTCGCGGCGATCTTGACGATCGCGCTCGGCATCGGCGCCACAACGTCGGTGTTCGGCGTCGTGCGGGGCACGCTGCTGCGCGCGCTGCCGTTCACCGACGCGGATCGAATCGTCCACATCGGCGAACGCACCGCCGACAAGCCTGGGCGGGGCGGTACGACCTCGTACGACAACTTCAATGACTGGCGACGGCTCGCCCGATCGTTTGAAGCGATAGGCCTCTACAACACGTGGCAGTCGGTGCTCACTGGTCTCGGCGATCCGGAGCGTGTGCCGGTCGTCGGCGTCAGCGCCGGCATCTTCGGCGTCTTCCACGTCACGCCATTTCTCGGCCGGGGCTTCACACCAGACGACAATCTCGATCGCGCCGCCGCGGTGGCCGTGGTCAGCTACGAGTTCTGGCGCACACGGCTCGGCGGCGATCCCGCCGCGGTCGGCGGCACGATCCTGCTGAACTTGACTCCCGTGCGCGTGGTCGGCGTGTTGCCTCGCGGATTCGCCGGGCCGGGTGACCTGGCGCGCCCGGTGTGGCTCAATTTCTCCGACGACACCGATGGCCGCGGTGGTCGCTCGAAGAACGTGTACGGCCTGCTCCGCTCCGCCGTGACGCTCGAGCAAGCGCGCGCAGAGATGGACGGT
The DNA here is from genome assembly GCA_035492735.1 of Gemmatimonadaceae bacterium. Lineage (GTDB taxonomy): Bacteria > Gemmatimonadota > Gemmatimonadetes > Gemmatimonadales > Gemmatimonadaceae > JAQBQB01. The sequence goes on along the minus strand of DATJIZ010000279.1, from coordinate 2,568 downwards.
ATCGGCGCCCAACTCGCGCGCGAGTACCCGAAGGACAATTCCGGAATGTCCGTGGTCGTCGATCGTCTCGCGGACCTCGTGGTCGGGGACCTGCGGCGTCCGCTGTACATCCTGCTCGGCGCGTCGCTGCTCGTGCTCCTCATCGCCTGCGCGAACGTGTCGAACCTCCTCTTGGCGCGTGGCGTGGCGCGCGGCCGCGAGCTCGCGGTGCGTGCCGCGCTCGGTGCCGCCCGATCGCGGCTCATTCGCCAACTCCTTACCGAAAGCGCTCTGCTGGCAGCGCTCGGCGCGGCGCTCGGCGTCGCGATGGCCGCCCTGGCCACGAAAGGACTGCTCGCGTTGGGTCCCGCGGTGTTCGCGCAGCGGCCGCCGTCGCTCGACGGCGCCGTGCTCGCTGTCGCGATCGCGCTGTCCATCGCGACGACCGTGATATTCGGCCTCATTCCGGCCCTTCGGTCCGCGCCTGCGGAGCCGCAAACCACGCTTCGCGCCACGTCGGGTCGAGCCACCGGCGGGCAGAGTGCGCGCACCCGAACGATGCTTGCCGTGGCGCAGCTGTCGCTCGCCGTCGTGCTGCTCGCCGAGAGCGGCATGGTTTTCAAGAGCTTCGCGCGCGTGTTGGCCATCGAGCCGGGCATTCGCGGCGACCACCTGCTCACCCTCTCCCTCAACCTCCCTCGCGCGCGCTACGACAGCTCCAAGAGCACGATTTTCTACTCCGAGGTCGAGCACCGGCTCGGCGCCATGCCCGGCGTGCGGGCCGTTGCCGTCACGAGCCTCGTGCCGTTCGGCGGCGATTTCGATCGCATCGGCATTAGCGACATCGCCGGCGAACCGGCGCATCAGGGCAAGGACATGCCCGAAGCCGACCGCTACATCGTGTCTCCGGGCTATTTCGCCACCATGGGCATTCGGCTCGTACGCGGACGCGTGTTCGATGGGAACGATCGCCATGACGCACCGCTCGTGTGCCTCGTGGACGAAGTGTTCGCCAAGCGCACCTGGGGCACCGGCGATCCGATCGGCAAGCGCATGAAGCTGCAGGCTCGCTCTGAGTACGCCACCGTTGTCGGGGTTGTGACGCACGTCAAGACGTACGGCCTGGATGTCGACTCGCCAGGCCAGATCTACATGTCGAACGAGCAGTACCCGTGGCGGTGGATGTCGATGGTCGTTCGCACGATCGGCGCGCCGGACGCTCTTGTGCCAACGGTGAGGCGGGTCGTCCACGACATCGATCCCGACGAGCCGCTGTCCGACGTGAGCACGATGGAGCGATTGATGGAGTCGCTCCTTCGCGCCCGACGCTTCACCCTGTCGCTCCTTGGCGCGTTCGCCGCGGCGGCGATCACGTTGGCGCTGATTGGGCTGTACGGCGTGATCGCCTATGGCGTCTCGCAGCGGCGGCGCGAATTCGGTGTCCGTATCGCCCTCGGGGCGCAGACCAGTGACATCGCACGAATGGTCGTCGCGGAAGGAGCGTGGATCGGCATCATCGGCGCGGCAATCGGCTCGGTCGGCGCGCTCGCCACCGGACGCGCGATCGCGGCGCTGCTGTTCGAGGTGAGTCCGCACGACCTGGCCATTCTCGGCGCGGTGGCCGCAGGGCTGGTGAGCGTGGCGATGCTGGCCTGTGTGGTACCCGCGCGCCGCGCGACGGCGGTGGATGTCGCAGAGGTGCTGCGCGCCGACTGAGGCGCCGCAGCGGAGCCCGACCAGAGGCAGCGCGCGTTCGCGTCTTGCTTATTTTATCGCTTTTGTAGATGATATGGCATGCCCAAAGGTGACTTCCTCGGTGAGTTCGAGGTGCTGGTCCTTGCCGCGCTGCAGCGCCTCGGGGACGAGGCGTACGCCGTTACGATCAAGCACGACATCGAATCGCGCGCCGAGCGGCCGGCTTCGCTCGGGTCGATCCACGCGGCGCTCGGTCGCCTCGCCGATAAAGGCTTCGTCGTCTTTCGCGCGTCGGATCCTCTTCCCATTCGCGGCGGCCGGTCCCGCAAGCATTCACGCATCACGCCGGCAGGCCTCCGCGCGCTCCGGCACTCGACCACCTCGCTCGTGCGGATGATCGAGGGTCTGGAGCTCGGAGTTCGCCGATGACCAAACGGCCGCCAGCTTCGCCTCCTCCGTGGCTTGCCGAATTGCTCGTGTCGCTCGTATCACCACGCGCCGAGCGTGGCTTCGTCCTCGGCGACTTTCGTGAGATGTACGAGGAGCGTATGGCCGGCGTCGGACTCCGTCGCGCCCGACGATGGTATTGGCGCGAAACCCTTCGCTCTCTGGGGCCCATCATGCAAAGCCGCTGGCAATCTCGGGAACGCGGCCCATCCGTCTCTGGCGCCGGCCGGGTCGACTGGCTGCGGGATCTCGCTGCGGATGCACGGTACGTGGGACGCTCCACGAGCCGCTCGCCGGCGATCGCGCTTGCGATCGCGTTGACGCTCGGCCTCGGGATCGGCGCCGCGGCGACCATGTACGGCGTCATCGATCGACTGCTTCTCCGCGGGCCGGAAGGCGTCGTCGATCCAGCGTCGATCCGACGCGTGTACGCGCATGTCCGTACCA
>DATJIZ010000278.1:0-12677 GCA_035492735.1 Gemmatimonadaceae bacterium | reverse complement strand
CGTTCGCGGCTACGTGATCAGGCGCTGGAGCCGAGTCCGCGAGATCCCGAGCCGTCGCGCCGCGTCGCTCTTGTTTCCGCCGCACTGCTCGAGGGTCTCGCGCACCGCATTCCTGATGATCCCACGAAGCTGGCGCGGCGGCATGTCGGCGACCGGCGGGTCTTCAGGTTCCGGCTGCAGACTCGCGGCGTCGATGACCGAGCCGCGCGCCATGAGCACGGCACGTTCGACGACGTTGCGCAGCTCCCGCACGTTTCCGGGCCAACGTCGGGCGCGCAGCGCACGTTCGGCCGCCGGCGAGAACGAGGCGTGCGGCATCCCGTAGGCAGTGGCGTACCGCGAGAGAAAGTGGCGTGCAAGGAGCACGACGTCGTCCGGCCGCTCGCGCAGCGGCGGCAGGGAGATCGGCACCACGTTCAACCGATAGTAGAGGTCCTCACGAAACTGCCCCCGCCGCACCGCCCGGGCGAGGTTCACGTTCGTCGCGGCGATGACGCGCACGTCGACCGCGACGCTCTTCGTGCCTCCGATCCGCCGCGTGCGACGCTCCTCGAGAACCCGAAGCAGCTTGCCCTGCAGACGGAACGGCATGTGCCCGATCTCGTCGAGGAAGAGCGTGCCGCCATTCGCAATCTCGAACAGACCGGGCTTGGCCACGACCGCGTCGGTGAACGCACCGCGTTCATGCCCGAACAGCTCGGCCTCGAGGAGCGTCTCCGGAATCGCCGCACAGTTGACATCGACGAACGGCGCGGCGTGTCGCGGACCGTTCTCGTGCAAGGCCCGCGCGAGCAGCTCCTTTCCCGTTCCGGTCTCCCCCGCGATCAGCACCGTCACCTGTGGATGCGGGATCAGTCGAGCCACCTGATCGAGCGCCGCGCGCAATGCAGGACTCTCTCCCAGGATCTCGGGGAATTCCATCTCGGCGCCGCCCGGACGGGGAAGGCGTCCATTGTGGCGCGTCAGGAGCCGATCGCGCTGTCGTGCAAGCCAGGACGACAACGCGTCGATGTCTTGCGCCAGCACGAAGAACTCCGATGCGCCCGCCTGCATTACGCGAGCGACGAGACGGTGGTCCGCCTGTCCGCCGACCGCGGCGATCTCGAGAGGCGATCCATTGATCCGGCGGAGGGCACCTTCGATGCGCGCTTCCTCGCCGCCCGCGGCGATGATTCCGATGGCCTCGTGGCGATGATCGTGAAACGGCGCGGCGTCCACCGTCCGCTCGAACCGCAACCCGGCCGTCCGCGCCAGGCGCGGCCAGGCGTCGGAGAAGCTGTCGCTGAGCTGGAGAACCAGGAGAGTCGGATCGGCGCTCGTCATCATCCGGAACCGGCGGATACGGCTGGTGAAGCCGGCCGAGCGCGACTGAGTTCCCGAGCGGCCGGAGCCGCCGCGAGGCCCTCGGTCCGGTAGGTGGCGGATCTCGACGCTCTGCAGTGAAACGCGCCGCCGGTGTCGCGGATTGCTGCAGGGGTTCCTCCTGCATCGTCGCAAACTCAGCGGCATTGCACCGGGCAGCACCGCGATAGCGGCTTGTCAGCGAATGACTTAACTGATATTCGCCGCCGTGGTGATCTGGCTCACCCTTTCGCGGCCCGAGCAGTGCAGCGAGGAGAGCCGAGTGAAAGTTTACATGTTCACTATTTTTCTCAGGAGACCAGGTCGCATGCAACAGCCAACGTTTCATGACACCACTCGGCCGCACCGATCCACCGCGATCGGAGCAACCTTCGCCGCCGCGATCGCCTTGGCGGCGTGTTCAGGATCGTCGGATCTCGGCCCCCGCAGCGCCGCGCAGATCGCGTTCACCTCGACGTCGAGCCTCGGCGCCAATGCCGCGAGCGTGCCGGTGTCGAGCGGCGGGCACACCCTCGATCTGACTCAGGTCACGCTGGGTATCTCGCGCATTGAGCTCAAGCGTGCGCTGACCACCGCGTGCAGCGACGACGCCCTGCACGACGATGGCGGTGACGACAGCACCCACACCGGCGTCGAGGACTGCGCCGAGCTGAAGGTCGGTCCGACCACGGTCGACTTGCCACTCACTGGCGGGATGGTCACGCTGCCTGCCAATGCGTTGCCGGCGGGCACGTTTCGAGAGCTCGAGCTACGCCTGTCTCAGGTGGAGCTCAAGGGAACGTTCGACGGGCAGGCGTTCGACGTGACGCTCCCGGTCGATGTACACGGAGAGATCGAGCTCAGCACACCACTCGCGGTGGTGGACGGCGCGCCGACCGCGATCACCATCAACGTGCCGGTCAACGATTGGCTCACGGCCGCCGACGGATCGCTGATCGATCCCCGTACCATCGTTTCGAGCTCCACGCTCCTCGACGAGTTGCGCGGTCGCATTCGCGCATCGCTCCACGCGTTCGAGGATGAAGATCACGACGGGCACGACGACGCCGGCGAGCACGGCCACGGGTAAGCGATCAGTCCGCCGCTCACCACCATTTTCACGATCCACCTCCGCCGGGAGACCCGTCGAGACTGATGCGCTCGCGGCACGCTCGGGCCGCGAGGGTGTACTCAGGTAGGCCGCGCCGATTGAACGGCGGGCCTACCTGCGTCGCGGGCCCACGCTCCCGGCTCGACGACAGGGCGTATTCGTACAGACGTGCTCGTCGGTCGCGTTGCGGCATCAGGGCTGTCGCGGGTCGGCGTGTCGATGTTCAGAGGTGATGAGAGATGTCCAACGAATCGACCATTCACGCCGAGTGCGAGCAGCACGATTGTGTCGTGTCGACCGATCGCCGCCGCTTCCTGCGTGAAAGTTTCCTGAGCATGGCCGGCGCGCTCGTCGCGGTCGGCATGACCAAACACGCGGCCTTTGCGATGCCGCTCGAGTTCACTGAAGCCCGTTCTCGTGCCGGCAGCATGCGTAGCTACAATGTGCCGCCTGCCGACGGTGCGCAGATCGACCGCGAGAACGAAGTCATTCTCGTCCGGTGGCAGAATGCGCTGTATGCGTTCGCGCTGTCCTGTCCTCACCAGAATACCGCGCTGCGCTGGGATGACCGGGATCACGGCTTCCAATGCCCGAAGCATCACTCCCGCTTCCAGGCCGACGGCACCTACGTCCCGGGCAGCGGCCGTGCGACGCGGAACATGGATCGCTTCGCGATCCAGCTGCAGGGCGGCAGCGCGGCAGTCGACCTGGACTCGCTATATCAGGAAGACACCGACGGTCCGAAGTGGGCGGCTGCCGTTGTGCACCTGGACTCGGCCACGAAATAAGCCCTCGAGCCGGCGAAGCCTCAACGGAGGTGCAGCAGCTGGATCAGCGACACGGCTAATGCGAGTAGCACGGCTAGTGATCCAGCGACGGCGAGCATGACGCGTGCGCCCACGCGACGCACCGAACGAAAATCCGACGCCAAACCGAGCGCCGCCATCGCTGCGATCGTGAGCCACGACGCGACCAGTTTCGCGGCGTTCGCGGCGGCGTCGGGCAGGACGCCGAAACTACGGAGCGCCGCAAGGGCGATGAAGCCGAGCACGAACCACGGGCCCAGTGCGCCGCTGCGCACCTGCGGTTGACTTTCCGTTACAGCGCCGCGCCTGGCAGAAAAGAACAGTACGACCGGTCCTAGCATGAGAACGCGTGCGAGCTTGACCGCGGTCGCGACCTGCCCACTGAGCACGCTGACGGCAAAAGAGGCCGCGAGCACCTGCGGCACGGCGTACACGGTGAGTCCCGCGAGCACGCCGTATTGATAGTGCGTGTAGCCGAGCAGTGGCATCAGCAGCGGGAGTCCGAGCACGGCAACAACGCCAAGCACCGCGGTCAAGGCGATCGACGCGGCGACCTCCTCCCGATCCGCGCCGATCACCGGCGCGAGCGCCGCAATCGCCGAGTTGCCGCAGATCGCGTTGCCGCAGGCCACGAGGGTCGCCAGCTTGGGCGATAATCCAATCGCGCGGCCCACGGCGTATCCCGCCGAGAGCGCCAGCGGGACGACTACGACGATGCCGATCGCCAGTGCCGGTCCGCTGGCGAACAGCCGTGGCACGTCCATCGTGGCGCCGAGCAGACACACGGCGACCTCCAGCACATCCTTGGCGACGAATCGGACGCCCGCCTCTCGCGGCGTTGCCGCTCGCTGAACCGTGCGCACGAGCATGCCCAAGAGCATCGCGAGCACGAGCGGCTCGACGATGGCGCGGCGAAGGACGGCTTCCTCCACCCAGCCGGCACCGAGAGCCGCGCCGGAAACGACGACCGAGGCCGCGATTCCGGGAAACAGGATTCGGAATCGCACTCGAATCGCGGAAAGCGCGGAGGCGGGTAGTGCGCGATAGGTGCATGCCACGCCCGAAGGGTCGTGGCGTCACTATCATAATGCCAGTACATTGTTCTCATCTCTCGATGAATCGAAGTAATGGGAATGAACCTGCACCACTTGCGGTTGTTCACCGCCGTCGTCGACCATGGAGGCTTCACGAAGGCCGCCCATGCCCTGCATCTCAGTCAGCCGGCGATCTCCAAGTCATTGAGTGAGTTGGAGCGACAGCTTCACGTAAAGCTTCTCGACCGGTCCGGGCGATCGGTTCGGCTCACGGACGCTGGTCGACTGCTGCACGCCCGTGGCAGGGAGCTCTTTGGCGTCGAGCGGGCCGCCGAGCGGGAGCTGCGCGAGCTGCGCGGGCTCAAACGCGGAGTGCTTCGTGTCGCGGCCAGCACGACCATCGCCACGTACATGCTACCGCCAGTCCTGGGTCGGTTTCGCATGCGCCATTCAGGCGTCCGGCTGCGCGTCCTAAGTGCGAACACAAGAAGTGTCTTGAAGATGTTGTTAGAGTCTTATGTTGATGTCGCGCTTGTCGAAGGCCCCGTCTCGAACGCAAGCGTCGAAGTCAAGCCCTGGATCGACGATGATCTCGTCGTTATCGCCCCGCCCGACCATCCAGTCGTGGGACGAAGCATCGCGGTCGACGATCTGCCGAGTTTCCCGTTCCTTGTTCGGGAGCCGGGATCGGGAACGCGAGTCGTCAGCCAGCGCGCGCTGGCGCAACACGGCGTTCGGCTCACGAACACGACCCGCGTCGGTGGCACCGAAGCAATCAAGCAAGCCGTTGCCGCCGGACTCGGACTTGCCATCGTTTCGCGAGCGGCCGCGGCTGACCAGATCGCGCTCGGGAAAATTGCGGTGATCACCGTGGATGGTCTCGTCATCCGCCGAACGCTGACGCAGATCAAGCTGCGCGACCGTGTGCCGAGCGGCGCGGCACGCGAGTTGGAGTCCTTGCTCGACGAAGAAGCCGGCGAACGAAGCGCCGGCGATGCGTCGGGTGACGGCGACGCTCCGGTCCAGCGGCGATAAATTCGATCAACCACAATGACCACCACGACCATCACACGCATCCGGAATCGCAGCGCGTCTGTCGCGCTGGTCGCATCGGCCGCAATCGTACTCCTCGCTGCCTGCCATGGCGCGCCACCACCGCCACCACCGCCGCCGCGTGTGCTCGGAGATTCCGCGACCGCGGCGCTGCAATGGGTCCAGGCGCACAGTGGCGCGATCGGCCTCGCCGACTCCACTCCGAGCGCCGAGGAGCGGCGGCAGATCGGCGCACTCGCGAGCGGCGCGCGGATCGTTGGATTCAGTGAGCTGACCGAGGGCACGAGCGAGTTTCCGGCGATCGTGTTGAGAACGCTCGTCGCGCTCGCCGACTCGGGCTTTCGCGGTGTCGCGATCCAGGCGCCGATGCCGGAGGCACTCGAGGTGGATCGATATGTCCGCACGGGTGTCGGTGATCCCCGTCGATTATTGCGCGGATTGGGTTCCTGGCGCTGGGACACGCGCGAAATGCTTGCGCTCGTCGGAGCGCTGCGTCGCTGGAACACCACGCATCCCAATGGCCAGCTCGGATTCTACGGCTTCGAGATTCCGACGGCGCAGCGTGCCGTGCAAGTCGTCGAGAGTCTTCCGGACTCCGTAACGGGAGTGCCGCTCAAGCAATGGCTCGCGCGAACGTACGGCTGCGTCGCGATCGACGAGAGCGCGCACTGGGGCCTCGAGGGCCGCGCGGCCGACAGCACGTTCTGGAACGCCTGTGGGCCGGCGACCGCCGCGGCCGCCGACAGCGTGATGGCGCTGCACACTCGGTTGGGCGGCTCGACGCACGCGGCCGAGGTGGCGTTCGCCGAGGAGATGGCGCGCCTGATCCAGCATCACGTGAGCGTCGGGCTTCGTCACATGACTCGCCAGGATGCGAACGCCGAGCACGTGTTGTACATCGCCAACTCGCTCGGAAGTGATGCGCGGTTGATTCTCTGGGGCGGCGATGTCGAGATGGGCCGCCTCACGCTGCAGGGGGGTTTGGGTCAAGCCGGCGTGGTCCAGACCGGCGTGCCGCTCGGCCAACGCCTCGGCGATCGCTACAGAGCCATCGCGTTCGCGATCGGTGATGGCGTGATCCGGGCGCGCGTGCCGTCGAGCGGGGCCCGGCCGGGCTCGGGGGAACCCGGGTTGACCAACGTGCGCGTGGCGCCGCCGACGCCGGACTCGTACGAGGACGTGCTCGCGCGCGCGGCCTCGCCGGCGTACTGGCTCGACATGCGAACGCTACCCAAGGACGCGGCGGGCACCTGGCTGCGGGGGCCGCGCCACGTACGTCTCATTTCGGACCTCTACTCTCCCCTTCTCGCGAGCGCTTTCGAAACACCGGTTGCATTTCCGACGAATTACGATGCCGTCGTCTTCGTGAAGACGGTCATGCCAGCGCACCAGTGAGAAGTCAGATCGTATCGGCAGTCGACTCGCGCGGGATGATCCCACGGGTGATGTAGATCGGACGGACGATCTCCCGGAGCGCCGGCAGCCGGCGCGAAAACCAGAAGGCGGCGATCAGACACGCGACGCCGCCGGCGAAAATCGTCCACGCCGACCCGATGCGCGCCGCGAGGGCACCGGCCAACAGGCTGCCGATCGGCGCCGTTCCCATGAAGGCCATGGTGTAGAATGCCATCACGCGGCCGCGCAGACGCTCATCGACGATCGTCTGAATGACGGTATTCGTCGACGCCGTCTCGATCATCATCCCGCCGCCGACGAGCGGGAGCACCAGCAACGACAACCAAAGCCGGCGGGAGAGTGAGAACGCGATGAGCGACGCGCCGAACGTGAGCGTCGCCAGCACCATCACACGGCCAAGTCCGAGCACGGTTCTGCGCGACGCGAGATACAATGCGCCGACGAGCGCGCCAAGTCCGGCGGCGGTCATGAGAAAGCCGAGCGTGTGCGGACCGCCGTGGAGCACGCGCGACGCGATGGCGGGCATCAGGACGGTGTATGGCATTCCCATCGTCGCGACGATCGCGAGCAGCAGCAGGGCCGACCAGATTGGCGGCGAGTCCGCGACGTAGCGGAGGCCGTCGCGGAATTCATGCAGAGCGCTCGTCTCCGCTCGCCGACGGGGCTGGCGGTCGACGTGCATGGCGAGGAGCGACGCAATCACGGCCAGATACGAGATCGCGTCGACCATGAAGCACCAGCCCTCGCCGAACAGGGCGATCAGCACGCCGCCGATCGACGGACCGATGATCCGACTTCCGTTCACCATCGATGAATTAAGGGCGATCGCATTGGACAGATGCGCGCGATCCTCGATCATGTCCACGACGAACGACTGCCGCGCGGGCGTATCGAAGGCGTTGATCATGCCCTGCGCGAGCTGGAGCAGCAGCACGTGCGTCACGGTGATCACCCCCGTGAAGGCGAGAATCGCCAGCGCCAGCGATTGAAGCATCGAGAGCACTTGCGTCGCCACGAGAATCCGGTGTCGGTCGTGGCGATCGACGAGAACGCCGGCGAAGGGCGCGAGCACGAGGGTCGGGATCTGGCCGAAAAAGCTCACCACGCCGAGCAGGAGCTCGGAGCCCGTGAGGCGGTACACCAACCAGCTGGTCGCGATGCGCGTAATCCATGTGCCGATCAACGACACGCTCTGTCCGCTGAAGAACAGTCGGTAGTTGCGTGCGCCGAGCGCTCGCAGGAGCCTGGGGCGCTCGTCGGAGGGCTGGGGGCGCGGCACGGTCACCGCGACCCGCCGTGCAACCCGCAGGCCGGACGGTAGATTCCGCCGGATCGCGCCGCGCGGACTGTGGCGCGTCCGGCTGGCCCGCGGCAGACATGTTGCGAGCAGGAATTCGAAATGTTCATATCCGACTTTGCCATTCGTCGCCCGATCGTCACCGTCGTGACGATGATCGCGCTCGTCGTGTTCGGCCTCGCCTCGCTGGCGAGACTCGACACCGACGAATTCCCGAGCATCGACGCGCCGATCGTGTTCGTCGCGATCGCCTATCCCGGGGCGGCACCCGACGTCGTGGAGCGCGAGGTCGTGTCGCGGGTCGAGGACAAGATTTCGGGCATCAGCGGCGTCGACAAGATCAACTCTAGCTCGACCGACGGCTTCGCGCAGATCATCGTGCAGTTCGTCTTCTCGAAGCCGGTCGACCAGGCGACGCAGGACATCCGCGACGCGATCTCGGCGATCCGCTCGCAGCTGCCGATCGAGATTCTCGAGCCGATCATCCAGCGATTCGATCCGAACCAGCTGCCAATCGTTTCGCTGGCGGTGACCTCGAGCGTGTTGACACCGCCCCAGCTCACGCAGATCGCCGACCAGCAGATCGCCGGCGAACTTCGGGCGATCGGCGGCGTGGCGCAGGTGAATGTGGTCGGCGGCGACAGTGCGCAACTCAACGTGAACGTCCGGCCCAACGATCTCGCCGCGCTCGGCGTGGGAATCGATCAAGTCGTGAACGCGTTGCGGGCGCAGAATCTGGCCGCGCCGGTGGGCAACGTGAACAGCCCGCTCGAGCAGCGATCCATCCGGCTTGAGGGACGCTTCGATCGACCGGAGGACTTCGCGAACCTCGTCATCAGCCAGCGCGCGGGCGAGCTGGTCACGCTGGGGCAGGTCGCCGACGTCGAGGCGGGCGCCGCCGAACCAAAGTCGTCGGCGCTGTACAACGGCCGGGCGGCGATCGGGCTCGACATCGTCAAGTCACGCGAGTACAGCACGACAGCGGTCGCCGATCGCGTGAAGGCGCGGGTCGCCGCCCTGCAGCCGACGCTTCCACCGGGCACGCGCATCGAGATCGTTCGCGACGCCGGAACACGCGTGCGCCACTCCGTGCGCAACGTGGAGGAAGCGCTCGTCGAGGGAGCCGCTTTGACCGTGCTGGTCGTGTTCCTGTTCCTCAACTCCTGGCGGTCCACCGTGATCACGGGACTCGCGCTCCCCGTCTCCGTGCTCGCGTCGTTCGTGCCGCTCGCGGCCCTGGGCTTCACGCTCAACACGATGTCGTTGCTCGGACTGTCGCTGGCGATCGGCATATTGATCGACGATGCGATCGTCGTGCGCGAGAACATCGTCCGCCACGTCGAGCTTGGCGCCGACCACATGCACGCCGCGCACGAGGGCACCGACGAGATCGGCCTCGCCGTGGCGGCTACGACCTTCTCGATCGTGTCGGTGTTCGTGCCCGTGGGGTTCATGCCGGGTATCGCCGGACAGTGGTTCAAACCGTTTGCGCTGACGATCGCCGCGGCCGTGCTCGTGTCGCTGTTCGTGTCGTTCTCGCTCGACCCCATGCTGTCGGCCTACTGGCCGGATCCGCAGCTCGAAGCGCACGAACGGCGGAATCCCGTCGCGCGCGCGCTCGACCGCTTCAACAAGTGGTTCGACCATCAGGCGGAGCGGTACAAGGGTTTGATCGCGTGGGCGCTCGACCACCGCTGGACCATGCTCGCACTGGCGGCAGGGTCGTTCGTCCTCGCCATCGGGTTGCAGGTGGTGATCGGCGGATTCGGGTTCGTGCCGGTCAGCGACCAGGGCGAGCTGAACATCGCGGTTGAAACCCCGCCAGGGTCGAGCCTCGATTACACGACCCTCAAGGCGGAAGAGCTCGCGCGCATGATCAGGGCTCGCCCGGAGGTCCAGTACACGTACACGACGGTCGGCAGCAGCACCGGCTCCGGCACAGTCGATAATGCCAGCATCTACGTGCGCCTGGTGCCCAAGGCCCAGCGGTCGCTGAGCCAGGACCAGATCGGGCAAATTCTCCGCACCCAGATGCGAAGCGTCGGCGGTGCGACTGCTTATACGTATGCGTCGGGATTTGGCGGCGCGCAGAAACAGCTGCAGCTCCAACTCCAGGGTCCCGATCAGGCCACGCTCAACGATTACGCGGCGCGCATCGAGCGCATCGTCGCCGCGACGCCGGGCGCCGTGGACGTCGGGCTGTCGACGAGAGGTCAGAAGCCGGAGTTCAACGTGCGCGCGAATCGCGGGCTCGCCGGAACGCTCGGCGTGAGCATGAGCCAGCTCGCGACCTCACTCCGTTTCGCATTCGCCGGTGTCGACGCGGGCACGTGGGTCGACCCGTCGGGCATCTCGCGCTACGTGCACGTGCGGCTCGTGCCCGCGTCGCGACAGAACGCCGCCGACCTGGGTCGACTGCCGGTGCTCGTCACGCCAGCGGCCGGGGCCACCGGCACGCCGGCGTTCGTGCCACTCAGCCAGATCGCGGAAATCACGCCCAGCTTCGGACCGTCGCAGATCGACCACTACCAGCGCGAGCGCGTCGTGACGATCGGCGCGAACATCGAGGGCGCGTCGCTTGGCAAGGTTTCGCAAGCGGTGATGAGCAACGTGCGCAACATCCAGCTGCCCGCGGGCTACCACATCTCGCAAGGCGGCGAGACGGAAAGTCAGAACGAGGTGTTCGGCAACATCTTCATCGCGCTCGGCGTTGCCGTGATGCTCATGTACCTCATCCTCGTCGTGCAGTTTGGCTCGTTCCTCGACCCGCTGGCGATTCTGATCTCGCTACCGCTGTCACTGATCGGGGTCGTGCTGGCGCTGCTCATCACGCGAGACACGCTCAACCTCATGAGCCTGATCGGCGTGATCCTGCTGATGGGCATCGTGGCGAAGAACGCGATCCTGCTGATCGACTTCGCGAAGTGGGCGCACACCGGCCGCGGCCTGTCGAGGCGCGACGCGTTGATCGAGGCGGGGAGAATCCGGCTGCGTCCAATTCTCATGACGACGCTGGCGTTGATCGCCGGCATGGTGCCGGTGGCGCTCGGGCTCGGAGAGGGCGCCGACTTCCGCGCGCCGCTTGGCCGCGCCGTGATCGGTGGCGTGATCACGTCGACCATTCTCACACTCGTGGTGATCCCGACCGTGTACGAGATTCTCGATGAGTGGCGCGAGCGTCTCCTCGCCCGATTTCGACGGCGAGTCGTTGCACACGCTCCCGCGCCCGTCCCCGAGCCGGGGGACTGAGCGAAGCGCAGCTCACACTACTGCGCTACTCGGCGCGACTCGGCGAAGCGACGGACGCGACGGAGATGTCGACGGGAAGACGCACGCCGTTGTGCGTGCGGACGACGTCGAGCATTCCCTGCCAGACGGACGCGAACTCGTGCCCCACGTCGGTCGGCGTGCTGCTCGACGGAGAGAAGCCGCTCGCGCCGGCGATCCAGAACGGCGGGTCGGCGTCGACGCCGGCGGCGTCGTAGACGTCGCTCACGTCATCGTAGATCGTGCTGGCGTTCTTGGTGTGCGCGTAGATGCCCGGCCGAAAGCGGCCGTCGGTGAGGACGAGCTGCGTCCAGGCGCGATAGTAGTCGCGCATCCGTTGCGGGATCACATCCATATGCTCGACGTCGAGAAAGATGACGCTGCCATGCGGGAATCCCTCGGACTCCGTCTTGGCGATCGCGTCGCGTGCGTCGAGCTGCCCTTGCGCGGCGCCGACGTACGAGGCCGAGCAGCGATCGCTCCTGATCGCGACGGGCTTGGTCGACTTGCGGGTCATCGTCCGCGTCGAGGACCGATGCTTCTTCGACTTGCCGCGCCGCGAAGATTTGGCTCTCGAAGACGTCTTCGTATGGTCGGCGTTGGTGAGCGTCTTTCCCCACGTTTGCTGGCCGACATAGATGACGGCGAGCCCCCAGCCATGATCGATCAGGTGTTGGCGTCGGCCCGACCAGGAGTCATCCTTGTGGCACGGCGCGGGGAGGTAATACCCCACCCACTCGTACGTGCCCGATCGTTTCCACGCGTTCATCGCGTCGTCGCCCGGATACACGTTCGTGTCGAAGCCAACGTGGCTGCTCGCCACGTTCGCCGCGACGTGTCGGACCGCGCTGCCGATGGCCGCCGGCGCGTCCGCGAGCTCGGCAGTCGCGTTGGCGATCGACGCGTGAGCGAGGCGCGGAGCCTCGAGCGAAGCGGGCACGGCCGCTGCGACGAGCGCAAGCAGGTTTCGAAGCGCTTTGACGTTCATCCGGTGGGAATGAGAGAAGACTCGAGGTGCTACCCCGGATTTGGTCTGACGCTCCTGACTCGCGCAGCGTTAGCCGACGCGAGCGTGGCGCGCGTACAAAAATTGCCATCGCTGGGTCGGTCAACCCGGAGAAGCCGGACGCATTTTTCCCTGTTCGGAGGAATGTATGTCGATCCGCCCTGCTCGTGGCATCGCAGTGCTTGGCGCAAGTCTGCTGTGTTTCGCTTGCTCCAAGTCGGAGAACAAAGTTGATACGACGGCCGCCATGACTGACACCACGAAGGCGGCGGCTGCCACCGCAACAACGCCGCCGGCGCCGCAGCTCACCGACGTGAACTACGTGGCGCTCGTCGACGAGGCGAAC
>DATJIZ010000277.1:0-8089 GCA_035492735.1 Gemmatimonadaceae bacterium | reverse complement strand
CCGGGCATGACGAGCGTCACGTGAATGTCCGGGTACTTCGTGCGCAGGTCCATGCGGAGATTGGCAGTCAGCGAGTTGAGCGCCGCCTTCGCGGCATTGTACGCCGACCGAAACGTGGCCATGGGGACTCGGCCGAGGAATGACGACACGTTGATGACATGGCCGCGGCCGCCTCGTTCGATGAAGTGCAGCACGGCGGTTTGCATACCATACAATGCCGATTTGACGTTGACCGCCATCATCAGATCGACGTCGTCCTCCGTCAGGTCGAGGACCTGTCGGGTGATGCCGCGTCCCGCATTGTTGATCCACACGTCGAAGCCGCCGAATGCATCGAGCGTGGCGTCGCGGAGCCGCTCGACGCCGCCGCGACGCGTTACGTCGGTCTCCACGGCGATCGCGCGCGGCGAGCCGCGCCGCATGGCCTCGTCGGCGACGCGCTCGAGCAGATCGTGACGACGAGCGGCAAGGGCCAGCGCATAGCCCTCGGTGCCGAGCCGTTCAGCCAGCCCGGCGCCGATGCCGCTGCTCGCGCCGGTGAGGACGATGGTCTTGGGCATACCGATTCAGCTTTACGCTGGAATGAGCGTGCGGTACAATGCGGAGCGCGTCGCTGGGGCGTGCGTCATTTCCGGGCTCAGGAGATCCATACCGATGCAGAAGCTTAACGCGGCCGCCGCCGCACCGCGCGCCGTGATCGCTCTCGTTTTGTCGCTGGTCGTCGCGGTTCATGGGCACGCGCAGGACCGGCTCAGGACAATGCCGGGGTACGAGCAGTACCAGCGCATGCTGCCGCAGATCCGGCAGGCCGTACCCACGGGTGGCAGGATCGATGCGCCAGTGGCGTGGGCCTCCGATGGTCGGTCGTTCGAGTACGAGCGCGGGGGCAAGCGGTTCCGCTACGAGCTCTCTGGAAGGAAGGCGGTCGAGCTGAACGCGTCGGCGGCCGCCACGCAGGCGGGCGAGCGCGGTCGCGGGCGCGTCACGTTCGCCGGGATGCCGGAGCGGGGGCGACAATTTGCGACGGCGGTTTCGCCCCGCGGGAGCCTGCGCGCATTCTACCGCGAGCGGAATGTCTGGCTGAGCGACACGAGCGGCGCGAACGCGGTGCCGATCACGACCGATGGCGGCGACAAGACACGGGTGAAGTACGGCACCGCGAGCTGGGTATACGGCGAAGAGCTGTCGCAACGCACGGCGATGTGGTGGTCGCCGGACGGTAAGAAGCTCGCGTTCTACCGATTCGACGAGCGGAACGTTCCCGACTTCTACCTCACGCCCGGTCTCACGCGCGTGCAAGACACGCTGAACGTCGAGGCGTACCCAAAACCCGGCGCGCCGAACCCGGTCGTAGACCTCTACGTGTACGACGTCGACTCCAAGCAGACGACACGCATCGACGTGCGGGACGGAAAAGCGTTCGAGAATTCGGTCGTTGGCTACTACGTGTATTCGGTGAGCTGGTCGCCGGACGGTCAGGAGTTGACGTTCCTTCGAGCGAACCGCCGGCAGAATGTGCTCGAGCTTGCGGCGTGCACGCCATCGACCGGGGCGTGTCGCACGGTGCTGCGCGAGGAATGGCCGACCGGCTGGATCGATGACGATCCGGCGCCAACGATGGAGTGGCTCACTGACAAGAACCGGTTCATCTGGGAATCGGGCCGATCCGGGTTCAACAACTACTATTTGTACGACTTCAAGGGCGGTCGGCTGCTCACTCCATTGACGCGGCTGCCGGCCGACGTCGCCGGCATCGTGCGCATCGATGAGAAGGCGGGGCTGCTGTACTATCTCGGTCGCGACGGTGACAATCATCTCAAGCTGCAGCTTCATCGCGTGGGCCTCGACGGCAAGAACGACAGGCGCCTGACCGATCCCGCCTTCACTCATACGGTGTCGCTGTCGCCCGACGGCCGCGCGATCATCGACGTCGCGGAGACCCACGATCGCCCGCCGACGACCCGCCTGCTCGATGGTGATGGCAACGAGCTGGCCGTGCTCGCGACCTCGGACGATTCGACATTCGCGAAGCTCGGGCTCGAGAAGGTCGAGCTGTACACGTACCAGACGTCGGATGGTCAGGCGACGCTGCACGGGTCGATCAGCTATCCGTCGCACTTCGACCCGGTCAAGAAGTACCCGGTGCTGGTGAGTGTGTACGGGGGACCCGGCGTGCCCAACGCGGTCACCGAGCGCTTCACCATGCCTTCGCCGCTCACCGAATTCGGCTTCATCGTCGTCGAGGTGGAGGCGCGGACGAATCCCGGCATGGGTCGCAAAGCGCTCGATGCCGTGTACCTCAAGCTCGGCCAGACGGAGATCGACGACATGGCTGACGGTGTGAAGGCGTTGTGGAGTCGGCCGTACGTCGATCGGGATCGAGTCGGAATCTTCGGCACCTCGTACGGCGGCTACACGTCGGTGATGGAGATCCTGCGTTATCCGGACGTGTTCGCCGCGGCCGCGGCGTCTTCGCCGCCGACCGATTGGCGCAACTACGACACGATCTACACCGAACGCTACATGTGGCTTCCGCAGGAGAACCGCGAGGGATACGACAAAGGCTCGGCCATGACCTACGTCGACAAGCTGCGCGGTCGGCTCATGCTGTACTACGGCACGATGGACAACAACGTCCATCCGACGAACATGATGCAGCTCATCTCGGCGCTCCAGCGCGCGGGCAAGAGCTTCGAGGTGCAGGTCGGACCGGACCAGGGCCACTCGGGACTCAATCAGGCACGGATGATGGAGTTCTTCATTCAAAATCTCGTGATCGATCCAGCGAAACCCTGAGCCGCGCGGCCGCGCGCTACTCGGCTCGGATCACGATGGTCGGGTCGGTCCGGGCGGCGCGCAGTGCCGGGACGGCGCTGGCGACCAGTGCCGTCACACCGAGCACGAGGGGCACGGCGACGAACGTCGCCACATCGGTCGGCGCCGTCTGAAACAACAGCGCGCGGAGCGCTCGCGTGGCGGCGAGCGCCGCGACGATGCCGCCGACCATCCCGATGAGGACGTACACCGAGACCTGGCGCACGAGCAGCAGCGCGACGCGCCTGGGCGTCGCGCCGATCGCCAGCCGAATACCGATCTCGCGTGTCCGCTGCGTGACGGTGTAGCCGACGACGCCATACAGTCCGATCGTCGCGAGCAGCAGCGCGGTGGCGGCGAAGCCGGAGAGCAACGTCGTCACGAACATTCGCGGATCGGAGAACGACGGCCGGCGGCCGGCGCGATCGAAGCTCGGCTCACCGCGAAAGGTGATGCCGGGATCGACACCGTGCACCGCGCGCTTGATTTCAGCGAGCACGTTCGGCGATGGTTGGCTACGGGCAACGAACGACATCCATGGCCAGACCTCGAGCGTGTAAGGCAGAAAGACCTGCGCCGGTGAGTCGGAGTCGGCGCCAAACTCGTGGTAATCCGCGACGACGCCGACGACAGGCAGCGTGATCGGTTGCCCGATGTCGGCGCGAGCCTGCGATTGCCGGTAGATCGTGATGCGCTGCCCCACGGCACTGCCGCGCGGCCACAGCTTGTGCGCAAGCGTATCGCTGACCAGGAGGCCGACGGGAGATCGCATGTCATCCTCGCGAAAGCCGCGACCTTCCTTGATCCCCACATGCAGCGTCCGGAGGTAGTCACCCGAAATGGGATGGTAGAGCGCGGTCGGCGGGTTCTCCGTGGCAGAGTGACCCTCCAGAACGACCTTGGTCTCGATCAGCGCACCGCCGGCGGCAGCGACACTTTGAACGGACGGCACGGCGCGCACCGCGTCGAGAATTCTTCGATAGAGCGCAGCCGCCTGGTCCGGCGCGTCGTACCGATGCTCCGGCGGGGCGATGACGAACGAGAGGAGGCCGTTCGGCTCGTAGCCCAACGGCACTTCGCCCAGGCGCCGAACGCTCTGCACGAGCAGGCCCGCGCCGACGAGGAGGGCGATGGCGAGCGCGAACTGGAGCGACACGAGCGCGTTCCGGACTCGAACGTCCGTCGTGCCGCCGCGCGAGGCGGCACCGCTACGCAATCGGTCGATCAGGTTGAGACGGGTGGCGTGCAGCGCCGGCAGCGCGCCGACGAGGAGCGTGGTGAGGACCGTGACGGCAACGGCAACGAGCACGGCGTCTCGCTCGAGCACGATATGCTCGGCGAACGGCAGCCGCTGCGCGGCGAACGAGCGCGCGAACGCCACGACGCCGCGCGCGAAGAGCACGCCGATGACACCGCCGGCGAGCGCGATCAGCATCGCCTCAGCGAGCGGCTGCCGCGCGATCCTCCACCGTCCCGCACCGAGTGCGGCGCGTACGGCCAACTCCTGCGCTCGGACGCTGCCGCGGATGAGCATGAGGTTCGCCACGTTCGCGCAGGCGAGGAGCAGAACGAGCGCGATCGCGCCGGCGACGAGGGCCAGCGTGGACCACAGCCTGCCGAACAGCTCGTTGGAAAGACTGCGCAGCGACACCGATGTCCAGTGCCCCTGATCATGCGGGTACTCCATGGCGAGTCGTTCGGCAATCGAGCGCATCGCGGCGGCGGCGCTCGCCGAATCGGCGCCGGGGCGGATGCGAAGGATCGCCCGGCTGTCCACGTGCAGCTCACGCCGGGCGAGCGGCGCCGGGTGCGACTGCTGGAAGACGGCGATGGGCTGCCACGCCGCGGGCGGCAGCCAGCCGCCGGCGCCAAAGTTCGGAAATGCAAAGCCGCGTGGCATTACACCGACGATCGTCGTCGGTACGCTGTCGATCGAGACGAGCTTGCCGACGATCGCGGGATTGCCGCCGAAGCGGCGCACGAAAAATTCGTACGACAGCACGGCGACGCGCGGCGCGCCGCGTTGCTCCTCGTCCGGCAGGAAGACGCGGCCGAGCATCGGCGCTGTGTCCATCAGACGAAAGAAGCCAGGCGTGACGAACGCGCCAATCAGCCGCTCGGGACTGTCACCGATCAGGATGCCGTCGCCGCGGACGAAGGCGAGCCCGTCGATCGCCTGCCGGACGGTCGGCGCCGCAGACTGCCAGTCGCGGAAGGTCGGGAATGAGGGGACGCGGATTTCGCCGTTCTCGTTGCGTTCGTAGACGGTGCGAAGGCGGTCGGCGTTGCCATACGGCAGGCCGTGCAGAACGATGGCATTCACGACGCTGAACACCGCGGTCGTGCTCCCGATCGCGAGCGCCATCGTGACGACGGCGACGACAGTGAAGCCGGGTGAGCGGCGAAGCGCGCGCAGAGCGAAGCGGAGTGAATGCATGCGACCACGATTCAGGCAGTGGAGATAATATTTTATCTCGCTACGACCTGCCGTCAAGCGGCAACCGCGTGCGCGACCTCCGTCATTTGCGCCGGCAGGGCTGTTCCGCTAATTAGCTCGAATGTTCTCCGGACAGCAGATCGCGACTGTGCTCGCCGAGCTCGGCGTGACGCACGTGGTGACCGTTCCCGACAGCACGATCGGCCCATGGCAGGACGCGATCGAGCAAAGCGACCACACACGTCTGGTCCGTGTGTGCCGCGAGGGCGAAGCGTGGGGCGTGGCGGGCGGCCTGATGATGGGCGGAAAGCTCCCCGTCGTGATGATCCAGTGCACGGGGCTGTTCGAGTCGGGCGATGCGCTGCGCAACGTCGTCCACGATTGGAAGCTTCCGGTGTTCAGCATCATCGGCTATCGGAGCTATCTGAACCAGGACACCCTGCCCGGCGACACGTGCCTGGTGTTCACGGAGCCAATCCTCAGCGCGTGGAAGATCGATTACCGACTGATCACCAGCCCGGCGCAGCTTCCGCTGATCGCGGAGCACTTCACCGCCTCGCGATCGGCGCGCTGCGCGGGAGCGATCGTGATCGCCGAGGGCAAGGCATGAGCGCGGGCGGCCGGATGCCCGCCAAGGAAGCGCTCGTCGCGGTGCACCGGACGCGGCGCGACGAGGACGTCGTGATCACGACGATGTCGCCGGCACGGGACTGGATGACGCTGCCGCAGCACCCGCGCGATCTCGTGCTCGTGCCGTCGGCGATGAGCCACGCGACGTCGATGGGGCTCGGGCTGGCGCTCGCACAGCCCGACCGCCGGGTAATCGTGTGCAACGGCGATGGCTCGATGCTGATGAATCTCGGGTCGCTGGTGTCGATCGCCGCCGCGGGCGCGGCGAACCTCGTGGTGCTCGTGTTCGAGAACGGCACGTACGAAGTGACGGGATCGCAGCGCGTGCCGGGCGCGGACGTGGTGGACTACGCCGGCATCGCGCGGAGCGCGGGGTTCACATCGGTATTCGAGTTCTCTGATTTGGATCTGTGGCAGCGGGACATCGCGGCCGTCCTGTCCCGGCCCGGGCCGACCTTTGCGGTGCTGCACATCGAGCCCGTGTACGGGGCACCCGGTCCGAAATCGCCCGGGCCCGCGAGCGAACGGGCAAGGCGGTTTCTCGAGGCATTGCGCGGTTAGGAGTCATGGGCGCGTGGCGAGCCAGCCCGCCCTTCCGCGCAGGATCACCGGTGCTTGTCGTGCGAATGTGCGTCGCATACGTTCGTCTGCCATGAGCGGCGGAAGCGCACAGAGTTCGTTGAGCAGCGGTCTCGAGCAGGCATCGTCATGCCGAGCCGAGGCTCGTCGATGACCGAGCCAGAGAGCGTCGTAGTCGGTGGTGACGTCCCTCTTGCCGGACGTTATCGCATCGAGCGCGAGCTCGGGCATGGCGGCATGGCCACGGTGTATCTGGCTCAGGACCTCAAGCATGATCGCCGCGTTGCCGTCAAGGTTCTGAAGCCGGAGCTCGCGGCCGTCCTGGGCAGCCAGCGCTTCCTGGCCGAGGTCAGGACCACAGCGAATCTGCAGCACCCGCACATCCTCTCGCTCTTCGACTCCGGCGAGGTGGGAGGCACGGTCTTCTACGTGATGCCATACCTCGAAGGGGAATCGCTGCGCGAGCGCCTGGAGCGGGAAACGCAGCTGCCGATCGAGGACGCCATCCGCATCGCGGTCGAGGTCGCGGGCGCGTTGGACTACGCGCACCGCCGCGGCGTGATCCACCGCGACATCAAGCCGGAGAACATCCTGCTGCACGACGGGCAGGCGCTCGTTGCCGATTTCGGGATCGCATTGGCGGCTGCGGGTACCGCGGGCGAGCGGCTGACCGAGACCGGCCTCTCGCTCGGTACGCCCGCGTACATGAGCCCCGAGCAGGCGGTGGGCGAGCGGAATATCGATGCCCGGTCCGACGTGTACGCGCTGGGTTGCGTGGTTTATGAAATGCTCACTGGGCAACCACCGTTCACCGGGCGAAGCGCGCAAGCGATTTTGGCGCGAGTGATCACCGAGCGGCCGGCGTCACCCAGAGCGCTGCGCGACACGGTGCCGACCGGCGTCGAGGCCGCCACGCTTCGCGCGCTCGCCAGGCTGCCCGCGGATCGGTTCGCCAGCGCAGCGGAATTCTCGCGCGCGCTGTCGGACGGGGCGTCGACGACGACAGTGAGCGCGCCACATGGAGCCGAGCCTTCGGCAAGCTCCGCGCTCACGCCTGCGCTGACTCGCCGGCTCCCACTGTACCGCGATGTCCGAACCTGGATTGCAGTCGCGGCTGTAGCGGCCGCCGTGTTCTTTGCGTTCCCGTCATGGCGCGGGCGGGGGGCAGCTTCGGGTGCGCCAATCCTCTCCACCCTGCTGCCCGGGCCCGGAGAAGAGTGGGCCATCACGGGATCGGAGCTCGCGCTCTCGCCCGACGGCAGGCAGCTGGTCGTCGGCTCCGTGGTCGACGGCGCCGATGGGCCGCTGCTGCTTCGATCGCTGGACACCCTGGGCAGTGTCGTGCTCTCCGGGACAACCGGTGCAACCGATCCGTTCTGGTCGCCCGATGGAACAGCGCTCGGCTTCTTTGCAGCGGGACGACTCCAGGTGCTCGATCTTGCCTCGCGCGCGGTGCGCAATCTCTGCCCGGCAGCCAATCCCGTGGGCGGGACGTGGACGACGAAAGGGGAAATCCTATACACCCCCGACCCGAACGCCGGGTTGTACGCAGCATCGGCATCGGGCGGTCCATGCCACGCGTTAGTCCTGCGCGGGGACACGATGTCGCGGGGCCGCCCGTTCGCCCTC
>DATJIZ010000276.1:0-19494 GCA_035492735.1 Gemmatimonadaceae bacterium | reverse complement strand
GGGACGTGGACGACGAAAGGGGAAATCCTATACACCCCCGACCCGAACGCCGGGTTGTACGCAGCATCGGCATCGGGCGGTCCATGCCACGCGTTAGTCCTGCGCGGGGACACGATGTCGCGGGGCCGCCCGTTCGCCCTCCCCGACGGCGACCACTTCCTATTGACGAGTCGCAACTTCAGGAGCGTCGACTTCGGCAGCATCTCGACCCGAACGCTCGCGAGGCTCGAAATTCCGAGCACGGCAGAGGCGATGTTCGCGCCGCCTGATTTCATCCTGGCCTCGCAAGGCAGCGGTCTGGGCGCATCACAGGGATTCTATGCACAGCGCATTGATACACGGAGTGGCCGACTTGTCGCCGGGCCGGTTTTTCTGTTCGGCCAAGTCGGAAGCCCGGGTGGCCGCCCCATACTTTCGACCTCTGCCGTCGGCTCGCTCGTCGTAGTCGGCCCTGGGGAATCGATACGTTCCTTCATGTTCCTCGCTCCGCGTGGTGGTGCAACAAGGGACTCGGTGGAGTCACCGGGCTGGATGTTCCGATACTCGCATGATGGTCGACATCTGGCCATTGCAGGTGTCGGGCTGTGGCTGCTCGATACCGATCGACGAGTCCTCACGCGCGTGCCGATCGGCTCCGACAGCGTACATGCCGTCGTCGTGCAGCCGGTCTGGTCGCCGGGCGACAGCGCGCTGGTCTTCGCGTTTGGCGCCTCCTATTGGCGTTTCAGTCTCCGGCTCGGCACTGCGACGAGGTGGTTCCAGCCGCCCACCGGTCGCCGGGGCCTGAGTCCCGACGACTGGTCACCCGATGGACGGTGGATCGTGATGGGTGCACAGGCAGGCGGCGCCGCTGCCCATTCCGAGATATGGGCATACGACACATCGACGAACACCTGGGTCACCGTAGTCTCGGAACCGGCGAACGTGGGCGACGCCCGTCTGTCCCCCGACGGCCGCTGGATCGCCTACCGATCTAACATCGATGGCTCGGATCAGATCTACCTTCGCCCGTTCATGCGCCCCGGAAATGCGGTACGCGTGTCCCCTGGCGCGGGAACCGTCCCGCGTTGGCGCGGCGACGGGCGCGAGCTGTTTTACACTGACCCGACGGGTCTCATCATGGCCGTGGCCATCCAAGCCGACGGCACGCCAGGCACGCCGTCACTCGCGCTGCCGAGGGCGGTGAGGCGATACGCATCGGTGTTGGGCACAACATCCTTCAATTTCGAGCCAACGCCGGACGGCGCCGGATTCGCCTATCGCGGCCCCGCCGGGCGCAGCTCCGGCGGTCTCACGCTCGTACTGAACTGGCCGCAGCTCCTGCGGCGCGACGGCCTGAACACGAAACCGGGACGTTGATCGCGGCTCTGCCGCTCGACGCGGCGGTCGCCATTCACTCCTCGCGCAGAGCAACGTTCGGATCGAGCGCGGCGGCTCGCCGTGCAGGCAACCAGCACGCGAGCGCCGCGACGGCGGCAAACAACATCGCGATCGCGGCATACGTCACCGGGTCGGTCGGCGCGATGGCGATCAACATGCTCGCGCGCTGCATCAAACCCGTGAGCGCGAGCGCCGCGACGAGCCCCACACCGATGCCGACAGCACTCAGCACGAGGCCGTGCCCGATCATCAACCGGAAGATGCTGTCGCTCGACGCGCCGAACGCCATGCGCACACCGATCTCCGCGGTGCGTTGACGCACCGTCGTCGACAGCACGCCATACAGGCCCACACCGGCGAGCACCGCGGCCACCGCGCCGAAGATGCCGATCAGCACGAGCGAAAAGCGCGTCGGTGCCATGGCCCGATCGAAGTAGTCGCTCATCGGCTTGAGGTCGCCGATGGCGACCAGCGGATCCACCTCGGCGACGACGCGCCGTACCTGCGGCATGAGACGCGACGGATCGCCGTTCGTACGTACAGCCCAGCGGAATGCGCTGCCGAAGTTGAGTTGACCTTCGGGCACGAGAATCCCTTCGCGACCTGCGGTCGCGAGCGTAAGGTGCCGCTCATGCGCGGCGACCCCGATGATCTGATATTCCTGGGCTTCGGGACTGTTGATTCGCACGAGCAGCGACTTCCCGATGATCGACGCCGGGCTCTGGCCGGGGAACGCCTTGGCGGCCAGTTGATCGTCGACGATGATGCCGGTGTTCTGACGGACGTTGTCGGCTTCGGTGAACGAGCGCCCGGCGATCATCCTCACGCGCATCGCGGTGAAGTAGCCGGGCCGCACGGCGAACAGCGTCGCCTGCTGGAAGCGCGACGGATCGGTTCGCGCCTCGATGGTGCCCCAGCGCGCGTTCTGATCGACGCCATCGAGCGGAAGCGGACCGGCGGCCGTGACGTCGGTGACACCAGGGAGAGCGCGCAAACGCTCGGCGAGCTGATTCGCGTAGGCGTGCCGCTCGTCGGGGGAGCGCAGCCGCCCGTTCGGTGCGGTGAACGTCAGCACGCCGGTCGGCTCGAAGCCGGGATCGACGCGCTCGAGCGCCATGAAGCTGCGCAACATCAGTCCGGCGCCCACGAGCAACACGAACGAGAGCCCGACTTCGGCGACCACCACTCCCTGTCGTAGATAGCGGCCGGCGTGCAGCCCCGGCGAACGGCCGCCGGAGCGGAGCGTCTGCGACAGGTTCGGCCGCGACGCTCGCAGCGCGGGCAGAATGCCGAACACGAGCGCCGACGCAAGTGCCATTGCCGCGGCGAACACGAGCACCGACGGGTCGATCGATACGTCGCCGACGCGCGGAAGATTGGGCGGAACGATCCGGAGCAGCAGCTCGATTCCGAGCTTCGCGAGGATCAATCCAACGACCGCGCCACCGGCGGCGAGCACGAAGCTCTCGGCGAGCATCTGCCCGACGAGGGCGTTTCGCGTTCCGCCGAGTGCCGAGCGGATGGCGAGCTCGCGCTCGCGCGCCGACATGCGCACGAGGAGGAGGTTAGCGACGTTGGCGCAAGCGATGAGCAGCACGAAGATCACCGCGCCCATGAGCGCGAGCAGCGCTGGCCGCACGTCCTTGACGATGTCACTCGCCATCGGCTGGGTGTACCAGACCGTGTTCGACGTCTTGAATATCGGGAATCGGCCCTGAAGGTCGGCGCCGAGGTTGTCGAGCTGCGCCTGCGCCGCGGCTAGCGACACGCCCGGCTTGAGCCGACCGATGACGCGCAGGAAGACGTTGATGCGGGAGGCCGTGCTCCAGTCGATACGCAGCGCCGTGTACGCGTCGGGTTCGGCAGTGGGTCCCGTGCCCGCCGGGAACACGATGCGGAGGCCCGGCTCGGCAACGCCGACGATCGTTGCGGGGCCGTTGAACAGTTGAACCGTCTTGCCGATGACCGAGGAATCGCCCCCGAATTTTCGCTCCCAGAAGCTGTGGCTGAGGATCGTCATCGCCGGGAGCTGATTGGCCGGATTTGGCGGCGCGGCGGGTTGTCCGGGCACGGCCGGCGGTGGTGGTGGCGGCGGTGTGGCGTCGCCGGGAGTGAAGTTCCGGCCGAACGCGATGCGCGTGCCGAGCACGGTGAAGAAGTTCGACGTCACGCCTGCGACGTTGATCTGCTCCGGCTTACCATCGTCACCAATGAAGCTGCCGGTCCCCGCATTGATGCCGGCGATGTGCTCGAACGCCGTCGCGCGTTGAAGCAGGTCGGGCATGTTCCCGGGCGCGATCGGGAAGTCGATAACGTTCCTGGCGCGCATGTCCGTTCTGATCACGGCGAGCCGCTCCGGATTGGCGTAGGGCAGCGGCCGCAGCAGTACAGCATTGACGACGCTGAATATTGCCGTGCTCGCGCCGATGCCGAGGGCAATCGTGATCACCGCCGTCGCGGTGAAGCCCGGGTGGTTGCGCAGCGTGCGGAGGGCAAAGGCCAAGTCTTTGGTCAGCATGGCGGGGGTGCGGGAGATGTGGGACGTCAGTCGCGCGGCGAGACACGATGCGATGGGCGGTGAGGCACGCGCCGTTCCGACGGATCAGAGCGGCAAGTTGTTGGAGCATTGACGCTTAGATGTGTGTAAGCGAGTTTTTGTCGCCCGCATGTGGGACGCGCTGTCCGGAATCGAACAGCGCGCCACGGGTTGATCCGATGCTCGCCGCACGCTTTGGCATCTTCGTGCGTAGATCAGCGGAGCACATGCAGTCGCTCTATCCCGCCCCGCGCCCCACTCTCGGCACTCTCAGTACAACTCAGTACAAGGAGATCTGATGTCGCGTTCGAAACGGTCGATGCGCCGATGGAGCATGGCGCTCGTCGCCGCCGGCGCATTCTCGCCCATCGCCGCTGCCGGAGCCCAAGCGGCTTCGCAGAAGATCGACCAGGAATACACCCGGCAAATCAAGCAGTACTTGTCGGATCCGAGGATCTCCACGGAGCTCGTGGACCATCTGCCTGCCTCGAGCACGGTGCCCACGCCGCTCAAGTTCCTTGGCCACATCGTCGGGGCGCCGGGCGTTCTCGATCACGCCGAGGACATTCATCGATATCTGCAGGCCGTGGCGAAGGCATCGGGCGGCCGCGCCAAGTTCTGGACGATCGGCAAGACCGAAGAAGGTCGCGACATGGTTCTGCTGGCGATCGCCGACGAAAAGACCATCGCCAATCTCGACCGCTACAAGGGCTACCTGAATCAGCTCACGGATCCGCGCAAAACGACCGAGGCGCAGGCGCGCCAACTCATTCACACGGCGAAGCCGATTTACTGGATCACGAGCGGGATGCATTCGCCCGAGTCCGGCGGACCGGAGATGCTGATGGAGCTGGCGTACCGGCTGGTGGTGGAGGAGACGCCGCTCATTCAGAACATCCGCAACAACGTGATCACCTTCATCACGCCGGTGATCGAGGTCGACGGCCGCGATCGGTTCGTCGACAATCACAACTTCAACGAGCAGTGGAACAAGGAGCACAACGTCGCCGCGACGGGCGGCCGCGGCGGCGGCGCGCTGCCGTTGATGTACTGGGGCAAGTACGTGCAGCACGACAACAATCGAGACGGCATGGGCCAGTTCCTCGATCTGACGAAGAACACGACCAAGACCTTCCTCGAGTGGACGCCGACGATCCTGCACGACCTGCACGAGGCGCAGACGTATCTCTACGCGTCCACCGGGACGGGGCCGTACAACGACGCGCTCGACCCGATCGTCGTCGACGAATGGTGGTATCTGGCGAAGAACGACGTGATGGAGATGACCAAGCGCGGTGTGCCGGGCGTCTGGACGTACGGGTTCTACGACGGCTGGGTGCCGAATTACATGTTCTTCATCGCGCACACGCACAACGCGATCGGACGCTTCTACGAGGTGCAGAGCTACTGCTGCGGCCCGTACGTGGTGAAGCCGGGCAATACGACGACGAGCAAGGAGTGGTTCAGACCGAACCCGCCGCTCGACTCGATCATGTGGAGCCCGCGCGCCAACACGAATATCCAGGAGTCGGCGATCCTGTTCGCGCTGAATCGCGTCGCCAAAGACAAGGAGATGTTCCTGGAGAACTACTGGCTCAAGAACAAGCGCGCCGTCGAGAAAGGGACGACGAAGCCGGGAACGGTCGCGGCCTGGGTGATCCCGGCGAGCCAGCACGCGCGTGAGAATGCCGCCGAGGCGGTGAACGAGCTCAAGCTGCAAGGCCTCGAGTTCCAGACGGCGACGGCCCCGTTCAAGGTGGGCAACGTGCAGGTGAACGCCGGCGATTACATCGTGCGCGGCGATCAGCCGTATCGCACGCTGGCCGACATGTACTTCTCGCTGCAGAACTATCCGCCGGCCAATCCGTCGCCCTACGACGACACGGGCTGGACCTTCCCGCTCATGCGCAACATCACGGTGCTCGAGGTGACGGACAAGAGCATCCTCAAGCAGGCCATGACGCCGGTCCCACAGCAGAAAGACGTGGTGGCGGCCGGTGGGATCACCGGCACGGGCAGCACTGTGGTCGTGGAGAACAACAGCGACAACACGGTCGTGAGCCTCCGGTTCAGGAATCCGGCCATGAAGATGGCGGCGGCGGAAGAATCGTTCACCGCCGGCGGCCACACGTTCGGTGCCGGCGCGATCATCATCGCGAACGCGAGTCGCGCGCAACTCGACGCGTCGTTGAAGAAGCTCGGTCTCACGGGGTATGCGGTCTCGGAGTCTCCGACGGTGAAGACGCACGACCTCGACATCCCGCGCATCGGCTACATCCACAGCTGGACGCGCACGCAGGACGAAGGCTGGGTGCGTGCCGCGCTCGACACGTACGGCGTGCCCTATCAGTACTTCGGCGAAAATGCCGTGGCGAAGCTGGGCGATCTCCGTTCCAAGTTCGACGTGATCATCTACCCGCACGGCGGCAGCGGCGTGGGCGGCGCTGCCGGGGGCGGCCGTGGCGGCCGGGGTGGTGCCGGCGCGCAGACAGCCAACTTGCCGGTGCCGTACAAGAGCACGAAGGAGTTCCCGTCGCTCGGCTATCCCGATTCGACGGACGACGTGCGCGGCGCACTCGGCGAAGAGGGCATGAAATCGCTCTATGCATTCGTGCAGCAGGGCGGGACGCTGATCACCGAGGGCGGGACGTCGCAGGTCCTGCCGGAGATGAAGCTGACGCCCGGTGTGACGGTCGAGCCGGCGAGCGGGCTCTTCGCGCGCGGCACGATCGTGCGCGGCGAGATCACCGATCCCAAGAGCCCGCTCGTGTACGGCTACGACAAGCCCGACGTCCCCGTGTACTTCAGCGTCGGTCCGGTGCTGAATGCAGGCGCCGGCGCGCAGCCGGTGGCGGAGAATGCGGCCGCGGGAGGGCGCGGCGGGCGCGCGGGCAGCGTCGCGCAGAACACGACGCCCATGGCAAATCTGCTCAAGCTCTCGCCGTGGGACCCGGACCACACCGGGACCGCGTACGGCGTGGCGACGAGCATCGGAAACGACTTCAACGTCGCGCAAGCGGGTGAACCGGAGGGCGGGCGCGGCGGGCGTGGTGGGTTCGGCGGCGGGTTCGCATTCGCGCAAGCCGGACCGCCGGCGGCAGTGCCCGGCTTGACCGCCGATCCCAACTCGTCGACCCGCGTGGTGATGCAGTTCCCGGAGAAGGCCGCGGACATGCTGCTCTCGGGTACCCTGGAGCACGGCGAGCTGCTGTCGAAGCGTGCGCAGCTCGTGGACGAGAAGATCGGCCAGGGACACGTCGTGATGTTCGCGTTCCGTCCGTACTGGCGCTGGCAGAGCCAGGGCACGTACGCGATCGGGTTCAACGCGATCATGAACTGGAATGATCTGGACGCGGGCAAGTAGACGGCGCGCGTAGCAATGAAAAAAAAACGGCCCGCGCTTTGGCGCGGGCCGTTTTGCGTTCGCCGGCACGTGTAATGAACGAACCGTCCCGTAGCCGACCGGACGGCGTTGCGGTGCGGCTTATTTCCCCACGCGCCGGCCGAGAATCATCTTGACGATTCTCTTATCTCCGCCGGCGGTGAGGGCGCTGCCGTACGCGATGTTGAATTCCCAGGCCGGGCCGAAGTCGATGTTCGCGGCGCCGAACAGCAGGTGCTCCTGCTCGTTGAGTGGCGCCAGCCGGTCGATCGTTCCCGTGGCGCCGTAGTACTCGATCGCGAGATTCAGCTTCTTCGTCGCGTCGTAACCCACGTCGACGTTCGGCGCGAAGCCGAAGTGCTCGGAGGCAGTCGGACCTCGCAACGACTTGTCGAGGGTCGGGTTGAGCGAGACGTACCATGGGCCAATGCTCTTGTCGATGATTGGCCGCAGCTCGTACGTCCAGGTGTCGCCGGAGAACTCCGCCTTGGAGTAACCGATCTCCTGCGAGATGCTCACGCCGACCGGCCATCCCCAGCCCTCGGGTATGCGGAACCGCGGCCGGATGTGCGTGCCCACCCATTGCCAGTGCTGCCGGTCAGGGATCGCCGTGAACCAGTAGAAGCCGAGCTCCGACCACCCGTTGAAACCATGGGTGATTTCGACCGTCTCGTGCCACGCGTGGTTGGTCGGGAGCTGGCCATCGTGCATCGCGAGGCTGCCATTGAGCGTGAAGTTGCTGTGCAGCTCGAACATCGTGACGCCAGCCGGAACCGTCTCCGACGGGTACACCTGGATCTCGTAGTTCTCCTGGGCGATGAGCGCCGCCGGGGTCAGCGCAGTGACCGACGCCGCGATCAGCCATCGCCGAAGGGACATATGCATTGCGGAGTCTCGTGCTCGGGTCGGGAAGAATCGATCGAACGCCAGCAACCGCTGCAACCTGGCCGGGCGCTGCTACGGTGAGTACGGGCCGCTGCCGTCGAGCGCTGGACGTTGACGAACCGGAGGGTGACACCGTATATCGGGCGGCGAACCCGATCGGAGACTGCCGCTGCGTCCCCTCATGATCCTCGGCGCTCTGTCGATCCTGGCGGCGCGTCACGCCGACGCCCAAGCCCCGATCGATTCGTCGCTCGGCCGGTACATCAACACGATCCGCGCGATCGATGACCATGCGCACCCGATGCGTCCGGTGGCGCCTGGCGCACCGGCCGACACCGATTTCGACGCGCTGCCGCTCGATGGCATTCCACCGTTCGATCTACCCAATCGGCTCAAGGCCGACGATCCGATCTGGCGCCTGGCGCAGAACGCGCTGTATCGAATCGCGCCGACGGTCACGGGCCTGACGTATCATGCCGCCCTCAAGAGCGCCGTGGCGAGCATGCAACGCGCGCAGGCCGGTACGTTCCCCGAATGGGCGCTCGACCAGGCGGGCATCGACGTCATGATGGCGAATCGGATCGCGATGGGACCGGGATTGGCACTGCCGCGGTTCCGATGGATCGCTTTCGTCGATCCGCTGATGCTGCCGCTCGACGTGCGCGGAGAGGCAGCGCGAACGCCGGATACGCGGCCGCTCTATCCGCGCGAGGCAAGGCTGCTCGCGCGATACATGCGCGAGATCAACGTGCGCGCGCTGCCGGCGACGCTCGACGGCTTCGTGAGCGGCGTCGTGGTGCCGACGCTCGGCCGCATGCGGAGCAACGGGGCGGTCGGCATCAAGTTCGAGGCCGCGTATCTGCGCGCGCTCGACTTCGACGACCCCGATCCCGCAGCCGCATCGCGCATCTACGCGCGATACGTACACGGCGGCACGCCGTCACACGCTGAGTACAAGACACTCGAGGACTACCTCTTTCGCGCCATCACGCGCGAAGCCGGCCGCCAGAAGCTCGCGGTTCAGATCCACGTGCTCGAGACGTTCGGCGGCTTCTACGCGACCCACGGCAGCGCACCACATCTGCTCGAGCCGGCGTTCAACGATTCGACGCTTCGCGGGACGAAGTTCATCATCGTGCATGGCGGATGGCCGCTCATCGGCGAAACGCAGGCGCTGCTCAGCAAACCGAACGTGTACGCGGACATTTCGATGATGGACGACATCGTGTCGCCCACGATCCTGGCCGGCGTGCTGCGGCAGTGGCTCGGCGAGTGGCCGGACAAGGTGCTGTTCGGCACCGACGCGTTCGACGGCGGCGCCGAACAAGGCTGGGAACAGGTGGCCTGGGTGGCATCGAACACAACGCGGCGGGCGCTCGCCATCGCACTGACCGGAATGATGCGCGACGGCGAGATCACGCGCGACCGCGCGCAGGCACTCGCGCGAATGGTCCTGCGAGAGAATGCCGCCGCGTTGTACGGCTTGCCGAAGTAGGCGGCGGGCGGCGGGCGGCAGCGTTAGCGGGTCGAGCGACGTCTCGCGAGCATCGATGCGCCGAGCGCGACGAACGCCACGATCGCGGCAACGAGAAGCGCCGTGGCGAGGACGGAGCGGCCGCGATCGTACGCCTGATACGCGACGACACCCGCCGCGATCCCTATGACCGCGTAGATCAGCTGGTGCGCACCGGCGTAGATCAGTTCCGCCGCGGCGGCGATCTCCGGAACTCTGATCTCGAGCTCGCCGGCATTGGCGCGCGTGAGCGTCTGCCGCAAGTCTTCGGGCAGCGTCGCGGCAACGCGGGCCATCTCTTTCATCGCGGTCAGCATCAGGCTTCCCCAGTCCCGGTCACCGGTCAACACCACGCGCTCGAGGTACGGTTCGATTACCGCCATCGGGTTCCACGACGCGTCGAGCTCCGTGCACAATCCCACCAACAAGAGTAGCGTGCGCTCGAGCAGCACCCAATCCTTGGGCACCTGGAACGTCTCGGTGAGCTTGCGGAACGAGACGTCGAGCCGCCGCAGGTCGGCAAGCGTCTCGATCTTGCTGCGCATGTCCATCTGCAGGTCGCGCAACCCCCACGACTGGGCAGTCATCTGCTCGAAGAAGCGCCGCTGCATGTAGCCGATGACGCGCTCGGCGACGTCGCCGCTTTCCGGGCCGCGGGCCACGAAGCCCATCGTGCGAATCGCCTCGGTAATCCGCTTGGGATCGCGGCGGATCAGGCCCTCGAAGAATTCCGGGATTCCCTCGCGCATGTGCGGCGCGAGAACGCCCACGGCGCCGAAATCGACGAAGACGATCGCGCCGTCGGGTGCGACGAGAATGTTGCCCGGGTGCGGATCGGCGTGATACATGCCGTCGACGAAGATCATGCGACAGTACGCCGTAACGACGCGCTCGGCGATGGTGCGCGGCGCGAAGGCCCGGGCCCGGAGCTCGTCGAGATCCGTGACTTTGGTGCCTTCCATGAAGGTCGTGGTGAGCACGCAGCGAGTCGACAGCCCCGGAACGACCGCGGGACAGCGCACGCCGGAGTCGCCGGCGAAGTTGCGCGCGATCGTCTCCAGGTTCTGCGCCTCGCGGGCGAAGTCGAGCTCCTCGTTGATCATCTGGCCGATCTCGGGATGGTACGATTCCAAACCGCGCACGCCGGTGACGAATTGGATGATGCGAAGGAGCCGCCGGATCAGCTCGAGATCCTCGCGCGCGATGCGCTCGATGTCCCGGTGCTGCGCCTTCACCGCGACTTTCCGCCCGTCGTGCAGCCAGGCCTGGTGCACCTGGGCGAGCGACGCCGTAGCGATCGGCACGGGGTCGATCTCACGGAACAGCTCCTCGGCCGGACGGCCAAAGTCGGCGCGAATACGCGCGGCGACCTCCTCGTATGGCCGCGGCGGCAGTCGGTCCTGGAGGCTCTCGAGCTCACCGCGGAATTCCGGCGGCAGCACGTTCGACAGAATGCTGATGAGCTGCCCGACCTTGATGAACAGGCCCCCGGCATCGACGATGGCCCGCTGGACGCGCCGGGCGTTCCGCCGGTGCCGCTCGATCAGACGGGCCTGGTAGCGTGCCGGCGACATCATGGGCCGCGCGATACGGAGCCAGAGGTAGCTCCCCAACACGCGGAGCATGGTCAGGTAGATCCGAGCGACGCGGAATCCCGGGCGGGTAGATGCCATCGATCTTCGTGAGGTGGCGCGCGCTCGCGAGAAGCGGCCGCACCATCTAACGTAGAGCCCCAGTGCTCTCGCGGGAAATGACGCGAGCTATGCCCTTCCCCTCTCCTCAACGCTGCGGATTCGTCATGTTCGCTCTTCGACGCGCGGTGCTCGCGACCGCCGGCATGCTCGTAGTCTCCGCGCTGCCGGCATCGGCGCAATCGACCGGCTCGGTGGCCGACACGTCGCACTTTCGGGCGCTCGATCTGCCGACGCCCAACGAGTATCGAACCGGCGCAGGCCGCCCTGGTCCGAGATACTGGCAGCAGCGGGTCGACTATCGGATCGCCGCCACACTCGATCCGGCGAAGAACGAGCTGCGCGGACGCGAGACGATCCATTACGTGAATCGGTCGCCCGACGCGCTGCCGTATCTGTGGCTCTTCGTCGAGCAGAACCTCTGCGAGCCGAACAGCGTCACCAACATCCTGAACCAGCCCCCGCTCGTCTTCCTCGGCACGAGCTTCGACTTTTCGTGCCAGGGATTCAACAGCGCGCCGCGGCTCGAGTCGCTCACCATCGGCGGACACGAGGCGAAGCGCACGCGCTTCGGGACCACGCTGCGGGTCGACCTGGACAGTGCAGTCGCGCCGGGCCATTCGCTCGATCTCACGGCCGTTTGGCACTTCAACGTGCCGCCGCAGGGCGGCGGACGCATGGGGCACGACGGACTGCTATACGAGATCGCGCAGTGGTATCCGCGCGCGGCCGTGTACGACGACGTGAAAGGGTGGAACCACGAGCCGTACATCGGCGCGGGCGAGTTCTACCTGGAGTACGGTGACTTCGACGTGACGCTCACGGTGCCCACCGAGGACATCGTGGCGGCAACGGGCGAGCTGCAGAATCCAGAGCAGGTGCTCACCGCCGCACAACGGCAGCGACTGGCGCTCGCTCGACGCTCGGACACGGCGATCGCGATCGTTCGTGCGGACGAAGCGGGAAAGCGCGCGCTCACGCGACCCGCCGGTGCATCACCAACCCATGCGTGGCATTTCACCGCGCACGACGTTCGCGACTTCGCGTTCGCCGCGGGGCCCGATTTCCGCTGGGATGCGAGCGGATACAAAGGCATCCTCATCGAAGATCTCTACCGGCCCAGCGCCGACAAGTGGGCCGAGGTGAACCGGATCGGCCGCGAGGCCATCAAATACTACTCGGAGCAGTGGTTCCCGTATCCGTACTCGCATGCGACGACGGTCGAGGGCCCGGTCGAAGGCATGGAGTACCCGATGCTCACCTTCACGCCGAACAGCCCGACGCGCGAAGACCAGCAGTGGGTGATCGCGCACGAGTTCGGGCACGAGTGGTTCCCGATGGTGGTCGGATCGAACGAGCGGCTCTACCCGTGGATGGACGAGGGCTTCAACACGTTCATCGACCTGGGCAACGCGGCGAAGTATTTCGCGGGTACGCCGTACGGCGACACGATCGAGGTGCATCCGCTGCACCTCTACCGCGAGCACGCGGTGCCGGGCAACGAGCAGCCGCTGATCGAGAAGCCGGTCGAGGTGCGCGATCTGTTCTGGGGCGGCTACCAGAAGCCGGCGCTCATGATGCAGATGCTGCGCTACGAGGTCCTCGGCAAGGACCGGTTCGACGCGGCATTCCGCGAGTACATCCGCACGTGGGCGTTCAAGCATCCGACGCCGGCTGACTTCTTCCGATTGATGCGAGACCAGTCGGGAATGGACCTCGACTGGTTCTGGCGCGACTGGATTTTCACGACGGCGAGACTCGACCAGGCGGTCGACTCGGTTGCCAGGAGTCAGGACGGCACGACGCGCGTGTACCTGCACAACCGCGGGACGATGGTGATGCCGGCGACGCTGGCCCTGACGTACGAAGACGGGACGACGCAGCAGGTGAAACTGCCGGTCGAGATGTGGAATCTTGGCGATGTGTTCGTGTACCGCGTTCCGGACAAGCGCCCGATCCGCCACGTGACCCTGGACCCCGCCCAGGCGCTGCCCGACGTCGACCGATCGAATAATCAGTGGCCGAGGTGATGTGGGAGCTCACCCCGTCTGCGCGGCGGTGTTCTTCCGTGTGTGAACGTACCGCTGAACTACAGGCTCGGGGCCGAAGTGAAGCACCAGACCGACCTGGAACGTGGTTGCATGCAGATAGTTGATGAGTTGGCGTGCTGCGAAAGGAGGGAGCTTGTCGGTCGCTTTGAGCTCGACGATAACCTTATCGTCGACGACCATGTCGAGTCGCTGCCACGCGACGTGGCGGCCCTTGTACGCCACCGCGACGGCAAGCTCGCGCGCGACGGCATGCCCGCGGTCGAGCAGCTCCAGCTCGAGCGCGCCGGCGTATACGACCTCGGCGAGGCCAAAGCCGAAGTAGTTGTAGACAGCGTAGAAGGAGTCGATGATCGACCCGACCAGGGCTCGCTCCACCAGGGCCACGGGCATACGGCGAAGTTAGCGATGCGTGGCGCGATGGTTGAAACCGTTTTGACGCGAGTGCTCGCGAAAACTCGCGAGTGCTCACGAGTGATTCCCTGTGTTGCGATGGCTCCGACCGCCCCGAGCCGGGACGAACAGTGTTGTGTTGACTGCCGTTCGGGAAAGCCGATCGAAGCGTCACGAGCGGCGGCGCCAACAAATTTGCCGGTCGTCACAATTGGAGCCGTCCCGCCAAGCAGAACGATTCGCGTGCACTCGCGAGTTTTCGCGGGCACTCGCGCTCAAAATGTTGGCGCCCGGCCTGGCGGGCACACGGCCGCAGATTGCTCAGCCCACCAGCGCCAACCTGATCCCCGAGATGCGCGCGGAATCGAGCTCACATCGGGCATGGAGCTCGCGTACACCGGTCAGCTCGACGAGCTGTCGAGCGTTGTGCGATCGCACGCCACCGCCGGCCATGATGACGATTCGGTCGGCTGCATGCTCGACCAGTGCGCGGAGCGCGTCGGCACCGGCAAGGGCCGACGGTGCGGCTCCCGATGTGAGGACCCGGTCGATGCCGAGCTCGATGAGGATACCCAAGGCGATCCGCTGATCAGCGACCCGGTCGAACGCCCGGTGAAATGTCACGGCGGCCTCACGCGCGTCGCCGAGGACCTCGGCCACACCCGGTACGTCGATGCCGCCGCGCTGGTCGAGCATCCCGAGCACGATCCCGTCGGCACCGCCCGTGCGCGCCACATCGAGGTCGTGGCGCATCGCATCGCGCTCGGCCGACGAGTAGACGAAGGACCCGCCGCGCGGACGGATCATGGCGAACACCGGGATGTGGACGCGCGACTTGACCTCGGCTAGCAGCTCCGCTCGAGGCGTCGTGCCACCGACATCGAGATTCGCGCACAGCTCGAGTCGGTCGGCGCCGCCACGTTCGGCGGCCAGCGCCGCCTCGAGGCTGTCGACGGCGGCTTCGATCACCACCGTCACGTGGCTGGGCGCTTCTCGAGCGTCGGATTCTGGTTGTACTGCTCGGATTGCCCCTTCGGGATGCTGATCCACTTCCATTGTTCCGGCGCGACGACGCGCGCGATCAGAATGATCTGACCAACGTGCGACGCGATATGTGCCAGCGCGCGGCACAGCGCTTCGTGAACCGTCCGGGGCTCTCCTCGGATGGTGATTCGACGCGTGAGATCAGTGTCGCCGAGTCGGCCGAGCTCCCGCTCCAGCACGGTCCACCCGGACGTCCACGTCTCCTGGGCCGACGCGCGGGTGATCGGGCCATCGGCGAATTCGGCGTCGCGGTGGCGCCACGGCTTCTCGCCATCGCTGGTGAGAAAGTCCGTGAAGCGCGACGTCAGATTGCCTCCGACGTGGCGCATCAGCATCGCGATCGAGTTGCCGTCGGGCGCGAGGATGCGGTTGAGGCCCTGGTCGTCCACCTGGGCGATGGCCTTTTCCGCCGAGAGGCGGTGCCGGGCGAATTCGTCGACGAAATCCTGCACGAACATGGCGCAGCTCCTCGATGGTTTCGTGAGTCGGTGGCGCGCAGCGAGCGAATATTTCTATTTTACCCGCTCCACTGCCCTTCCCCAACGTGTCATCTCCATTCGCCGTTCGCTTCCACGACGTCCCCGTATTGCCACGCGGCTTTCGCTGCGCGAGCCGAAACTGCGGGCTCAAGCCGACCGCCAAGGATCTCGCCATCTTCGTGAGCGACGTGGAGGCCGATGCCGCCGCCGTGTTCACGCGCAATCAATTTCCGGGCGCGCCGGTCATTCTCGGGCGCGACACGATGCGGAGCGGCCGGCTGCGCGCTATCGTCGCCAACAGCAAGGTCAGCAACGTCGCGACGGGCCCACGGGGCATCGAAGACGCGCGGCGGATGGCGGCCGCCGCGGCCGCGGAGCTCGGCACTTCGCCCGACCGCGTGCTCGTGAGCTCGACCGGCGTGATCGGGATCAGGCTCCCGATCGATTTGATCGAGCGCGGCCTTCGCGGCATGGCCGGCGAGCTGACCCCCGACCCACTCGTCGGCGCCGAAGGCATCATGACGACCGACACGCATCCCAAAGCGCTGTCGGCGAGCGTCGGCGAGGCGACGATCACCTGGGTGGCCAAGGGATCGGGCATGATCGAGCCCAACATGGCGACCATGCTGGCGTACATCTTCACCGATGCGGCGATCGATGCGCCGACCCTCGATCGCATGCTGCGCGCCGCGGTGCACCTGTCGTTCAACATGCTGTCGGTCGACAGCGACACCAGCACGTCGGACACCTGCGCGATCCTGGCGAACGGGATCGCCGGAACCGTCGACTTCAACGCGTTCTCCGACGTGCTCGCGGCGGGGTCCATTCGCATGGCCGAGATGCTGGCGCGCGACGGCGAGGGGGCGCAGCACCTGATTCGCGCAACGGTCCGCGACGCGGCGAGCGAAGCGGATGCGCGCCGAGTCGCCAAGTCGCTCGTGAACTCCCCGCTCGTCAAGACGATGGTGCACGGTGCCGACCCAAACGTCGGGCGCCTGCTGATGGCGGTCGGCAAGTGCGCCGACTGTACGATTCGCGCCGACGCCACCGATGCCTGGATCAACGGTCACGCCGTCGTGCGCCGCGGGCAGCGGGTCGAGTTCGACGACGACGAAGTCCGTGCGACGCTGCGCGCCGAGATCGTGACGCTCGAGGTCTCGCTCGGCGTGGGCACGGAGAGCGCGACGGCGTTCGGGTGCGACCTGACCCAGGCCTACATCGACGAGAACGCGGCGTACTACTCGAGCTGACGCGCGGGCGAGCTACTTCGACCGAGCCTCGGCGTTCGGGGTCATCCCGTTACGGCGATGCACTCGATCTCCAAGCGTGCGTTGCGGGCGAGGCCGGTCGCACCGAAGGCACTGCGCGCGGGCTTTCTCGCGCGGAAATAGGTGGCGTAGATCTCGTTGAAATCGTTGTAGTCCTTCATGTCGGCCAGGAAGACCGTGCACTTGACCACGCGGTCGAGCGACGAGCCGTTCTTCTCGAGGACGCCCTTGATGTTGTTGAGCGCCTGCCGCGCCTCCGCCTGCAGACCTCCGGCGACGAGCCGGCCGGCGCTGTCGGTGCCGATCTGCCCGGAGAGGAACAGCAGATTGCCAACGCGCACCGCCGAGGCGAACACGGCGCCGGGAATGGGCGACGGGATGAATTCCACTTCCATCGTGGACGGCGGGCGAGAGCACGCCGTCGAAGCCGTGGCGACGAGCGCCAGGGCAGCGAGGATGGGACGGACACGGGGCATGAGAGATCCTGGAAGATGAGCGTGGATGGTTGGAGCACGGCCGTCGACGCTTGGACCACGAGCGTGGACCGTCGTCACATCATGGTTGCGAGTATCACGACAGTCCGTACAGCGCGGACGCATTCTCGCCTGAAATCTTTTTTCGCTCCGCATCGGACACGCGGAGCGCGGCCAGGCTGTCTTTCATCTTCGCGATGCTGCCAATTTGGTGCGGGTAGTCGCTCGCGGCCATGACGTGGTCGGCGCCGGCGAAATCGACGGCGAGGCGGAGCGCGGCGGGATCGAAATTCACGCCGTCGTAGTAGAACTGGCGCAGATACTCGCTCGGTTTGCGCGAGATGTCGGCGCGGCAATCGGGGAACGCTTCCCAGCCGCGATCCAGCCGCTCGGCGAGATATGGAATCGATCCGCCGAGGTGGCTCAGCACCCATTTGATGTTCGGGTATCGCTCGGGGATTCCAGCAAAGACGAGCTTCGCCGCGGCGAGCGTGGTGTCCATGAGGAACCCGACGAGCGGCATGAGCCAGTAGTCGGTCATGGCCTCGACGCCGACCGGATCGGTCGGGTGAATGTGCAGGATCGCACCGAGCCGGTCCGCTTCGGCGTAGAGCGGGTGGAAGCGCGCGTCGGCGAGCGCGACGCCGTTCACGTTGCTGAACAGCATCGCGCCACGCATGCCGAGCTGCGTGACGGCGCGATTCAATTCGGCGACGGAGGCCGCGGGATCGTTGAGCGGAAGCGTGGCCAGCGCCGCAAAGCGCGGCGAGCGTTCGCGCACGACCGAGGCGAATGCGTCGTTGACGAGACGCGCGAAGCGCACGGCTCGATCCGGCGGCTCGACGTGCGTGCCCGGCGTGGTGAACGTGATGATCTGCGTATCGACGCCCTCCCGCTCGAGCACGCGATGTCGGTATTCGATGTCGCGATGCCCGCGCACCGCGACGTTGTAATCACCTGGATAGTGGAGGCAGGGATTGCCCTCGGCGTCGATCGTGAGCTGGACCGAGCTGTCGCCCGCTTCGAGGGCGGCAAGGTATTCCGGTGGGTAGAAGTGATTATGGACGTCAATCAGCATGTTCTGGGCTGGGAGGCGGAGACGAAGGCGGAAGGGATGGCTTGCGTACGGCAAGCAGGTACACCGGCAGACCGGCGGCGACGAATAATAACCCCGTCAGGCTCGCGGCCGGTTCGGCGACGATCTGCGTGACGACGATGTACATCGAGCTGGCGACGAACAGGATTGGTACGACCGGGTAGCCCCACACGCGATAGGCCGGGGCGTACCCGCTGGTGCCCCGGAGCCGCATCAGGCCGACGCCCATCAGTGCGAAGAACAGCCACTCGGTATAGACCACGCGGGTGAACAGCGCTCGGTAGCTGCCGGTCGACACGAGGACGACGGCCCACAGGCCCTGCAGGAGAATCGCGCGGTGCGGTGTGTGAAACCTGGGGTGCGTCGCGCCGGCCCACGACACGAGCAAGCCATCGCGCGCCATGGCCAGATACGCACGCGGTCCGGAGAGAATCACGCCGTTCAGTGCGCCGAACGTCGACACGGCGACGATGGCCGACATCAGCGCGGCGCCGCCATGGCCGAGCACCGCATCGGCGGCATCGGCGGCAACGCGGGTCGAGGCGGCAATGCGTTCGGGCGACAGCACGTGGAAGTAGGCGGCATTCAGCGCGACGTAGCAAGCCGTGACCACGAGCACGCCGACGAGCAACGCGCGCGGAATCGTGCGCTCGGGATCGCGCGTCTCCTCCGCGGCGTACGTCACCATGTGCCATCCACCGAACGCGAACAATCCGGCCACGACGGCGAGCGGGAAGCGCGACGGCGCGAACGACATCCCGCCCGACGCCGTCGGCGCGGCGGCCGCAGTGCCGCTCGAGGGCCCGGCGCCGGAGTGCGTCCCGAGCGCGAAGGCCGCGACGATGATCGCCGCGATGGCGGCGATCTTGAGGATGGTGAACGTGGTCTGGAGGACGCTGCCCTGTCGCACGCCGACGTAGTTCACGGCGGTGAGTACGATGACCGCAGCCACCGCGAGCAGCCGTACGCCGGCATCACCCATCGGGTGAAAAAACGACGCGTACCGGGCAAAGATCGTGGCGATCGCCGCGATGATTCCGGTGTGCACCGTCCAGAACATCGCCCAGCCCCACAGGAAGCCGAGCGCGGGTGAAAAGGACTCGCGCAGGAAGACGTAGACGCCGCCGGTGCGGGGAAAGGCTGAAGACAACTCGGCACACACCAATGCGCCGAAAAGCGTGAGCAGACCCGATACCGCCCACACCGAAAAGATCCCGCCCACGCTGCCCATCCGGGTGGTGATCTCGGATGGCTGAACGAAAATTGAGGCACCGATGATGATCCCGATGACCATCGCGGTAGCCTG
>DATJIZ010000275.1:0-28309 GCA_035492735.1 Gemmatimonadaceae bacterium | reverse complement strand
GCCGTCGTGGCGCTCTACATCCTGTGGCGCTTGTATCGGACGAGCGCGCCCGGCGACACACTCCGGGTGCTCGCACTCGGTCTGGCGTGCGGCGGGGCGGCGGGTAACCTGATCGACCGCTTCCGCTCGTCGAACGGTGTCGTCGATTTCATCGACATCGGCGTGGGCGACGTCCGCTTCTGGACGTTCAACGTGGCTGATTCCGCCGTGACGGTCGGTGCGATCGTGCTCGCGATCGTGCTCTGGCGGGAGGATCGGCGCGAGTTGGCCATCGAGGCCGCCGAGGCCGCGGCCCGGGACGAGGTTTCCTCGCGCGCCCAGTGACGGGCGCTGGTGTGCGGCACGAGTTCGATGCGCCGCCCGATGCGCCGCGGCTCGACCTGCTCGTGGCCGAACGGGCTGACGTTTCGCGCAACCAGGCCGCGACTCTCATCGCCGAGGGACATGTTTTCGTCGGCGGCCGGCGAGAGCGGGCGAGCTACAAGGCGCGGGCGGGGGAGCGCATCACGATCGCAGTACCGCCGCCGCGATCGCGCACCGTCGCACCGGAGCAGATCCCGCTTACGATCGTGTTCGAGGACGACGACGTTCTGGTCATCGACAAACCGGCCGGAATGGTCGTGCACCCGGCACCCGGAAACTGGACCGGCACGCTCGTCAACGCGCTAAAGGGAAGGGGCACTTCGCTTTCCGCGGGTGCATCGGAGGAGCGCGAGGGGATTGTCCATCGACTGGACAAGGAGACCTCCGGCTTGTTGCTGGTCGCCAAGACCGACCGCGCGCACCGGGTGCTCGGCGCCGCACTCCAGGCCCGGCGGATCAAGCGGCGGTACGCCGC
The DNA here is from genome assembly GCA_035492735.1 of Gemmatimonadaceae bacterium. Lineage (GTDB taxonomy): Bacteria > Gemmatimonadota > Gemmatimonadetes > Gemmatimonadales > Gemmatimonadaceae > JAQBQB01. Next base: position 27,471 of record DATJIZ010000275.1, on the reverse strand, counting down.
CTTGGCGTGGGGCCACGTCGCGCAGGATCGGCTGACGATCGAGAAGCCGGTTGCCCGTGATCCGCGAGACCGAACCCGCATGGCAGTCGTCAGTACTGGGCGACCGGCGAGGACGGATCTCACGCGGCTCGCGCGTTTCGACTCCACGGATCTGCTTCGCGCTCAGCTCCACACCGGGCGTACACACCAGATCCGGGTACATCTCGCGTCGACCGGGCACCCGGTCGTGGGCGACGATACGTACGGCGGGGGCGGAGGGCGCAAGCTGCTGGGACTCCCCCCGCGTCGGCATTTCCTGCACGCAGCGTGGCTGCTCTTCAGCCACCCAGTCACGGGCGAGCCGATCGATCTGCGCTCACCGCTGCCGCCGGAACTGCACGCCGCGCTGGTCGCCGCCGCAGGCCCCGATGTTTCGCTGACCGACACCAACCCGCTCGAGTTCTTTGGCTTCTATCGCGTCGATACCTGAGCTGAGCACGACTCCCACGCTGTTGTTCCGCGTGGGAGCCGGCGTGTTTGGGTGCGACACGACGAACGTCCAGGAGATCATTCCCCTCCGTCCGGCCACGCGACTCCCGGGCGCGCCCCGCTTCGTCCGCGGCCTGATCAACATCCGCGGAACGATCGTGACGGTACTCGATCTGGCCGTTCGTCTCGGCGTGGCGGACGAGCCTGGACCGAACGGCTCGATACTGCTCGTGCGGTACCGCGATCGGGTCGTCGGCCTGTCAGTCGAAGAGGTGGCGGATGTACGACCGCTCGAGGTGGAGCGCGACGATCCCGCCGTGATCGCGGGCGGCAGCATCGTATGCGGTGTGGCGAGCGTGGACGACGCGCCCGTCGTCGTGCTCGACCTCGACGCGTTGATCCAGCAAGTCCTGCTCACCTAGGAGGAAATCGTGAGCCAAACGGTTCTCATCTGTGACGACGCCATCTTCATGCGCACGCTGGTCCGCGACATCCTCTTACAAGCGGGGTTCGAGGTCATCGGCGAGGCCGAAACCGGCGTCGAAGCAGTGGCGAAGTATCAGCAGTTGCATCCGGACCTCGTGACGATGGACATCGTGATGCCCGACATGGGCGGCATCGATGCGGTCCGGCAGATCTGCAAAGCCGATCCGGATGCGAGAATTCTCATGTGCAGCGCCATGGGCCAGCAGGCGCTCGTCGTGGAAGCGATCCAGGCGGGTGCCAAAGATTTCGTCGTGAAGCCGTTCCAGCCGAGCCGCGTGCTAGAGGCCGTGCAGCGCGTGCTCGCGTGAGCGCTGCCCGAGACTCATCGTGGACGCCGCCGAGTATGCCCAGCTGTTTCTCACGGAGAGCCGCGAGCACGTCACCGCGGTAAATCAGGCGTTGCTGGAGCTGGAGCGCGGCGCGAGCCGGCCCGAAGCCGCGGGCGCCGTCGACGCGATCTTCCGCGCGGTCCACACGATCAAGGGCATGGCCGGGGCGATGGGCTACACCGGCGTCGCCGAGCTCTCTCATGCTCTGGAAACGGTGCTCGACCGGGTGCGCCGCCAGGAGCTCCCGCTCGGCGGCGTGCTGATGGAGACGCTGTTCCACGCTGCCGACGTGCTCGAGCAGCGCGTCGAGGCCGCGGTGCGCGATGGCGACGGCCCCCCGCCGGCGACACTGATGGCGTCACTGCGAGGGTTCGGCGAAGCGCAACCCGAAACGGACACCTCGACCTGGGCGATTCCGTCCGGCGATACGGCAAGCTGGCAGATCCCTGACCGCGACACCTCCGCGTGGGCCGTTCCAGACCGAGACACCGCGGCATGGCAGATTCCCGCTACTGAGCGGGGACGACTCGTCCGCGTCCGGATCGCGGCGGACACACCGCTCCGCGGCGTGCGCGCCTTTCTCGTCATCCAGGCGGTGAGCAAGATCGGCGAGGTGGCCAGCGTCGAGCCGCCGCTCGAGCAGCTGCAGGCGGAGCGGTTCGGCGAACACTTCACGTTCCGGCTGCTAACGGACGCGGACGTCGCGACGATCGAGCGCACCGTGCGTTCGGCGGGCGACGTGGCGCAGGTGTCGATCGAAGACGGCGCCGTTGCGACGGGAGCCGCGCTGCGGCCGCCGGGCGCATCGTCCGGCACGCGGCCGTCCCAGGATCGCACGCGACATGTTCGGATCGACGTTCGCCGGCTCGACAATTTGATGAACCTGATCGGGGAGCTGGTCACCGTGCGCGGCCGGCTCACGCGAATTGCCACCGAGCAGGGCGATCAGACACTCGAGGAGCCGGTGTTGCAGGCCTCACGGCTCATCACGGAACTGCGCGACGAGATCACGGCCAGCCGGCTCGTGCCGGTGTCGAACATGTTCGATCGCTTCCCGCGCGTCGTGCGGGACGCGGCTCGCGCGGCGGGGAAGTCGGCCGAGCTCGTGGTCGACGGCAAGGACATCGAGCTCGATCGCTCGATGCTCGACGAGATCGCCGGATCGATCGTCCATCTGCTGCGCAATGCGGTGGACCACGGCATCGAACCGGCCGAGGTGCGGCGTGCCGCGGGGAAGTCCGAGGCCGGCCGCATTCAGCTGCAGGCGTCGCGGGACCGCTCGGCGATCGTGATCAAGGTCAGCGACGACGGAGGCGGCATCGACCGGGAGCGCGTGCTGCAGCGGGCGAAGCGCGATGGTCTGGTGGATGCGCAGAAGACCGATCTCACGGACGACGACCTGCTGCGTCTGTTGGCCCGGCCGGGCTTCTCGACGGCCGATCGCGTCACCGAGCTCTCGGGCCGCGGTGTCGGTGTGGATGCGGTGTACACGCGCGTGCGCGCGCTGGGCGGCGCGATGAGCATTCGCTCGGAGCCCGGCAACGGCACGACGGTGATGATCCGCCTCCCGGTGACGCTGGCCATCGTCCGCGCGCTCCTCGCGCGCGTGGCCGACGAGACGTACGCGATTCCGCTGGCGCACGTGAGCGGGACGGTCGAGCTCGAGCCGGAACTGGTGCGGACCGTCAAGGGTCGGGAAGTACTGCTGCTCCGCGACGACGTGCTGCCGCTGCTGCGCCTGCGATCGCTCGTCGGCCTGCCGCCGTACGAGCAGCGTGGCGCGATCGACCTGGAGCAGGCGGTGGTGATCGATCTTGGCGACCGGCGTGCGGGGCTCGTGATCGACGAGCTCACCGCGCAGGACGAGATCGTGGTGAAGCCGTACGACGCGACTCGCGAGGGCCTGCCCTTCTTTGGCGGGGCGACGCTGCTCGGCGATGGCCGGCCGTCGCTGATCGTGGACGTCAGCAGTCTTCTCTGAGGGTGCTCATGCAAGGACTCCAATCGCTCAAGACGTTGCAGCTCGATGCGCTTCGCGAGGTCGCCAACATCGGCGCCGGCCACGCGGCCACCGCGTTGTCGCAGATGGTCGGCGAGCGAATCATGATCAGCGTGCCGACGATCAACGTGGCACGGCTGGAAGACGTGCCGCCACAGGTCGCTGCCCCCGACGAGCCGGTCGCCGCCGTGCTGATGCACATGCTCGGTGATCTGACGGGCCGTACGCTGCTCGTCTTTCCACGTCGCACCGCCATCCGTCTCGCCGAGCTGCTGCTCCGCCGCTCGGAGCACGACGACGATTTCTCCGAGATGGAACAGTCGGCGATCAAGGAGGCGGGCAACATCCTGTGCTCGGCGTACATGAACGCGCTGAGCGACTTCATGGGCATGATGCTCATTCCCTCGCCGCCGGCGCTGGCCATCGACATGTCGGACGCGGTGCTCACGACGGCCTATCTCCAGTTCGGCGGCGACCGGGATTACGTGTTCTGCGTGGAGAGCGAGTTCCTGATGAGCGACATGGAAGAGCCGCTGCGCGGTTTCTTTCTGCTCCTTCCCGATCCCGCCTCGCTCCACGCCATCCTCAAGGCGATCCGCGTCGCGTGATCACGTCGCTCACCTCCGAGCGCGACCGCGAGGTGCTGCGGTCCTTCGCCCGTCGGATCGATCCGACGGACGCGGGAGCGCACAACAATCTCGGGGTGCTGTACTACAACAAAGGCCTGTACGAGGAAGCAGTCACCGCGTTCATGAAGGCGCTCGAGCTCGACGAGAAAATGGAAGTCGCGCAGCGCAATCTCGAGATCGCCTACTTCAACACGGGCTATTACGATACTCGAATCCCCGAGCTTCGCGACCGGCTGCGCCAGCGTCCGGCCGACCGCAACGCCCGCTGGGAGCTCGGTCGCACGCTGGCGCTGCTCGGCCGCCAGGAGGAGGCCGCGGAGGAATTCCGCGCGCTGCTCCAGCACGCGCCGGACGACGTCGGCGCGCTGCTCCAGCTCGCGCTCGCCGAGAAGCAGTCGGGCGACATGGATCGCGCGCACGGGTATCTGCAACGCGCGCTGGCCCTCGACCCGGACAGCTCGCTGCTCCATTTCGCGCGCGGCGAGGTCCTGTACCATCGCGGGCTCAACGACGACGCGCTGCGTTCGCTCGAGCGCGCCGTCACGCTGAATCCCGACAACCACGACGCGCTCTATCTGATGGGATTCGTGCTCGGCGACATCGGCCGTCACGAAGAGGCCCAGGCCGTCACCCGGCGCGCGATCAAGCTGAACCCGACGCTGTCGCGCCATCACGCGAACCTGTCGATCGAACGCGAGCCCGACGGCGCCCACGCGCCGGCCACCTCCAAGCCGGAGGTGCGGGTCGCCGGCGAAGGCGCGCTGGCCCACTACAATCTGGGCCTGGCGTTCCGCAGCAAGGGCTACTACGCCGAGGCGCTGGCCGAATACCGCGTCGCGCTGGAGCGTGGCGAGGAGCGCGACCTGGTGCTCCAGTCGATGGCCGAGGTACACCTGCTGATGCGCGCGCCGGCGGAGGCATTGGCGCTGTACGATGAGCTGTTGAAGCGGCAGCCGGAGAGTCCGAAGCTGTGGAACGAACGTGGCGTGGCCCTTCACCAGCAGGGCAAGTTCACCGAAGCCGAGTCGAGCTACCGGCGCGCCCTCGACGCGGAGCCGACGTACGCGATCGCCCGCAACAACCTCGGCGTGGTGCTGTACCACCGCGATTCGATCGACGCGGCCGGCGACGCGTTCCAGCTGGCGCTCGAGGCGCAGCCCGGGTTCAACAAGGCGCGGCTGAATCAGGCGCTCTTGCACAGCCGCGGAAAGCGCTTCTCGCCGGCGCTCGACGCGTATCGACAGGTGCTGGCGTCGGAGCCGGAACACCCGGTCGCGTGGAACGGCGTCGGAGTAGTGCTCTCGGCGCTGCGCCGATTCGCTGACGCGCGCAATGCGTTCGCGCGGGCGATTCAGGCGCGCCCCGAGTACGCGGAGGCGCACTACAACATGAGCTTCGCGCTGTCGAACCTCGGCGACTTCGAGGGTGCGCTGCGCGAGACACGCCGCGCGATCGAGCTCGACCCGTACTACGTGCCGCAGAAGTTCGAGCTGGCCATGGACATGGAGTACGAGGATCCCGACCTCTCGATTCAGCCCGACCTCGGCGGCGAGCACAGTGCCGACGCGGCGGTGACCGACTTCAGCTTCGATCCGGGAACGCTCGATACGCTGTTCACCGAGCTCGCTCCCGTCGAGCCCACGCCGCCGCGCGCCGCGCAGCGAAGCACGGATTCCTCGCCGTTCGCCATGGCGACCGACTATCTGTCCAAGGGGCTGTACGATCGGGCCTCGGCCGAGATCACGCGGGCCATGGCGCGCGGTCATGCGCGCGGCGAAGGACTCGCGCTCCTCGGCGACGTGTTCGCCAAACAGGGATTGTTCGGTGAGGCGCTCGAGCGCTACCGCGAGGCGCTCCGGCTCGAGCCCGATTCGTGGCGCGCGATGACGGGAGAAGTGCAGGCGCTGCTGCGGCTCGGCCGCGCCGGCGAAGCGCGACCGCTCGCGCAACGCCTTCGGGTGCGCGCACCGTCGGATGCCGACGTGCTGCTGCTCGTGGCGGCCGCATGCGCCGACTCGGGCGATCCCGCCGCTGCGCTCTCGACGCTCGAGCACGCGCGGCGCGCCGCGCCGGCGCGCGCCGACATTCTGCACAAAGCCGGCGACATCGCGCAGTCGCTGGGCGACCACGAAGGCGCCATGCTCGCCTATCGCCAGGCGCTCCAGCTCGACGCCGACATGGCGGTGGTCCGCTATCAGCTTGCGCGGCTGCTCGAGGCGAAAGGCCACAATCGCGAGGCGGAGCAGGAGCTCGTCGCGGCGCTCGAGGCGGTGCCGACCTACGCGGAGGCCACGCTCGCGCTGGCGCAGCTTCGGCGGCGGCTCGGTCACCCCGCCGACTCGCGCGATCTGCTGATCGAGCTGCTCCAGCGCGATCCCTACCACTTCGACGCGCTGATCGCGTTGGGCGAGGTGCTGCTCGTGCTTGGCCGAAAGCGAGATGCCGTGCACGCGTTCGCCCGCGTGCTGCGGTTCGACCCCGATCACGTCGGCGCGCTGTTCCACGAAGGCGTACTGCTCGCCGAGCAGCATCGCTATCGCGACGCCGTCGACCGCTGGCAGCGCGTGGTGGATCTCGGGCCGTCGACCGATTACGCGCGGCGGGCACGTCGCGAGATGCGTACGGCGGGCGACCTGCAGCTCATTCTCGGTCGCCGAGCGAGCTGACGATGGCGATCGAAGGACCACTCCGCGAGCTCGGCATTCACGACGTCTTCCAGCTGCTCGACCTGAGCCGGAAGACGGGCGTGCTGCGCGTGACGTCGGAACTGCGCGAAGACGAAGGCGTGGTGTACTTCGATGCCGGTCGCGTCGTGCAGGCGAGCATTCGCAGCAAGCAGGCGCCCGCGCTCCACGCGGGCGCCATGTCGCGGCGCGAGATGGAACGGCTGCTCCGGCTTCAGTTCGAGAGCGTCGTGTTCGAGCTCATGTCGTGGCAGGAAGGGTTCTTCTCGTTCGAGGAGCAGCCGCGAGAGCGGCTCCCGCGCGACTCGCGAATCTCCATATCCACCGAGTCGCTGCTCATGGAGGGCGCCAGGCGCATCGATGAATGGTCGCGCATCGCCGAAGTGATCCCGAACGTGGAGGTCGTGCCGCAGTTCGCTCCCGTGGAAGGCGAGCATGGTGGTACGATGCTGGATCTGCTGCCGCACGAGTGGCAGGTGCTCACGATGATCGACGGGGAGCGCGACTTGCGGGAGATCGCGGCATCGCTCGGCCGCGACGAGTTCGAGATCGCCAAGATCGCCTACGGACTGACGACGACTGGCGTACTCGAGGTGCAGCGGCCGGCGCCGCGCACACCCGTGAACGGCGCGTCGTCGGCGACCGCGCTGCCCGCCGACACGGCGCGCGCCGTATCGAGCGAGCTGGCCGCCGCGCGCGACGCGATCGAGCACCTGATCCGGCTGTCGCCAGGCAGCAGCGTCGCGCCGGAGGCGCGCGACGCGCTCGAGGCGCTTGCCCGGCTGCAACGCGTGCTCGCGGGACGGATCGATGGCTGACGACGTCCGGCGCTGGAGCGACGAACTGGCGCGCGATCCGAACAGCCTCGTGTTCCTCGAGCTGGGCGAGGCGCTGCGCCGCCAACGACAGCTCGACGTGGCGCACAAGATCGCGCTGCGCGGCGTCGAGCGGCATCCGCGCAACGCGGACGCACACGATCTCGTGGCGCGCATCGCCGTCGACCGTGGCGATCTCCAGCTGGCGCGGGAGCGCTGGTCGATCGTGCTGCAGCTCGTGCCCGGCCACGCCGGCGCGCTGAAGGGGATGGGCTACCTCTCGTATCAGGAAGGCCGGTTCAACGACGCCGAACAATATCTCTCCCACGTGGCGGCGGCCGACGGCCAGGAACACGTGACGAGCGCGCTCGCGACCGTGCGTCGTACGTCGATGTCGCTACCGGCCGTGCCGGCGCCGGCCGCCGAGCCGAGCACGACGCCGGGTGCGACGCCGGGCGCATTCGACGATCCGAGGCGTCTGTTCGCGGACCTGCTCGTCGACGACGGGCAAACCGCCATCCTGCTCGATTCCGCCGGCTACGTGCTCGGTGGGATGTACGTCGACGCGAACGGCGCGGATGTGTCGACCGACGTCGGTGCCCAATTGAGCGGGATCACCGACGAAGTGCGTCGCGCCATGCGCCATCTCGATATCGGTGATTGGAAGTCGATCACGTTCGAGACGCAGGGCGCCGTGGTGGCCATGGCGCCGTCAGTGGATGCGAGCCTCGTCGTCGTCGCCACCTCGCGCGCGACGCCGTTGGGACTCGTACGCCGACTGCTCGACCGGTGTGGCACACGGGCGACGTCGTGGCTCGAACGCGGTGTGGGACGATGATGCCGCCGCTGCGTCCGATCGTGGACGGCCTCACGAGGCAGCGTGGCGTTCGGGCGAGCTTGATCGTCTCCGAGCAGGACGGACTCATCATCGAGTCGAGTCTGCGATTCGGCCAGGATGGCGACCGGGTGGCCGCATTGGCGGCGTCGATGTACCGGAAGGCCCGGTTGTCGGCGGCCGCGGCGTGCCTGGGCGCCGTTGCCTTTCTGCAGTTGGACGCCGAGCAGGGGCGCATGTGCGCCGTCGGCGGCCGGAGCGATTTCGTGATCGTCGTGATCGCCGATCCGGGCGCGAACGTCGGGCTGATTCGGGTGGAACTCTTCAAGGCGCTGGAGATGCTCGCATGAACATCGCCACGGTCGAGTCGTGGATCGAGGCGCCGCTCAAGCGCTATCTCGACGACGTCCATGCGCAGCTCGCATTGCTTCTGCATCCCTCCGGGCAGGTGCTCGCGCAAGCGGGCTTCACCCGGGAGGTGGACGTGATGAGCGCCTGTGCGCTGGCCGCGGCGGTGCATGCCACCGGCGGCGAACTGGGTCGCCAGGTGGAAGGGAGCGCGTTCCGCGGTCTCCATTATGCCGGCCCCTCCAAGCAGCTCTTTCTCGCGCCGCTGACGACGTCGCGCGGGACCTTCGTGTGCCTCACCGTGTTCGACGACACCTCGTCGCTCGGCCTGGTGCGGCTCTACTTCGACGAGCTCGCACGCGCCCTCGCGAGTGCGGCGCCGCCGCTGCCGGTGCGCAGCACGCCCGGCCCATTCGTCGACTTCGAGGCAGACCTCAACCGGAATCTCGCCGCGTTGTTCGGGCGCGACGAGGTCGTGTAACCGTGTCACTCGTCAACTACGCCACCCGAGAGATCACCTGCAAGATCGTCTATTACGGGCCCGGTCGGTCCGGCAAGACGACGAACCTGCATTACATCTACGGGCAGGTGCCCGACGATCGAAAGGGCAGAATGGTGTCGCTGGCGACGCAGACCGATCGCACGCTGTTCTTCGACTTCCTGCCGCTCGATCTCGGGACGATCTCGGGCTTCACGACGAAGTTCCAGCTCTATACCGTGCCTGGTCAGGTCTACTATCAGACGACGCGGCGGCTCGTACTCCAGGGCGCGGACGGCGTGGTGTTCGTGGCGGACAGCCAGGCCCACCAGCTCGACGAGAACGTCGAGAGTCTGCAGGACTTGCACGCGAATCTCGCCGAACAGGGCGTCGACGCGCGATCACTGCCGCTGGTTTTGCAATACAACAAGCAGGATCTGCCGCGCGATCTCATTTTGAGCGCGACCGATCTCGGGGACACGCTCAATTTCCGCGCGGTTCCCGAATTTCCGGCCGACGCGCTGCACGGCCAGGGCGTGTTCGAGACGCTGCGCGCCATCTCGGAGCTCGTGCTGACGCGCCTCAGCACGGGCGCGCCGGCGATGGCGCGCTGACCACGGTCACAATGCCGATCGATCCGTCCCTGCGCTTCGACACGTTCATCGTCGGCTCGGCGAACCGCCTCGCCGTCGCGGCCGCGCGCGCGGTGGCGGACGCGCCGGGCGCGAGCTACAACCCGCTGTTCATGTACAGCGAGTCGGGCCTCGGCAAGACGCACCTGATGAGCGCCATCGGCAACCACGTCATGCGGACGTCCTCGCTGACCGTCGAGCTCGTGACGCTGGATGATTTCGTGGGTGAGTTGCACGAGGCGATCGCGTCGGGGGCGGCCGACGCGTTTCAAGAACGCTATCTGCGCGTCGGCGTGCTGCTCATCGACGACACGCAGTTCCTGACGGGGCATCCCGAAACCCAGAGCGAGCTGCTGCGGATCTTCAATACGCTGCAGGCAGACGGCCGGCAGCTGGTGATGACGAGCGACCGGCCGCCGTCGGAGATCGCCGACGTCGACGCGCGGCTGATCACGCGGCTGTCCGGCGGCCTGATCGTCGACATCGGGAGCCCCGATTATGAAACTCGCATGGCGATCCTCAAGGCCAAATGCGAGCAGCGGGGGGTCCGCTTCGGGCCGGGCGTGATCGACGAGGTGGGCCGCATCGAGTTCAAGAACGTGCGCGAGCTGCAAGGGGCGCTCAATCGGCTGATCGCCTTTCAGGCGCTCGGCGAGGGCGATCTGAGCGCGGCGAAGGTCGCGTCCGTGCTCGGCGATCTGGCCGATCAGCGCGGCCGCATCGCGCCGGTTCGCGTGAGCAGCGAGTTCGCGAGTTTCGTCAGCGACGTGGCGTCGGTCGTGGCGCTGCACGTCGATCAGTGGAAGCAGCGGCTGTCGGAAGCGATCGCGTATTGGCAGAGCGAAGGCTTTCGAATCGGGCCGCTCGAGCGCGCACTCAATGACGCGGCGCCGCCGCGAAGCGTCGAGTCCCTCCTCCGCGAGTTCGACGCGAGCGTGGCGCGGCTTCGCGAGCTCACGCGGCAGATCGAGCGCGCCGACCCGACGCTCGCCGCGCACGAGGCGTTTCGCGATCCCGACCGGCTGCACGAGGCGGAGCAACTGGTCGAGCGCGCGCTCCGGCAAACACCGCTGCCTCCCGGTCCATCGGCGGCGTTCACGCGCGCCGGGTTCGAGACCGGAATGAGCAACCAGCTCGCCGTTCGCGCCGCCGACGCGATCGTCTCGGTCCCCGGCACGCGCTACAACCCGCTGTTCGTTCACGGACCCAGCGGCGTGGGCAAAACGCATCTGCTGAACGCGATCGGCAACGGCCTCGTGGGCGCCGCGGGTCTCGGACCGGTGGCGTGCGTGCCGGCGCAGCTCTTCGTCGACGAACTCATCTCGGCGCTGCAGGAGGGCACCGTCGACCGCTGGCGTTCACGCTACCGCGCGGCGGCCGCGCTGCTGCTCGACGACGTGCAGTTCGTCGCCGGCAAGGAGCGGACGCAGGAGGAGCTGTTCCACGTCTTCAACGCCCTGTACGCGGACGGCAAGCAACTGGTGTTCGCGAGCGACCGTCCGCCGCGCGAGCTGTCGGGGCTCGAGGAACGGCTCCGGTCGCGCTTCGAGGGCGGACTCGTCGTGCCGATGCAATCGCCCGATCGTGCGCTGCGCGAGCGTTTGTACGCGCGATATCTGCGCGAGCTCGGCGTCGAGCCTACCGGCGAGATGCTCGGCTATCTCGCCGAGCCGCCGGCGGCCAGCGTGCGCGAGATCATCGGGATCGCCAATCGCATCGTCGCGTCGGCCGAAGTCGCCGCGGTGCCGGTGACGGTCGGGTTCATTCGTGCCGAGCTGGAGCCCGACGAGACCGAGCTGTCGCGCGCGGCCGCCATGCGGACCGCGGCCGACACGTTCTTTCTCGATCGCGAAAAGACGATCTGGCAATGGCCCGATCCCGGTGCGCGTCTGATCGAGGAGCCGCGCTGATGGCGATCCGCGGCAGCCTGAAGGAGGCGAGCCTCCCCGACGTGCTCCAGCTGCTCGCCATGGGGCAGAAGACCGGGTGCCTGAGTGTGAGCCACCGGAACAGCTTCGGCTACATCTACTTCGACCGTGGACGGATCTGCTACGCATCGGTCGTGAACCGCCGCGACCGGCTGGGCGACATGCTGGTCAAGTCGGGAGCGATCAGCCAGGCGCAGCTCGACCAGGTGGTCGATCTGCAAAGTCATCGCCGCGACGAACGGCTCGGCCACTTGCTCGTGGAGCAGGGCGTGATCACCGACAAGCAGCTCAACGACGCGATCGACGTCCAGATCCGTGAGGCCGTGTACTACCTGTTCACGTGGAACCAGGGAACGTTCAATTTCGAGGCCGACGTCGCGCCCGATCCACTCGACCACGTCGTGTCGATCAACCCCGAATCGCTGCTGCTCGAAGGCGCGCGCCGCGTCGACGAGTGGGGGTTGATCGAAAAGAAGATCCCGAGCTTCGATGTCGTGTTCCAGATGGAACGGACGCGCGTCCTGGCGAGCGACGCCGAGCTTACGCCGGAGCAGGCGACCGTGCTCGCGCTGGTCGACGGCAAGCGCGACGTCCAGTCGATCATCGACGACTCCGCGTTGGTCGAGTTCGAGGTGGGCAAGGCGCTCTATGGTCTGATCTCCGCCGGATTCGTTCATCGCATCGGCAAATCCGCGCGCGCCGTACCCGCGCTGTCGGAGAGCCGGGCCGAGGAGCATCTCAATCTCGGCATCGCGTTCTACAAGACCGGCATGTACGACGAAGCGCTTCGCGAGTTTCGCCGTGTGCTCGAGCTTCGCGACGGCGATTCCACGGCCCGTTTTTTCGTCGGTCTCGTGTACACGCGCCAGGGGAAGTGGGCCGATTCGGCCGCGGCCTTCGGCGAGTGCGCCGCGCAGCCGACCGCCAACGCGGCCGTGTTCCACAACCTGGCGTTCGCGCTCGAGCAGCAGCAGCGCTACGACGAGGCACGCGCCGCGCTCGAGGAAGCGGTGCGCCGCGGCGGCGGCGGAAACGCGCGCGTTCAGACGTCGCTCGGCGTCGTGTGTCTGCTCTCCGGCGATCTGTCTGGCGCCGATGCCGCGCTGAGCGCGGCGCGACAGCTGTTCGGTAAGCGCCCGCCCACGCCGGCCTGGTATCACTACGCCGCGCTCGCCAAAGCATTGCTCGGGCACACCTCGCGCGCCGCGACGATCCTGACCGAAGGCGTCACGGTGAACCCGCGCTCAGCCGTGCTCCTGAACAATCTCGCCGCCGTGCTCGAGCGCATGGGCGACTACGATGCGGCGCAGACCGCGGCGGAGCGCGGTCTGCAGGAAGAGCCGAGCATGGCGCAACTTCACAAGACCCTGGGCGATCTGCGGTACCGCGCCACGCGCTATGACGACGCGCTGGAATCGTATCTTCGCGCGACCAAGGTCAGCCCGGACCTCGGCGCCGACGTCTACCTCAAGCTCGGCAATATCCGCTTGCGACGACAGGAGCGGGAGGAAGCCGTGCGATCGTGGGAGCGCGCGCTCGAGCTCGATCCGGACAACGCGATCGTTCGCACGAACCTCGAGTCGATCCGGCAGGTGTACTGATGGACGCGGCGCTGGGCGATTTCGGGCAACTCACGCGCAAGATTACGAGCGACCGCGGCTTCATCTGCGCGAGCTACAAGGAAAAATGTCTCCGGCGCCGCATCGCCGTTCGCATGCGAGCGCGCGGCGTGCACACGTACGGAGACTATGCGAGTCTGCTCGATCGGGACGCCCTCGAGTACGATCGCCTGCTCGACACCCTCACGATCAACGTCACCAAGCTGTTTCGAAACTGGGAAGTGTACGACGCGCTCGCTCGGTATGTCGTGCCCGAGCTCTGGGGGCGCGAGCTGCAGTCGATCCGCGTCTGGAGCGCCGGATGCTCCTCGGGCCACGAAGCGCATTCGCTGGCGATCCTGTTTCACCGCCACGCGGCCGACTGCGGCATGCTTCAGCAGCTCGCGCGCGTCGAGGTGCTCGGCACCGACATCGATCGCGCCTGCCTCGCCGCGGCCGAGCGGGGCGAGTACGTCGAAGCCGATTTCGCCGACACGCCGCCGGAGCTGCGGGAGCGCTACTTCTCGAGCACGGCACCCTTCACGGTCGCGCCGGCGATTCGCGCGATGGTGCGTTTCGAGCGTCGTGATCTGCTGACCGAGCGGCCGCAACCAGGTGCCTGCGATCTCCTCGTGTGTCGGAATGTGCTGATCTACTTCGACCGCGATACGCAGATCCGCCTGTTCGACATGTTCTCGGACGCGCTTGCGCCGGGCGGCTACCTCCTGTTGGGCAAGGTGGAGACGCTTCTTGGCGGATCCCGCGCGCGATTCACGCCGGTCGACGCGCGCGAACGCATCTTCGTCCGACGATGAGCGCCACGTCGCTGTGCGAGGTTCGCGTCAAGGTCGCTGACTACGCCGTGGCCAGGAACGGGACGCTGTCGACGATCGGGCTCGGCTCGTGTGTGGCGATCGTGCTCTACGACGCGCAGGCGACGATCGGCGCTCTGGCCCATGTGCTCCTGCCGAGCGAGGCGATGTCGCGCGACCGATCCAACCCGGCGAAGTTCCCCTCCACCGTCGTGCCCCTGCTGCTGGACGAGATGCGGGCGCTGGGCGCCGAGTTGCGGCGAATCCGCGCCAAGATCGCCGGCGGCGCGAGCATGTTCGGAAACCTGGTCGGTGCCGGCGGCATCAACATCGGCGAGCGCAACGTCATCGCGGTGCGCGCGGCGCTCGATCGCGCCGGCATTCCGGTCGTTGGCGACGATACCGGCAGCGACTACGGGCGAAGCGTGTTCTTCCATCTGGACGACGGCCGCGTGGAAATCCGCTCGCTGCGCAGAGGCACGCGTGTCCTCTGACCGGACGCGCGTGCTGGTCGTGGACGACAGCGCGTTCATGCGCCAGCTCGCATCGCGTGTGATCGAGGAGTCGGGAGAATTCGTGGTCGCCGGGACGGCACGCAATGGCTACGACGCCCTCAAGCAGATCCGCCTGCTCGATCCCGACATCGTTACGCTCGACGTGGATATGCCGGAGCTCGACGGACTCGGCGCGCTCGCCTGCATCATGAACGAGACTCCGCGTCCGGTCGTGATGCTGAGCGCCGGCACGACGAGCAGCGGGATTTCGGCCACGGTGCGCGCGCTGGAGCTCGGGGCGGTGGACTTCGTCCTCAAGCCCTCGGGCGCGATCAGCCTCGACCTCGCACGCATCGGCGATCGGCTGCTGGAAGCGCTGCGCGCCGCGGCGCGCGCGAACCCGGCCGGTCTCGGAGCGATCGCTCGCCGCACGCTGCCGCATGGCCACACACCCATCTCCAGCGACGCGGTCGCCGCTGGAGCCGTGGCCGCGACGTCCGTCGTCGTGATCGCGGCGTCGACCGGCGGCCCGCGCGCGCTTGCCGCGGTACTGCCGCGGCTGCCGCGATCCCTGTGCGCCGCCGTGCTCGTCGTACAGCACATGCCGGCGGGTTTCACCAAGAGCTTTGCTCAACGCCTCGACACGATCAGTCCGATGCGGACCGATGAGGCGCAGGCTGGTGAGCTGCTCGTCAACGGCCGCGCCTACGTGGCACCCGGGGGCATGCACATGACGATGCGCGATGCCGGCTCCGGACCGGCGATCTCGCTCGACGATCGACCGCCGATGTGGGGCGTGCGGCCGGCAGCCGACCACCTGTTCCATTCGGCGGCAACGTTGTTCGGGCCGAGCGCGATCGCCGTCGTACTGACCGGCATGGGTCGCGACGGCGCCGAGGGAACGCGCGCGATTCGCGCCGCCGGCGGCCGTGCCCTGGTGCAGGACCGCGACACGGCCACGATCTTCGGCATGCCGCACGCCGCGCTGCAGCACGCCGGGGCGGACCGCGTGTTGCCGCTCGGCGAAATCGGCAACGCCATCGTCGAGCTCCTCGAGACGGCGCGTCATGTCCAGTGACGCCGTCGCGCGCCTTCTCGTCTTTCGCGTGGGCAACGAGCGGTTCGCGGTCGAGCTCATGGCGGTCGCCGAGGTGATCGAAGCCCCCGCGCTTCAGTCCGTGCCCGATGCTCCGCCGACGCTGCTGGGTGTCACGATGCTGCGAGGGGAGCTGGTCGCGATCCACGATCTCCGTCCGCTGCTGCGGGCGGGACCCGGCACGGTTGGCGGTGCACTGCTGTTCGCGCGCGATGGCCGGACGATCGGCCTCGCGATCGATGACGTAGACGACGCACTGCTCGTCGAGCAGCACGAGCTCCGGCCCGCGCCGAGCGTCGACGGTTCCGACGCGCTGCTCCTCGGGCTGGTGCGTCGGGGGTCCGATCTGATCGCCGTGCTCGACGCCGACGCGCTCCTCGCGGCCGTACGCATGAACACGGAGGGACAACGGGTATGAACACCGACGTCGTGAAGCTGGTCGTCTTCCGGATCGGCGACGACCTGTTCGCCGCCGAAGTACTGGCCGTCGATCGTGTGCTCCGATACATGGCTCCGAACCCGGTGCCCGACGTGCCGCGCTGGATCGAGGGAGTCATTGAGCATCGTGGTGGCGTGATTCCCGTCGTGGATCTTCGCCGGCGCATGGAGCGGGACGAGATCGCGGTCGGGCCGTCGACCAGAATCCTGGTGCTGCACACGAGCGACGGCTATGTCGGCGCGATCGCCGACGCGGTCGTCGAGGTGGCAGTCGTGCCGGTATCAGCCGTCGCGCCGCCGCCGCCGCTCTTCCGCGGGCTGGCCGCCGACGCGGCTCGCGGCATCGCGAAAGTTCGCGATCAGCTCGTCGTCGTGCTCGACGTCGATCGGGTGCTCACGCGCGCCGAACGCGTCGTGGTCGACGACCCCGCGGCGCTGGCGGGAGATCGTGGCTGACGAGACGGTCGCCTCGCTCCGCGCGGCCCACGATGCGTTGGCGGCCCGGCTCGCCGAGGGTGGCGCCGACACCGATCTGGCGTCGCTCAAGCGAGACATCGGCATTCTGTTCAAGACGGTCGAACAGCAGATCGCCGAGCTGACCGCGCTTCGCGCCTCCGTGCTGCAGCTCGTAGAAAGTTGGAAAGCGCTCAGGTCGGCGCAGCCATCGATCGCGCCGACGTTCGACGGCGCGCGTCCCGTCGTCCACGTCGACCACATCGGCGCGTCCACGTACGTCGACAAGGGTTGGACGATGATCTCGGGCGGCGACTTCACCGGCGCGGAGCGTGTGCTCACGAAAGCGCTGCAGCTTTCGCCCGACGACCCGCAGGCCGAAGCCCTGCTCGGCTGGGCACAGATGCTTCAGGACAATTTCGACGACGCGCTGCTGAACTTTCAGAAGGTGCTGGCGCGCGAGCCCCAGAACGCGCTGGCACGTGTGAACGTCGGCTACATTTGCCTCAAGAAGCGCATCTTCGGCGAAGCGATCGAGCATCTGTCGCGCGCGATCCGCATCGACAACGACAAGAAGGCGATCCTCTACGCGCACTTGTATCTCGGGCTCGTGTACCTCGAACGGGAGATGTACGAGGATGCGCAGACCTTCTTCGAGAAGGCGATCGTGCTCGGGCCGAACCTGATCGAGGCATATTACGAGCTGGGCCGGGCGTACTGGCACGGCGGCCGGCAAGACGAGGCGAAGGAAACGTGGAGCAGGGGAGCGGCGGCGAACAGGTTCAATCCGTGGGGCAAACGCTGCGCGGCCGTGCTCGAGTCGGTGGCGCGTGGAGGCGCACCCTAGGCGCGCGGCCAGCTCGCAGCGTGCGCGCGCTTGTCCTGGTGCTCCTCTCGTGCGTTGCCTGGCACGTCGCGAGCGCGCAGGCCGGCGCCCCGATCCGCCTGGACCGTGGACGGATCACCGCCGTGTTTTATCCGGCCGACCAGACGTTGGCGCGCTCGCTACTCGACATTGCGGCGGCGAACGACACCTTTCCCGGGCTGCCGCGTCCGCACGCTCCGGTCCTCCTCGAGATTGCGCCCGACACGCGGCGCTTCCGGGACTGGATCGGCCCCAGAGCGCCCGAGTGGGGCGCGGCGATCACGTTCGTCGACACGCGACGGATCGTCATGCAAGGCCGGTCGGCGAATGCTTCCGCCGGTGACCCGCGGATCGTCCTGCGTCACGAGCTCGCGCACCTCGCGCTGCACGAGTACCTCGGAGATCTTCCGCCGCGTTGGTTCGACGAAGGGTACGCGAGCTACGCGGCTCGGGAGTGGGACCGCGACGACGCGCTCGCCGCGAACCTGGCGCTCGCGTTGCGGGGCACGCCCACCTTCGATCAGCTCGAGGGGGAGTTCGACGGAGGCGCCACCTCGGCGCAGAACGCGTATGCGCTGGCGTACCGCGCGGTGATCGAGCTCGCCGCATTGGATACCGCACACGGGCTCAGCGATTTTTTTGCCGCTTGGAGACGCGAGGGTTCGATGGACCGGGCGATTCGCTCGACCTACGGCATCACGCTCAACGATTTCGAGAAGCGGTGGCAGCAGCGGACACGGAGGCGCTACGGCGCACTCGCTCTCGTGAGCAATCTCACGATCGGGGGAGCGTTCGTGCTGGTCGTGCTCGTGCCGTTGTACTTTGCTCGACGTCATCGCGATCGACTTCGAATGGCCGCGCTCGTCGCGGCCGACGAGGCGGCGGAGCGGGTCGCGCGCGAGAGCGCGATCGAGGCTTTACTGCGCGGGGACGACTGGCCCGGTCCGGGTGACGAGCGCCCTGGAGTCCCACGGTCTTAATCCTGCCGTAATGTGACAGTCATCGTGACGTAACTTCGCGCCAGCACGTTGCTTGACAGCATTCTCAGGCGAGCCTACACTACACGCCTTATGGCACAGAGCGAGACGTCGAGCCGGTCGCGTGCGTTCGTCTGGTGGGGCCTAGCGGGGCTTGTCATCGTGGCCGGGTTTGCGGATCTCGCGCGCGGCGGCGAGACAATCGCCCCAATCTTGCTGGCCATTGGGTATTGCGTGCTCGTTCCAATTGCAATTCTGAAATAGATAGTCGCGCGGCGGTGCGGGCGCGACTTTTGTTGTGCACGGTTCAGTCGTTCGAGTCGGGGCTTCGAGCACGCGCGGTCGCCTACGGTAGGGCGAATAGCTCAGCTGGTTAGAGCACCTGCCTTACACGCAGGGGGTCGGGGGTTCGAGTCCCTCTTCGCCCATTGATGCGGGCAATCGCCGAAATGCGAACCCGGGTGTACATCGCGGTGTACTTCAGTCAACGTTTGGGAGGTTAAGACCGTGAAGTCAACGCAACGCCATGCGGCAGCGGCCGCGGGCCTACTCACGCTGGTCCTGAGCGGCGCTCCGTTGCTTGCGCAGCAGCGTGGGACGCAGGAGCCCCCGCAGCGCGGCGGCCCTCCGGGCCAGGACACGCCGCAGATCCTCGTGGCGGTCCTGCAGAGCCCGGACAAGGCTCTGGGCGTGCAGGCAGCCGACGAGATCCGCCGGCGCATCCAAGTCGAGCATTCGGCGAAGGAGCTGTACGCCGTTCCGAAGCAGGCGATCAACAACACGCTCGAGGCATCGGGCTACCGGCCCGACTCGGCGCTCAACGCGTCAGACCTGATGGAGCTCGCCAAGCAGGTCCACGGCGACTACGTGCTGGATGGAAAGATCTCGAAATCCGGCACCGGTGTGCGCCTCGACGCTCGTCTGCTCACGCGGACCGGCCAGCAGACGCTGGCGCAGCCGCTGACGCCGATGGACGGTAAGGACGCCGGGGACATCGCCAAGCAAGCCGACCACCAGATCTCCGAGGCGCTCAAGGGCATGCCCGCATACAAGGCATGCGCCAACGATCTCCGCGCACAGAAATACGACCAGGCGATCGTCGACGCCCGCAAAGGCATCACCGCCTATCCGAATTCGACACTCAACCGCCTGTGCATCCTGTCGGCGTACAGCTACCAGAAAGCGGCGCCCGACTCGATCATCGCGATCTCGAATCAGATCCTCCAGCAGGATCCCACGAGCATGATCGCGCTGGCCAACGCCGCCGAGGCCTACAAGACGAAAGGCGACAACGACAAGGCAATCGAGTACAACATCCGCATCTGGAAGGCCGATCCGTCCAACCAGAGCGTGGTCGAGAGCATCATCGCCGCGCTCGTGAACTCGGGCGCACCCGAAAAGGCGCTGCCGATCATCGACACGCTGCTCGCGCAGAATCCGGGCGATACCCGGATGCTGGAGACGAAGTGGCACCTGCAACTGGCCGCGGCCGACACGGGCGCGGCGGGCATGTGGAAGCAGGCCATCGCCACCGGCGAAGAGCTCGCGAAGGCCGATAGCGCCAAGGCGACGCTCGAGTTCTACCAGCGGCAAATCGGCGCGGCGCAGCGCGACAGCGATGTTGCCAAGGTGCAGGAATTCGCGGCGAGAGCGGCCCAGAAGTTCCCGAAGGAGCCGAGCTTCCAGTTACTGCTGGCGCAAAGCTACCTCAAGGCAGGGCAGCTCCAGCAAGCGCTCGCGGCGGCGCGGCACGCCGCCGAGATCGATCCCAAGAATACCAATGCATGGCTGATCGCGATCGCCGTACAGAACCAGATGAGTCAGGGCGACAGCGCCGTCGCAACGGCGCAGAAGGCGATTGCCGCGGGAGTCTCCAAGGACACGATCGGAGCGTCGCTGCTCGCCACGGCCGGTCCGGCTCTGAAAAAGGCGCAGGAGACCAAGGCTCGCGAGGACTGGGAAGCTGCGCTCAAGGCGGCACAAACGGTCGATGCGATCGCGCCATCGCCACAGAGCAAGTTTTACGTCGGCGTCTCCGCGTTCAGCGTCGGCGTCGACGCCCTCACTAACGTCCAGAAGCTGTACAAGAATCCGAAGGAAAAGGCCCAGGCTTGCGCCGAAGTGAAAGTTGCCGAGGACAATTTTGCCACGGCGCAGGTTGCGATGCCTGCCGGCGGCAAAGTGGATCCGGGCACGGCCGGCCAGATCATGCAGGGCATCGCCCAGTACGGCCAATACATTCCGCAATTCAAGTCGGCGCTCAAGTGCAAGTGAGTCTGTAGCGACTCGCGGTCATCTCCGTACAACCGCCCGCTGCTTCTACGAAGCAGCGGGCGGTTCGATTTTGTCGGGCGGCGGTGCGGCCGCATTCGTGCCGCTCGCTCCGACCATTCCCCAACGCAGCGTCCGCGTTCGACTCAGTCCGACTCCCCGGGCAAGTGCGCCACGTGCACCCACAGATCCCTCGCTCTGGCCCGGTAGACGAGCCGTCGCGCGTTCGACATCTCGCCGTCCACGTTCACCGCCATCGGCTCGCTCGCTTCGATCGTCACCGACTTGAGCTGCGCGTAGTGCACACCCTGGTGCCCAATGTGCTCGCCGCGTTTGACCCGGAACGCGGTTCGCGCGAACTCGCTCCGCGACATGCGCTCCACGATGCAGAGGTCGAGCAGGCCGTCGGTTGCCGACGCCATGGGAGTCAACATCGTGCCGCCACCAGTCGAGCGCGTGAGGCCGACGGCGAAGATCAGAAACTCGCCGTCGTACTCGAAGCCGTCGCCCGCGAAGCGGGCGTGCTGGGCGCGGAACTCGGCCAGCTTCCGCATGCCGCTGATCGCGTACGCGATCGCGCCGAGTGACTCTTTCGCCTCCGACGGAGTCTCCGCGGTGGCTTCAGCACCCACGCCGCCCGTCGATACATTGAGGAACCGCCGGCCATTGAGCGACGCCGTGTCGAGTCGCTTTGGCTTGCGCTGCAGAATAACATCCATGGCATGATCGGCGTCCGCCGGTATGCCCACCTGTCGTGCGAAATCGTTCGCTGTGCCCACCGGGATGATCCCAAGCGGTACGTCGTATCCGTCGAGCCCATTCACAACCTCGTTGACCGTCCCGTCGCCGCCCGCCGCGGCCACGACGTCGACACCGCGCCGCGCCGCGGACGCCGCGAGCATCGTTGCGTCGCCCGGCTCGAACGTCGGCAGCACCTCCACGAGGTGGCCTTTGTCGCGCACCCAGCTCACGAGGTGGCGAAAGTCGGGACGATCGACGCGCCCGCCATGGACGACGAGCGCGATGTGCTTGGAGCGCATGTCGGACGCTAGCGCATATCACGCGCCTGTGCTCGCCGGCGCCGTGATCGAGTACCTTGGTACTTGCTCGACGGTGCTCGACTGTACGCTGGGCGGCGGCGGCCATGCTCGAGCCTTGCTCGACGCGGGAGTGCAGCGGGTGATTGGCGTCGATCGCGATCCCGACGCGCTCGAGGCGGCGACGACGCGATTGCGTTCATACGTCGATGCGGGTCGGCTGACTGCCATCGCATCCAATTATGCCGCTATCGAGCACACCTCCGCGCTGTCGGGCGTCCAGATCGACGGAATTCTCCTCGACCTGGGCGTCTCGTCGCATCAGATCGATGCCGAGGCGCGTGGTTTCACGTTCCGACCTGGCGCGCCACTCGACATGCGGATGGGCCCCGACGCCTCACGCACGGCGGCCGACGTTCTCAACGAAGAATCCGAACACGCCCTGACCGAAGCCTTCAGGCTGTACGCCGACGAACCGCGCGCCGGCCGGCTGGCGCGAGAGATTGTCCGGCGGCGCGGCAATCGCCGCTTCGACACAAGCGACGATCTGGTCGGGGCGATTCGCGCCGTCTTCGGTCCCAGGAGCGGGTCGGCCGAGTTCGCGCGGCTGTTTCAGGCCGTTCGCATTGCCGTCAACGACGAGCTGACCGGCTTGGACCACGCCCTGCCCGTGCTCCGCGACCGACTCACGCCGGGCGGCACGATGGTCGTGATCGCGTATCACTCGGGCGAGGACCGGATCGCGAAGAACGCCTTCCGCGAGTGGAGTGCGGCGTGCGTATGCCCGCCGAGGCAGCCGGTCTGCACCTGTCGCGGCCGGCCGCTCGGCACCATCCTGACGCGGCGGGCCGTCGTCGCGTCCGACGACGAGATCAGCCACAACCCACGTGCGCGAAGCGCGCGGCTCAGAGCATGGCGAAGCGCCGAGTAGCCTCGCGTCGCCGGTCGTTGATCGCCGTGGTGCTCGTCGGTTTCGTCTTGGTGACCGCGGGCGTCATTACACGTCGAGTTTACGGCGTCCGGCAGCAGGCCGACATTCGCAAGCTGCGCCAACGGCGGGATTCACTGGCGGCGGAGCGCGTGCGGCTCGAGAGCGTGATTCGCGACGCATCGAGCCGGGTCAGACTGCAACCGATCGCCGAACAGCGGCTCAACATGCACATCCCCACACCAGAACAGCAGGTCCTCCTCCCGCGCGCGGCGCGTCGCGCTCCGACGACCCGAAATGATTCGCTCTAGACGCATCGGACTGGCCCACAGCCTGCTCGGCCTGTTCGCGCTTGCCATTCTCGTCCAGTCGGCGCGCGTCCAGCTCGTTCAGGGCAAGCAGTGGCGGGCCCGTGCCGAGCGGCAGCAAACGACCGACCGGGTCGTGCCGGCGGAGCGCGGCGAGATTCTCGATGCGAGCCGTCGCGTGCTCGCGCAGAGCCGATCCACCGTGCGGCTGGAGATCGCGCCGCGTGAAGTGAACGAGCCGCGCAAGCTGCGCCTGGCGTTGTCCAGACTGGGCGTGGCGCCGACGTTGATCAAACGCGCGCTCGACACGTCGACCAGGTACCTGGTGATCCCGGGCCGGTTCATCGCCGCCGACGCCGCGATGGCCATCTCGCTTCGCGGCGTCCACTCGTTCGCGTCGATCGAGCGGAGCTATGCCGTGTCCGAAGGCGCGCAGGGGATCATTGGTCACGTCAACATCGACAACACGGCGGTCGACGGGCTCGAGCTGTCGCTGGACTCGATCCTGCGCGGAACACCGGGCACAGCGACGATCGTGCGCGACTCGCACGGCCGCGGCCGCGAGTCGCCGACCGCGCCCGGCACCGCACCGATCAAGGGCAGCAGCGTCGTCCTGACGATCAACGCAGATCTGCAGGAGATCGCGGAGAAATCGCTCGCCGACGCGGTGGCACGCATGGGCGCCGAGGGCGGCGACATCGTCATTCTCGACCCGCACACCGGCGAGATCCGCGCGATGGCCAGCCGCCGGCTGGATCCTCGACAAACGTCGGTGACCGTCCTCACGGAGCCCTTCGAGCCGGGATCGACCTTCAAGCCGTTCATCGCCGCCGGTCTGCTCGATCGAGGTCGAGTCTCCGACCGCGACTCGGTCGACACCGGAGACGGCGTGCTCGACGTGCCGGGACGCAAGAATCCGATTCGCGACGATCATTTGGTTGGCAAGGCGCCGTTGGCCGTCGTGCTGCGCTGGTCGAGCAACATCGGCATGGTCAAGTTCGGCGCGCGCCTCACGCCTCGCGAAGAGTTCGAGACGATCCGTGACTTCGGGTTCGGCAATCCGACTGGTCTGCCATATCCAACGGAATCGGGTGGCATCCTGCGATCGCCGGCCAGTTGGTCGACCCAGTCGGCGGTCTCGATGCGCATGGGCTACGAGGTCGCGGTCACGCCGCTGCAGCTTGCGGCCGGTTACGCGGCGTTCGCGAATGGAGGCAAGCTCGTCGAGCCGGCGCTCGTCAAGGAGATCATCGACCCCGACGGCAAGGTCGTCTACACGCACAAGACGCGCGTGGTGAGGCAGGTGATCTCCCAGGCGACCGCCGACAAGGTGCGCCACATGCTGCTCGACGTCGTCGACGAAGGCACGGCGCTCGAGGCGCAAATCGACAACTTCATGCTCGCCGGCAAGACGGGCACGCCGCGCAGCACGGTGCACGGCCGGTACGTCGCCGGGCGCTACAACCCGAACTTCGTCGGCATCTTTCCCGCCGACAACCCGCAGTACGTCGTGGTGGTGAAGATGACGGCGCCGCACAGCTCGATCTATGCGGCGCAGACGGCGGCCCCGGTCACGCGGGCCATCCTCGAGGCGGCGATCGCCGCCCAGAACGCCGCTCTCGATCGGGGCAAGCTCGCGTCGAGCGTGGTGCCGTCGCGCCGCGACAGCGCGGCGCCGATGCACCTGGATGTCGCGCAGGCGGCGTCGCCGAGCGCCGAGAGCGTCGCGGTCGCGCCGACCACGGACTCGACCGGCGAGTCGGGCTCGGTCCCCTTCGTCGTATCGCTTCCCGCGCCGCTGAGCAAACCGGCGCCGCACATCGTGCGGGCGGTGCCCGATGTCAGCAGCCTCGGGCTGCGCGAGGCGGTGCGTTCGTTGCACACTGCTGGGTTCCGCGTCCAGCTCACGCGCAGCCCATCGGTGCACGTGGCGCAAACCGCCCCGGCCGCGGGCGAGCTGGCCCGCACCGGATCCGTGATTCGACTGCTCTACGACTACTGAATGCACGCCGACACCGAAACGATCGCACGTGCGCTCGATGACGCAGGCCTGCTCGTCGCGCGGCGCGGAGCGTTACCGCAATCGATCGGCGACATCACCGACGACAGCCGCGCGGTGCGCAGTGGCTCGCTGTTCATTGCGGTGCGCGGCAGCGAGCGCGACGGGCACGACTATCTGAGCGCCGCGGCGGGCGCCGGCGCCGCCGCGGCGATCGTTCAGGACGCCTCGGCTACGAGCTTGCCGGCGCTCGTCGTGAGCGACGGGCGCCGCGCGGCCGCCGTGGCGGCGGCCGCTTATTTCGGCTGGCCGGCGCGCGAGCTGCAGCTCGTGGGTGTCACGGGCACCAACGGAAAGACCACGACCGTTAACATGGTGCGGCACCTGCTCGACTCGGCGGCCGCTCACAGCGCATCGATCGGAACGCTCGGCGTGTTCGTCGGCGGTGAGACGGAGGCGCTGCCGGGGGGCGGCGGATTGACCACTCCCGGTCCGGTCGAGCTGCAGCGCGTGTTCCGCGCCCTTCGCGAGCGCGGAGTGGGGTCGGTGGCGATGGAGGTATCGTCCCATTCGCTCGATCAGCACCGCGTGGAAGGCGTGCTGTTCGACGTGGTGGCGTTCACGAACCTCACCCGCGACCACCTCGATTATCATGGCACCATGGAGCGGTACTTCGCGGCCAAGGCGCGACTGCTCGAGCACCTCACGCCGCACGGGACGCTGGTGTACAACCTGGACGATCCTGCCTGGAGAGCTCTCGAGACCGATCGCCGGCGCGTCGCGTTCAGCCAGCGGGTCACGACCGCCGAGGTTCATGCGCGCGACATCAGATTCAGCCCGCGCGGCAGCGATTGGGAGCTGTCGCTCGCCGGCGAGCGCGTGCACGTGCGATTGCCGCTGATCGGCGATTTCAACGTCGTGAACGCGCTCGGCGCCGCGGCGTGCGCGTATGCGCTCGGAGTTTCCGCCGCGCGAATCGGGGAACGGCTCTCGTCCATGCCGCAGGTCCCCGGCCGGCTCGAGGTGCTTCGTGACGGCCCGACCGTGCTGCGCGACTACGCGCACACGCCCGATGCCCTCCAACGCGCGCTCGACGCCGTGCGGCCCTTCGCTCCGGAGCGATTGATCGTCGTGTTCGGGTGCGGCGGCGATCGCGATCGCGGCAAGCGGCCGGTGATGGGCGCGATCGCCGAGCGCAAGGCCGATCTGGCGATCGTGACGAGCGACAATCCGCGCACCGAGGATCCGGACGCCATCATCGACGAGATTGAGGCGGGAATGTCCGGGAGCAATCACGAACGCATCGAGGATCGCCGCGCGGCGATCGCACACGCGCTGGAGATCGCCCTGCCGCGCGACGTCATCGTGTTGGCCGGCAAGGGACACGAAACCTACCAGGTGCGCGGCACGACCAAGCTTCCCTTCGACGAAAAATCGATCGTCGCCGAGCTGTCGAGCGACGAAGTTCGGAGCGCGCGATGAGCGGAGCGGCGGCCGCGGTCGCGCGCACCACGTTCTGGACGCGCGACCGCGTCGCCGACGCGCTCGCCACCTCGGCCCGTGTCAACCTCCCCCGCGGTACCGGACGGTTCGGACGCGTGTGGACGGATACACGCACCATCGAGCCCGGTGACTTGTTCGTCGCGCTCGTCGGCGAACGGTTCGACGCGCACGACTTTCTGGGCGAGGCAGTCGCGAAAGGCGCCTCCGCTCTCGTCGTGTCGAGACCGGACGCCGCGCGCGGGCTCGCCGTACCCGTGTTCGTCGTTGGCGACACGCTGGCCGCGCTTGGGCAGCTGGCCACCTATCGCCGGCGCGCCTGGGGCAGACCGGTCGTCGGCGTCGTCGGCACGAACGGCAAGACGAGCACGAAGGAGCTCCTTCGTGCGGCCCTCGGCAGCGTGCTCGACGTGCATGCCACGACGGGCAATCTGAATAATCTCATCGGCGTGCCGCTGACGCTGCTCGGCATACGGGACGAGGCCGACGTCGCCGTCGTCGAGATGGGGACGAACCAACCGGGCGAGGTGCCGCGGCTACGTGCGATCGCCGAGCCGGACATCACGGTGGTCACGTCGATCGCCGAGGAGCACCTGGAGGGGCTGGGCGATCTGGCAGGCGTGCTGCGCGAGGAGCTTGCAGCCGCGGACTCGGTCGGGGTGGCCGTCGTGCCGGCTGCGCAGCCCGAGGTCGTCGACGCCGCGCGGTCGCGCGCGCACCGCGTCGTCCCCGCGGGCCTCGACTCGGGCGACGTGCACGCGGAAAACTGGGGAGTGGAATCGGATGGCAGCGGCCGGCTTCGTGTGAGCGGCGTCGACGTGCGCGTTCCGCTTCGCGGTGCGCACAATCTGCGGAACGCGATGCTCGCGCTCGCCGTCGCGCGGGAGCTCGGCGTATCCATGGAGGGTGCGGCGCGCGGCATTGCGGCGATGTCGGCGCCGCCAATGCGGTCGAGCATCGAGCAGATCGGCGCGGCGACGCTGATCAACGACGCCTACAACTCGAATCCGGGTTCGGCGCGCGCCGCGATCGAGTTGTTGTGTCATGCCGGCGCGGGTCGGCAA
>DATJIZ010000274.1:0-2394 GCA_035492735.1 Gemmatimonadaceae bacterium | reverse complement strand
TGGCGACGTTCTACAGTCAGTCCTTCTCGATGGGGCGCGGCCGCGAGGCGCGCAGCGTGCACGTTGAGCTCGTCTCGGGCAACTACTTCAAGCTACTCGGCGTTCGCCTCGACGCCGGGCGAGCGTTCGCGCCAGGAGAAGACCAACCGCCGCGCGGTGCTGCCGTGGCGGTGGTGAGCGCGGGTTTGGCGCATCGAGAATTTGGTGACGGCTCGACGGCACTCGGCCGTCGGCTGCTCCTCGACGGGACTGTGTTCACCGTGATCGGCGTAGCGCCGAGCGGGTTCACCGGCGTCGATCGCGAGAACGTCGACATGTGGGTGCCGATCAGCGCTCTCGCGGCGGATGTCATGCCGGCGAACTGGTACGCCAACGACGGATCCTACTGGGTGCGGGCCGTCGCCCGACCTTCCGCCGGCGTCGATCTGGCACTCGCGACGAGTCAAGCAACGGCGACGGTCCGATCGAAAATCCGCAGTCTACCGGACAAGGCGTGGCAGGACACAACCGGCACGGTGGTGCTCGGCCCGCTCGTCGGGACGCGCACACCTGACGGCTTCAGCCCGGAGGCGAGGGTTTCGCTGTGGCTGATCGGCGTCTCGGTGATCGTGCTGCTGGTCGCCTGCGCCAATGTTGCGAATCTACTCATTGCGCGCATGCTCGAGCGGCGGCGCGAAGTCGCGGTGCGCCTCGCCTTGGGTGTCAGCCGCGGGCGCCTTGCGCGCCAACTCCTGACCGAGACGGCCCTGTTGGCAGCGGCGTCGGCGACGGCGGCGCTGATCGTGAGCAGATGGGCCGGCCAATTCGTCGAGCGCTCGCTGCTTCCCGGGATCGTGTGGTCGGAGAGCGTCGTCGATACGCGCGTGCTCGCCTTCACCCTCGCCGCGGCGCTGCTGTGCATCGGGTTCGCCGGTCTCGCGCCGGTGATGCAGGGAATCGCGACACCCGTGGTCGACGGGCTCAAGTCGGCGTCGCGGCAGATCGCCGGCGGCCACGAACGCCTGCGCCGCGCGTTGTTGGCGATGCAGGCTGGTTTGTCGGTAGTGCTGCTCGTCGGCGCAGGACTGTTCGTTCACAGCTTGCGGCAGGTCACGACACGCGATGTTGGAATCGATCTCGATCGTGTCGTGCTCGTGTCGATGAACCTCGAGCACCTCGGCTTCGGGCGGTCGCAGGTGGAGGACGTCTACCGTCGAGCGCTGGAACGAGTGCGCGCGCTACCCGGCGTGGCGTCGGCGTCGATCGCGAGAGTGACGGTGCCCGGACGCTCCGCCTCGGGGATCGGGTTCAAGGTGTCAGGCTATGCAAAGCAGCTCGAGATCCCCGGCGGCGGACCATACTACGACGTGGTGAACGATGACTTCTTCACCACGCTTGGCGCACGAATCGTGGCTGGCCGCGGCTTCACGGACGAAGAACAGCGCACGCCTGGGCGCGTGATGCTGATCAATCGGATGCTCGCCGACGCCTATTGGCCTGGCAAGGGTCCGATTGGCCAATGCGTGAAGCTGGGCGGCGACAGCACCTGCACGCAGATCGTCGGCGTCGTGCAGAACATCATGCTATTCAGTCTGGTGAACGACGACCGCGCGATGGTCTACCTGCCTCCCACGAACGTGAGTTTTGGGAACAAACCGCCGGAAGGACTACTGGTCCGCAGCACCGGCGATCCGTCGCCGCTCATGCCACTTCTGAGAAATGAGATCCAGGGTCTGGACGCCAACATGCCGTACGTGAGCATCCTGCCCTACGCGAGCATCGTTGCGCCACAGCTTCGGCCCTGGCGCCTTGGCGCGACGATGTTCACGCTGTTCGGTGCCATCGCGCTACTGATCGCCGCCATTGGACTCTACAGCGTCATCGCGTACTGGGTGTCGCAGCGCACGCACGAGATCGGCGTACGCATGGCGCTCGGCGCGCAGGCGCGCGACGTGGTGCGGCTCGTCGCCTGGCAAGCCGCGCGCAGCATTGGGCTTGGTCTCGTCGCCGGCACTGCGATCGCGCTCGTCGGCTCGCGGTGGCTTTCCGGATTGCTCTATGCGACCTCACCGCGCGATCCAGCGATCTACGCAATGGCACTTGCGCTGGTGATCATGTCCGGTGGGCTCGCCGTCTTGCTTCCGGCGCGGCGATCGGCTTCTGTCGATCCGGCCATCGCACTGCGAGCAGAGTGACATGAGACAAGACTCATGGATCGCGTCCTTCCTATGTCGGGCTGCCATCGCGGCCGCCCCGCTCTGCCTCGCGACGCATGCATCCCTGGCACAGCAGCCGGCTCCTGCCTACCAGATCCACCGCGACCTGATTCGCGGTCGCGTGACGACCGACTCCGGTGTCGTGGTCATCGGCGCCGAAGTCGCCGTGACGATGGCGCCCGATCGCACGACGCAGTTC
>DATJIZ010000273.1:0-6793 GCA_035492735.1 Gemmatimonadaceae bacterium | reverse complement strand
GACGTCGCCGCCCAGATGGCCGAAGTAGGCCTCCACGCACCACAGGATGACGCGGCGAGTGATCGCCAGACGTTCCTCGTGGGACTTTATGTCGGCCTCCTCGATCACGCGCGTCAGCGCCATGATCACGTGGCCTGGCGGTGCACCGGCGTCTCGCTCGCCACCGACGTACGTCCACACTCCGCGCCGCAACGCCGACTCGTCCACGGGTTGGGCGGCGAGCGCCGCGGTCATCACGGATCTCAGATCCGCCGAGTCGGCGATCGACTCAGTGGAACGGACTCGAGGGACTGCTGAATCGCGGCGAACCATCGTGCCCCCTTTGAACGGAGAAGGCTGACCACGAATGGCTCGGGAGGGCCGCGCATCGGCGATGTCGCGGAGCACCTAAGGGGGCAGCCGTGTGGCTGCTCGCCAGCTCTATGGAAGTTACTACCAGCGAGAGCATATCGTAAGTTGTGACTTCCCCGCGTCAGCGAACGCCCCGCTACTCCAATCGCAGGGCTTCCAGCGGCCCCACCTTTGCCGCTCGTCTCGCCGGCAAGTAGCTCGCGACGACGGCGGTCGCCACCAGCACGACGATCGCGATGCTGAGCGACGGCAAGTCAATCGTGCCCACGCCAAAGAGCTGCGCGCGAACCAACCGCGCCGCCGCCAGCCCCGCCGGCACGCCGACGACGACGCCGATCAGTGCGACACGCACCGCCTCGCCGAGCACCATTCTCGTCACATCGCCCGGCTCGGCGCCCAGCGCCGCGCGCAGCCCGAACTCACTGGTCCGCTGGCTCGTCGAATAAGCGGTCACCCCGTACAAGCCGAGTGCCGCGAGCACCAACGTGACGATGCAGAAGAAGATCGTGACCGTCACGAGCAGTACATCCTCGGACAGCGTGCCGCGCACGAGATCAGTCACCGGATCGACGGTGACCCGTAACTTCGGGTCGGTGGCTTCGACCAGGCGGCGAATCGGTGCGACGAAGCGCCTCGCGTCGCCACGGACGTGCACCGTGAGCGTCACGTTCCGTGCATCCTTGGTCGAATCGTTGCCGGCGAAGTAAGACTCGCGATACGGCTTCTCGCGGACGTCGCGGCTTTGGAAGTCATGCACGACGCCGACGATCGTGAATGGCACGCTGTCGAGCGTGACCGTGCCGCCGAGCGGGTTGCGGGTGCCGAAATAGCGCTTCGCCATCGTTTCGTTGATGACCGCCGCCTGGGGCACGGCGTCGAGATCGCGCGGTTCGATGTCGCGGCCGCGTGTCAGGCGCGCCCCGACGGCGTGGATGAAGTTTGGGCCGACTCGATCGTAGGCGACTTGACGTTCCGAGTCCGCTTGCGGCACGAAGCCGGACACATCGACGTGACCGCCGGACATGCCTCCGCTGAACAGCCCATGGTCCGCGAACGCGGCCGCGTCCACACCCGGTAGACGTCCGACTCGCTCGCTGAGGTCGCGGCGGAGCTGCGCCAGGCGCGGGCCGACATACTGCGTGCGAACGGTCCGCACCTGTACCGCGATCAGGTGGT
This sequence comes from Gemmatimonadaceae bacterium, assembly GCA_035492735.1. Lineage (GTDB taxonomy): Bacteria > Gemmatimonadota > Gemmatimonadetes > Gemmatimonadales > Gemmatimonadaceae > JAQBQB01. The sequence goes on along the minus strand of DATJIZ010000273.1, from coordinate 5,266 downwards.
CGCGATCGACGCCCAAGTCATCGTTCAACAGCTGCTGCATGCTGCGAACGAGCAGGCCGCCGCCGATCAGCAGCAGCGTCGACAGCGCCAGTTGGGCGACGACGAGCACGCGCCCGAACGGGATCCGCCCGAGCCGCGCCGCGCCCATGAGATTGCGGCCCTGCGAGCGCAGCGACGTCGCGAGGTCGACGCGTGTGGCGCGCAACGCGGGCAGGAGGCCGAACAGCAGCACGCAGGCAAGCGTCATCGCCGCGGTGAAGGCGAACACCCGCGCATCCGGTGTCGAGTCGATGGCGATCGGACTCGACGCACCCACCGTCGCCAGCAACAGGCGCGTACCCCAGGCGGCCGCCAATAACCCGAGCGCGCTCGACACGACCGCGAGCTCCGCACTCTCGATGAGCGTTTGTTGCATCAGTCGGCCGCGGCCAGCGCCGAGGGTCATACGCACCGTCATCTCGCGGCCGCGGGCCACCGTGCGCGCGAGCATCAAGCTCGACACGTTCGCGCAGACGACGAGAATGACCAACCCGACCGCGGCGAGCAGCACCCAGAGCGCCTTCCCGTACTCGGCGCGACGCTCCGAGAAGCCGCGCGCGCCCGAGACGACCTGAATGGGGGTCTCCTTGAGATCATCCTCGAATTGCGACAGCAGGCGGCCGGAGACGTGTTCGCGGACGGCGTTGGCCTCGATCGTGCTGACTTCGCGACGGGCTCGCTCCAGCGTGACCCCCGGCTTGAGGCGGCCCATCATCACCAGCCATGACCATTCGCGATTGCCGAGCAGATTCTTGATGGGATGGATGGCCGGCACCATCATCATCGGCAGCCAGAAATCGAGCGGCTGGCCGACGATGTCGCCGTCGAAGCCCGGCGGCGTGACTCCGACGATCGTGACCGGGACATCGTTCACGCGCATCACCGAGCCGATGGCGGCGGGCGAGCCGGCAAATCGACGCTGCCAATAGTCGTACGTGATGACCGCGACCGGGTCTTCGCCGGGTGCTCGATCCTCCTGCCCCGTGAAGGTGCGGCCGGCATACGCGGACACACCGAGCACGGAGAAGAAATTCCCCGTGACGAACCGCGCGTGCGGGTGTTCGAGCGGTGCACTGCTCGCATCACGACTTCCGCCGATCTGTACGTCGAGCCCACCAGCCTGCCCATTCGCGTACATGTCACTGAACACCGTGTTGCGCGCGCGCACGTCCCGATACAGCGGCTCCGACACGTAGTCCGTGACGGGAGACCCGTTCCATCCGGAGTTCACGCTGGCGGGATCACTCACGATCACGAGCTGTTCGGGATGGGGCACCGGCAACGAGCGAAGAATCAGCGCGTCGACCAACGTGAAGATGGCCGCGTTCGCGCCGATGCCCACGGTGAGGGTTGCGATCACGGTGAGCGTGAAGGCCGGCCGGCTCCGGAGGGAACGGACGGCGTAGCGCACGTCGCGGACGATCGATTCGAGTCGCGCCGTGCCGCGCATGTCGCGACTCGTCTCTTTCGTCTGTTCGATGCCGCCGAAGTCGATGCGCGCCCGACGCCACGCCATGTCACGCGGCATCCCTTGCCGCTGGAGCTTCTCGGCCTCGCGCTCGACGTGGAAGCGGACTTCGGCGTCGAGCTCTTGCTCGACCAGCGCGCGTGAGAAGAGTGCGCGCAGGCGGTAGCGCACCTCGCTCAGCAATTCAGCAAGCATGGGAGTCTCCGCTCCTCATGGTCATTCTGCCCGCAATGCCTCCGAAGGCCCGACTCGCGCCGCGCGCCGCGCGGGGAGATAGCTCGCCACGACGGCTGTCGCGCCGAGCACTGCAATCGCGGCGCTCAGCGAGGGCAGGTCGACCGAGCCAACGCCAAACAATTGCGAGCGGATCAGCCGCGCCGCGACGAGACCGATCGGCACACCAATCACAACGCCCGTAATCGCCAATCGCACCGCTTCGCCGAGCACCATGCGCGCAACGCGCCCGGGGTCGGCGCCGAGGGCGGCGCGGAGTCCGAACTCGCTGGTACGCTGGCTGGTCGCATATGCCGTCACCCCGTACAAGCCGAGTGCCGCGAGCACCACCGTGACGATGCAGAAGAAGATCGTGACCTGCACCAGCAGCACGTCCTGCGACACCGTGCCGCGTACGAGGTCGTTCACCGGATCGACGTGGATGGGTAGGCCCGGAGCGGCGGCTTGGACCGCGCGACGAATCGGCTCGACGAAATTCGACGGATCGCCGCGCACGTGCACGGAGAGCTTGGCCTGCCCGCCGTTGCCGACGTTCGCATCGTTGAACGCGAGGTACATCTCGCGATGAGGCTTCTCGCGGACGTCCGCGCTTTGGAAATCGCGCACCACGCCGACGACCGTGTACGCGAGAGTATCTTTGACGCCCTCGACCCGCACCGTGGCGCCGAGCGGATCGCGATCGCCAAAATAGCGCTTCGCCATCGTCTCGTTGATCACGGTGCCGAGCGGCCTCGTTTCCAGATCGCGCGACTCGATGTCGCGCCCGCGGACCAAGCGCGCGCCAATGGCGTGGAAGAAGCTCGGGCCAACGCGATCGAGTGACACCTGCCGCTCCGAATCCGCCTGCGCAACGAACCCCGGTACGCTGACGAAATAGCCGGACGCGCCGCCGCTGAACAAGCCGTGGTCGGCGAACGCGGCCGCATCCACACCGGGCAGTTGCCGTACGCGCTCCGCGAGGTCGCGCCGCAATTGACCGAGGAGCGCGCCGACATACTGCGACCGCGACGTCCGCACCCGGACGGCGACGAGGTGATCGCGATCGACGCCGATGTCGCTATGCAGCAGTTGCTGCATGCTGCGCACGAGCAAGCCGCCGCCGATGAGCAGCAGCGTCGACAACGCGATCTGCGCGACGACGAGCGCCCGTCCAAACGGCATGCGGCCGCCTCCCACGCGCGCTGCCCCCATCACGTTGCGCCCCTGTGACCGCAGCGACGTCGCCAAATCGACGCGCGTCGCGCGAAACGCCGGCAAGAGGCCGAACAGCAGCGCACAGGCCAGCGCCATCGCGGCGGTGAACGCGAGCACGCGCGCATTCGGCGCGGTATCGATGGCGATCGCGCTCGTCGTGCTCGAGGCATTCACCGTCACGAGCAAGACACGCGTGCCCCAGCGTGCCGCGAGCAACCCGAGCACGCTCGACACGACCGCCAACGCCGCCCCCTCGATGAGCATTTGCTGAATCAACCGGCCTTGTGTCCCGCCGAGCGTCATGCGGACGGTCATCTCGCGGCTGCGGGCCACGGTCCGCGCGAGCATCAAGCTCGACACGTTGGCGCAGACGACGAGAATCACCAAGCCAACGGCCGCCATCAGCACCCACAGCGCCTTTCCATACTCGGCGCGTCGTTCGGAGAACCCGCGCCCGCCCGATACGACCTGAATGGGCGCTGCTTTGAGGTTATCCTCGAACTGCGACAGCGCGCGGCCGGAGAGATGTTCACGGATCGCGTTCGCCTCGACCGCGCTCACGTTCTGGCGCGCCTGATCGAGCGTGACGCCCAGCTTCAATCGCCCCATCATCACGACCCACGAATAGCCGCGATCGTCGAGGCGCGGCATGCGCGCGTCGATCGCCGGCTGCATCATCATTGGCAGCCAGAAGTCGATCGGCTGGCCGACGATGTCGCCGCCAAAGCCCGGCGGCGTGACGCCGATGATCGTTACCGGGACGTCGTTGACGCGCATGACGCTGCCAATCGCGGACCTCGACCCCGAGAACCTCCGCTGCCAATAATCGTACGTGAGGACCGCGACGGGATCCCGCCCCGATGTCTGGTCTTCGGCCGCGGTGAAGGTGCGACCCGCGTATGCCGGCACGCCCAGCACGGAAAAGAAGTTGCCGGTCACGAATCGCGCGTGCGGCTGTTCGGTGGTTGCGTCGGTTCCACCGCCGATCTGCACGTCGAGGTTGCTCGTGAGTCCAGTCGCGTACATGTCGGTGAACACCGCGTTGCGCGCGCGCACGTCGCGATAGAGCGGGATCGACACGAAGGCGGTGAGTGGTGAACCGACATTGTTGTTGTTCACCTGCGCGGGGTCGCTCACGATCACGAGTTGCTCGGGACGTGGGACCGGTAGCGGCCGCAGCAGCAGCGCGTCGACCAGCGTGAAGATCGCGGCGTTCGCGCCGATGCCCAGTGCGAGCGTCGTGACGACGGCGAATGTGAACGCCGGGCGGCTCCTCAGCGATCGAACGGCGTAGCGCAGGTCGCGGACGATGGACTCGAGCCGCATCGTGCCGCGCATGTCGCGGCTCGCCTCTTTCGTCTGGTCGACCCCGCCGAAGGCGAGGCGCGCGCGGCGCCGCGCCGCCTCATGCGACAGGCCCTGCCGCTCGTACTTCTCGGCCTCGCGCTCGATGTGAAAGCGGAGCTCCGCGTCGAGCTCTCGCTCGACGGAGGCGCGAGAGAACAATGCGCGCAGGCGATACCGGATGTCACTGCGCATTCGAGAGAGCATGGCGTCCTCCGGTCGTTACGACATCCGCAACACGAGCGCGACGGCGGTCGTCAGGCGCGCCCAATCCTGGGCTTCGGCCTCGAGCTGCTTGCGACCGGCGCGCGTAAGCTCGTAGTACTTGGCTCGGCGATTGTTGTCCGATGCGCCCCACGAGGCGCTGATCCATCCGCGGCGCTCCAGGCGATGCAGTGCCGGATAGAGCGAGCCCTGCGGGATCTGAAGCGTTTCGCGCGAGACCTGGTGGATGCGCTCGGAAATCCCCCAGCCGTGCATCGGCTCGAGGGAGAGGGCCTTGAGAATGAGAAGGTCGAGCGTGCCCTGCGGCAGGTCGAGGCGGAGGTCGGTCATCGTTTGGCGTCCTCTTGCACTTCTACAGGTCGAAGGCAGTATGCACTGTGTCTTGTAGAAGTGCAAGGGGTCAGGTTGCGTTCGCGGTCAACAGCTGAACTCGACGCACAGTTCGGTCTGGCCCCCGCTCGGGTTGACGGAGACGGCGCGATCGTCCACAGGCACAGCGACCAAGCACACCGTACCGGCGATTCGAGCAAGAACAGTAGTCCACGTGTGGCGCGACCACATGAGCTGTGGAGCGAATCAGTTCTTACGAATGAACGGGTGCTTCGTTTGGCCTTGTCCGACGGAGAGCCCGGCGACGCGGCCGGCGGGATCGGTTTCGAACGACACGACCAGCTCCGGTTTTCGCACGAAGAATTCCGTCGGCGACATGGCGAGCAGCTGCATTCCCTGCTGCTGCTGTGGCAAGTGAAGCACGAGATGCTC
>DATJIZ010000272.1:0-6450 GCA_035492735.1 Gemmatimonadaceae bacterium | reverse complement strand
TCGCGCCGGCACGATCGCGGTGTGTGGAATCGGGATGCCGAGCGGATGGCGAAACAGCGCGGTCACGGCGAACCAATCCGCCAACCCGCCGACCATCGCGGCTTCCATCGTCGCGCGCACGACGTCGAGCCATCCGAATCGTGACTCGAGCAGCCGCGCGATGATGAAGAGCACCGTCGCCGCGACGAGCAGCAACGTGGCGCGACGCTTCATCGCGTCGAGCTGCGCCTGGCGCGTCGCCTCGTCATGCATGATCTGCATGGCGCGGGTGCCGACTGGCCCCGGACCCGCCGCGACGCCGGGTGAAGCCGGGCCCGGGCCGATGGCTCTGGCCGGCTCGCTCACCGCAGTGTGACCTTCACCTTGGAGAAGTCGACCAGGTTGAGGTTCCGACCCTTGGGCACGTCGAGGTAGAACACCACCGGGCGACCCTGGACCTCGCGGACGTCCATGATGATCTGGCGCGCTGGAGACTCGAAGTACCGCCGTTCGCCGGTCACGGCGGGGCGAATGTTGAACCGTTCACGCATCACCTGGTCCATCGCCGACATGAACTCGGCCGCGTCGCCGGGCCGGTCCCAGACCGTCACCCAGACCAGCGCGTTGCCTTGCGGCGTCTTGACGAGCGCATAGCGATCGCCGTCCCAGCCATTGGACGCGCGAATCGACGCGTCCTGGTCTCTCGTGTGTTGATAGATGATCAGCCGCGTGCCGAATTCGCCAAAGTCGTTCTCGTCGATCGTGCCGGGGATCGCCGGCAGTGTGATCGTGCTCGGCACGTCGCGTGGCTTCGCGAAGTAGGCCGAATCGTGCATCACCTGCTCGGTCGTCGCCGGCATGTCGCCGAAGGGCAGCTTTCCCGGGTCGCGCGCCGTGAACCGCCGAATGAAGTCGGCGCCGTTGATGTAGGGAAACAGCAGCGTTTCCTGAATCACCATCGGCGCCGACGCGAAGATCGGTTGGCTCTTCTGCGATTCACGAATCGTCTCGCGAATTGACTCCCAGCCGCCCGGGAGCTGCGCGGCAATGTTGCCGGCACCGCCGGCCATGATGTAGGCCTGTTCGTAGGTCGCCTGGCCTTCGACGACGGCCTGCGCCGCGAGCGCCTGGTCGTCGTCGTCGCTGATGTGCTCCAGCGAATCGAGGTTTACGTACTGGTCCTGCAGCGCGTGCACCAGCTCGTGCATGATCGTGATGCCCACGTACTCCTCGGGCGCGCCGTCCACGACGTACAGAACCTTCGTCCTGGGATCGTAGAATCCCATGATCTGCTCGGTCAGCACCTTCACGTAGAAGTCCGGCAGATTCATCGTGTCGCGCACGAGTCCGAGCAGCTTGTAGACGGCTTCCTCGTTCGCGATCTGCTTTTGTGATTTGGGATCGTCGAGCTGCGTGAGCAGGAATTGACGCACCTGATCGCGCGAACGGATCTCGAGCTTGGGCGGGGTCTTGAATTTGACGCCGAGTGCCCGCTCGATTTGCGGGACATCGGCTGCGACCTTGTCTGCGTAGGGTCCCTGGCCCGCTTGCTCGCGACCGCGGCAGCCGATCGCGGCCAGCGCGAGCACGGCCAGGGAGGTTCTCAGCGCGTGTCGCTCGAGGACCACGCGACCTCCGTGCCCGCCATGAGCCCGACGACGCGTGCCACGTCGTGGCCGCGGACGACGACGCCCTCTTCCATCAGATGGCGGGTCAACTCCGCCTCGAGTGGTCCGAGCGCGTCGGGCCGAGGCGCACGGTCGACGGGCTGAGGGCCGGTCACCGGCTCCGCCGCCGCCACTGGCACCGGAGCCCCGACGAACAAGGCCTCGAGCTCGGCGCCGAACCGCTCGAAGGCGTTCGCCGGTTCGCGCGCCGGACGCTCGGCTTTGCGACGCGATTCCTCGCGCTCGGTCCGCGCAAGGTCCTTGAACAGCGCGACACGCCGCTGAATCAGCTCCTCGGTCTTGGCCGAGTAGGCGATCACCGCCTGCATGTGCGCGCACGCTTCGTCGAGGGCATCGATCGCCTTGTCGGGGCGCATGCGGTCGAGGACGTACGCATCGGTGAGCGCGACCGCCGCGTGCAGCGCTTCGTCGGAGATGAGCACGTTGTGATGGCGCTCCAGCCGTTCCTTGCGCGCTTGCAAGATCTCGAGCGTCTCCGCATCGCCGAGCTCGCGCACGACGACCTTCTGGAACCGCCGCTCCAGCGCGGGATCGCCTTCGACCCAGCGCTCGTACTCGTCGCTCGTCGTCGCGCCGATCACGCGGAACTCGCCTCGCACGAGCGCCGGCTTGAGCATGTTGGCCGCATCCATCGCCGCGCCGATCGCCGTGCCCTGCCCGATCAGATTGTGCAGCTCGTCGATGAACAGGATCACGTCGGCGGCCGCCGTGGTCTCGGCGACGATGGCGCGAATGCGCTCCTCGTACTGGCCGCGATAGGTCGTCCCGGCCAGCAGCGATACGTGGTCCAGCGAGAGCAGCCGCACATCGCGGAGCACGACGGGCACGTCGCCGCGCGCGATGCGTTGGGCGAGTCCTTCGGCGATCGCCGTCTTGCCGACGCCGGCCGGCCCGACGAGCGTGGGGTTGTTCTTGCCGTGGCGGAGCAGGATGTCGATGACGCGCGCGACCTCCTGGTCGCGGCACCGCACGGGCTCGAGCCGGCCAGCGCGCGCTTCGGCGGCCAAGTCGCGTGTGAAACGCGCCAGCGCGCCGCCGGAGGCTTCGTTGCGGAAATACTCACCAATCACGGGTTCGGCTCTCGGCTAGCGACGGGCGACGGGCGACGGGCGACGGGCGACGGGCGACGGGCGACGGGCGACGGGCGACGGACGCCCAAGCCGTTAGCCTGGGTCGAGCTCCATCAGCCGTGAAGCCAAACCAGTGGCGTCACCCTCGCGTGATCCACGCCAACAGCGCATCTCCCCAAAACAACGTGAGCAGCGCGGCCGGCGCAAGGAATACACCGAACGGAACGAGCGGTGCCTCGAAGGGCGTCGAGCCGAGCGCGAGCTCGGTCTGTTCGCGCCCCTGCCCGCGGCGCACGAGCACCACCGGCAGCACCACGCCCGCGAACGAGATCGCGCCCAACGTGGCGCCAAGGAAGATCGTGACGAGCGCGCGCGTCGGTCCCACTGCCGCACCGACGAACGCCATCAGCGTCACGTCGCCCAGTCCCATCGCCTCGCGTTTGGTGACCACCTCGCCGAGCCATCCCACGATCGCGATCATCCCCGCGCCGGTGCACGCACCCACCAGTGCGTCGTACGGCGACGCGAAGATCTGGGTTTCACCGCGGAAGAACGCGATCACCGCGGTGGCGAGGGCGAAGATCAATCCGAAAAGCGTGAAACCGTCCGGAATGAGGTAGTGCTTGGCATCGGTCATCGCGACGCCGAGCAGCACGGTGCCGAAGACGGCGACCCGCAGCGCGGTGAACGATGGCCCGAAGTACTGCACGGCCGAGAGCCAGCCGATGGCCACCAACAGCTCGACGGTCGGATACATCATCGAGATGCGCTCGTCGCAGCACCGGCACCGACCGCGCAACGCCACCCAGCTGACCATCGGCACGTTCTCGAACCACGCGAGCTGGTGGCCGCATTTGGGGCATCGCGAGCGCGGACGAAGCACCGACCGCTCCTCCGGCCAGCGGATGATGCAGACGTTGAGGAACGAACCGACGCAGGCGCCGATGATGAAGGCGTATAGCTGCGCAAACACTGAAAAACCCGATGTCATCACCGACGAAGCTCGTAAAGAAGAATACCCGCCGCAACGGCGACGTTGAGCGAGTCGACCGCGGAGCCGATCGGGAGCGACACGACCCGATCCGCGCGGGCGCGCGCGGATGCCGACAGTCCCGCTCCCTCATTGCCGACGACGACCGCCAGTCGCTCCGGTCGCGTCACGCCGCCAAGAGGGTCCCCGCCGGCATCAGCCGCCCACATCGTGACCCCCCGGGCTGCCCGGAACGTGTCGAGCTCGTCCCAGGTAATAGACAGACACGGGTGGTGGAACTGACCACCCATCCCGCTACGGACGACTTTGGCGTTCCAGAAGTCAACCGTACCGGGCAGTGCCAGGGTGGCGGAGGCCTCCAAAGCCGCCGCGGTGCGAATAATCGTTCCAACGTTGCCCGGATCCTGAACACCGTCGAGAACCAGCAGAAGTAGTGGTCCGCTCGTCGAAACGTCGTCGATTGACCGCGCCGGCACCACTCCGATGGCCAGGATGCCCTGCGGGGATTCGGTTTCGGCGGCGGAATCGAACTCCCGCTCGTTCACGCGCTCGGTCGGGATGGCGCGGCGACCGAGATCCTGGAGGATTGCCGCCGAACGAGCGTTGTCGTCGAATTGCGGCCCGATGAGAACGCCACGAGTATTCAGGGGCGAGCGCAGCAGTTCCTCGACGGTTCGCGCGCCTTCGGCCACGAAGAGCTGGTGGCGCTCGCGCGACTTTCGACGTCGGAGGTCGCGAGCAAGGGTCAGAAGTTGCATCGGGGAATATGTCTTGCCTTTCGCTGCGCCGAATCCTTCAGTCGGACAGGATAACTAACATGAGACGATTCGTGGCGGGCGCGGCAATGGCCGCGGTGGCGGGATTGTCGACCGCGTGCGGCATCTCGCAGCAGCAGGAGGTGGAGCTCGGCGCGCAGCAGGCGCAGCAGGTGAACGCGCAGCTCCCGATCGTGAACGATCCGGTGGTGAACCGGTACCTGAACGTGCTCGGCGACTCCCTGGCGCACGTGACCTCGCGCGCCGATCTCGACTGGCACTTCTACATGGTCAACACCAACGAGTTCAACGCGTTCGCGCTGCCGGGCGGGTACGTGTACATCAACCGCGGCGTGGCCGAGCGGTCGGACAGGCTCGATCAGTTCGCGTCGGTGGTGGCGCACGAGATCGGACACGTCGTGCTGCGACACTCGGTGAAACAGATGGAGCAGATGCAGGGGGCCAACCTCGGCGCGGGCGTGCTGTGCGCCCTGACCGCGGTGTGCAACAGCGGTCTGGGTCAGGCGGGTCTTCAAGTGGCGGGCAGCGCGATCTTCGCGAAGTTCAGCCGCCAGGACGAAGCCGAGGCCGACGCGGCCGGCGTGGACGAGCTGGTACGGGCTGGCATCAACCCGAACGGCATGCCGGAGATGTTCCAGAAGCTGCTGGACGAGCGGCAGTCGCAGCCCGGCCTCCTCGACACCTGGTTCGCCGACCACCCGCTGGAGGAAGACCGAATCGCGGCCACGCGCGCCCAGATCGCCAAGATCAACCCGGCGATCATCCGGACGCTCACCAACGACACCCGCGCGTTCGACGACTTCAAGGCCCGGGTGCGGAGCCTGCCCGCGCCGCCGGTGCAGCGCAGCCGCTGACGCCCTGGCCGGTAAGAGTTCCATAAATCGAGTCTGACCCCAATTAGCATCCGCTAATCGGGGTCAGACTCGATTTAGCATTGTCATAAACGCTGCACGATGCCGCGCACCAGTGCCGCGAACCGGTCCGACGCGGCCTCGGTCGTCGCGAGCACCTCCTCGTGCGTGATCGGCGTTACGGACAGTCCGCACGCCAGGTTCGTGATGCAGCTGATTCCGAGCACACGCATGCCGATCGCCCGCGCCACGACGACCTCAGGGACGGTCGACATCCCGACCGCGTCCGCGCCGACGAACTCGAGCATCCGGACTTCCGCCGGCGTCTCGTACGCCGGCCCGAGCAGCGCCGCGTATACGCCTTCGCGAATGAGAATGCCCTGCTCCGCGGCGACGCGCAGCGCGAGTGCGGCGAGCGCTCGATCGTACGGCTCGGACATGTCCGGAAAGCGGAGATCGCCGTCTTCCGCCGCGCCGATCAGCGGATTACGGAACATCAGATTGATGTGGTCGCGGATCAGCATCAAGTCGCCCGGCTGCCAGAGCCGGTTGATCCCTCCCGCCGCATTCGAGACGATGAGCGTCCGCGCGCCGAGCGCGCGCGTCACCCGTGCCGGAAAGGCCGCCAGCCGGACGTCGTGGCCTTCGTAGACGTGGAACCGGCCGGCAAGCGCGACCACGTTCATGCCGCACAACGATCCGACGATCAGCTCCCCGGCGTGCCCCGTCACCGTCGAATCGGGGAATCCCGGGATCTCGCGATACGGAATCCGCGCCCGGGCATCGATGTCACGACTCAACCCCCCGAGCCCCGAGCCGAGCACGATCGCGGCGGCTGGCTCAAAAGCGCCGATGCGCCTCCGAATCGCCTCCGCGGCCGTGCGCGCAGCCGCGGCGCCGAATCGCGTCACGCCGCCTCGCCCGCGCGGAGCAGCGCGATCTCTTGTCGCGCGTGCACGATCAGCCGCTGGCGCTCCTCCCAGTGCAAGAACCCACTGGCGAAGCCGTTCAGCGCGATCTCGGCCAGCTCGTCGAACGTGAAGCCGAGTGCCGTCGCCGCGTGCTGGTACTCGTCGGTGAGCGTCGTGCCGCTCA
>DATJIZ010000271.1:0-4576 GCA_035492735.1 Gemmatimonadaceae bacterium | reverse complement strand
AGGCCGTCGGGAAAGCGTCCGCCGAACACGATCGCGAACCAGGCGATGATCGCGATCACCGTGGCGACCGCGCCGAGCACGCCGGTGCCCGCGCCCCACTCGGCTCGCGTACTCTCGGCGGAGCCCCACATGTAGGAGCCGACGAACGAGATGGGACCGCCGACGAGCAAGATGTGCGGAATGGCGAGAATCGGTCTGAAAGCGCAGGTCAGGCGGTTGCGCTGCGTGAGCGCGGGCGTGACGTCGACGTCGACGAAATCAGCCGGGCTGTACGGCGTACTCGACATAGGATCGAATCGCGCGTGCTACGGTGTGATCGTAGAAGCCAAAATACTCGCGCCAACGCTCTTCCCAATCTGTCGAGCTGGGCTCGACGTCATTGGGCGCGATAGTTCGCACGAGGGCGCTCACGGTGTCGACCGTGTCGTCGAGCGACGCGCCGGTGTCCCGGCGCGTACGCACGAGCGCGTCGATCGACTCATCGAGCGCCGAGTCGGCGCGGTAGCGGCGCGCTGTCGGCTCGTGAAGCGATGCCTCGAGCGTGGCGCTCATTTGCGCGACGCCGGGCGTGGTGGCGCAGCACAGGCCCGTTCGCGGGCGCCGACGGTCCGGCGATGCCGCAGAACGCGCAGGCGGAACGGAAGCTCGTGCAGAACGTCGGCGCCGAATGCGTCGGCGAACAATGCTCTGAATCGGTCGATGTCGCCGGTCCACGCCGGCAACCCGTCGTTTCGATCTGTCATGGATCCCCCGGAACCCCACCTGCCGTCCAACTCACCGACCCCAAGCTGCCACCGATTGACGGGGCAGACAGTAGGGTGACGCGCTCATCCGTTGTGGGCGGAATCCTGAAGATTCGGCGTCTCCGGACGTCGACATGCGCCATGAACGCCAGCTTGCAAACCTTCTTCAGATTTTCGCTACCTCCTTGTACGGGCGAACTGGTCGATGCCGCAACCGGACCCTTGGTCGTATATGCGCCTGCTTGATCCGGCGACGACTACCGGGGAGCCATGGCCCGGAGGGAGTCGAGCGGGATCGAGCTTCCCGATTGTTTGATCGCCGTCACCAGGCGGCGCATGCGCGCGCGATCGACGGTCGCCGTATCGATTCCCGCGCCGAGCAGAGCACCATACGCATCGGCAAGCCGCGAGCGCGTAGCAAGGCCGTAAATGTCCCGATACACGATCAGCCGCCGGTCGCGCACCTCGGCCAGCTCGTACCGGATGTCCAGCGGCACGGGCGTTCGCAGCTCGATCAATCGCGTATGGATGGTATCGTCCCCGAGGCGCTCGATCTCGTCGTCGGTCAGGCTCGTGCCGCCGGATCGCAGAACGAGCTGCGCCACGGCAATCGCGTCGCAATTCGCCATCCGAACGCAGCCGTGCGAGGCGGCGGTGCCGATCGACTGCACGGACGGCGTGCCGTGCAGGAAGTAGAACGGCTGAAAGTTCAGCTTGACGCGTCCCATGGGATTGGTCGGTCCTGGTGCGGTCGGATGCTCACGCGCGGCCCATGGGCTGTTGGGCGGAATCCACCACGGATTCCACTCGACGCTCGTGATCGCGAACGATCCGCGCGGTGTGGGATAGCGCGCCATCCCGGGCGCGAGCATCACCGTGCGCACGACCGAATCGCCCGTGACCGCCTCGAGCCGGTACGCCGGGATGTTCACGACGATGCGCAGCGGCGCCTGACCGGCCCAGACGGCGAGACCCAAAACCCAGATGCGCCACATCGATGCCTTCCTTCCCACAACCATCCATCAGCCAACCCTCCTCGAAGCTGCGCGCAAACACCCCCTGGCACAGTCCGCGAATGGGTGCAGTCCCGTCAGGGAATGGCGCACCGCGTAGAGAGCGCCCACGGGAAAGCCCGGACATCGATGCGGCATCGTCCTACAGACTCTGCATCGCGAGCGCGCGACCTTGGGGCGTACGCATCCGCCATATGGCGAGACGACCCGACGCCTTGGGAGGACTCATGACCACCGCAACGCATCTCGAGCAGCGCACGCGCACCGTGATGATCCCGGCCGTCGCGATGCTGCCCGGCGATCTCACGATCCCCGTGGGGGCAACGGGCCTGGTGATCTTCGTCCACGGAAGCCTGAGCAGCCGAATGAGCCCAGCGAGCCAGCGCGTCGCCGCGAAGATGCAGGCGGCCGGGCTGGCCACGCTGCTCCTCGATCTTTTGACGCCGCAGGAAGAGGCGCTCGATGGCCAGACGGCGCTGCTCCGATTCGACATCGCGCTCCTGGCCGAACGCGTGGTGAGTGCCACGGACTGGCTCCGCGCGCAAGCAGCGACGAGCGGACTTCGCATCGGCTACTTTGGCGCGAGCACTGGCGCCGCGGCGGCTCTGGTTGCGGCGGCCTCGCGGCCCGAGGTCGTGCACGCCGTGGTGTCGCGCGGCGGGCGGCCCGATCTGGCCGGACCATATCTCGGACGGGTCCATGCGCCAACGCTGCTCATCGTCGGCGGCGAGGACGCGCCGGCGCTGGCCATGAACCGCGCGGCGATGCGTCAACTCGGCCGAGCGACCAACGAACTGGTCGCGGTGTCGGGAGCCACGCATTCGTTTGAGGAGCCGGGAGCACTGGACAGCGTCGTCGATCTGGCGCTCGACTGGTTCGAGCGGCACCTCTCGGGCGTGCAGCCGCGACTCGTCGAGGACGAGCTCGAGATCTGCTGATCGTCTCCAGGCGGCGGCCTCGCCTCAAACCGCGGCGAGCATCCGCGACTCGCGTCCCCGAAGCCGGAACAGGCCACGCTCCTTGATCTGCCGCACGCGTTCGCGAGTCACGCCGAGCTGCTCGCCGATCTGCTCGAGCGTGAGCGGCTCGTTGCCGTCGAAGCCGAAGTACAGCTTGATGACCATGGCTTCCCGTCCCTTGAGCCGCGTCAGCGCGTCGCGTACGACGTCCTGGCGCAGCGCCGCGGTGATCTCGGCGTCGGGCGCGGGGCTCAGTTCGTCGGGGAGATAGTCGAGCAGGCGGGCATCGTCGTCGGTGCCGAGCGGTGCATCGAGGGAGAGACAGCCGCGTGCCCGCTGCGCCGGGTCGGAATCCACTCGCCGCAGCGTCGAAGCGCGACCGAGCGGGACGCGGATGAGATGCGATTGATCCGCAATTGCCTGGAGGATGGATTGCCGGATCCACCACACGGCGTACGAGATGAATCTGGTGTTGCGCCGCTCGTCGAACCGTTCGGCGGCGCGCATGAGTCCGAGGTTCCCCTCGTCGATCAGATCGGAGAGTGACAGCCGCTCGTTGTGGTACTTCTTGGCGACCGAGACCACGAAACGCAGGTTGGACGTGACGAGTCGGTCGAGGGCCTCGACGTCACCGCGGCGGATCCGCACGGCGAGCTGGGACTCCTGCTCGCGCGTGAGGAGCGGATAGCGAGCGATCTCGCGCAAGTACGTGGTCAGCGAATCTTCGACCGATCTCGCTGACCTTCGTCCGTTCGAGTGTTTCATCGTCCGGTCCTCGTGCTTTGTTGCGACGCTTCGTTAGAACTTTCGGAAGCCTAGCCTGCCTCGGAATGGCGGGCCGTCGGCAGAACTGCCCGCGATGCGTGCGGCATCTCCTCACATCGCATACACGTGCTCGACCGACTCGCCCGGTCGCGGCGGTCCGTCGGGGATCCGGCCGACGACGTGTGGCTTTCGTCGGACAGACGCGCGCCACCGCCCGCCGTACCCTGTATCGGCTGCGCCCACATCGAACGGAGGCATCCCATGCTTGCACGCGACGCCATGACCATCAGTCCAGCGGTGGTCACAGCGAACGACCCGATCAGCCGCGCCGCCGAACTCATGCGCGATTGGGAGACGGGCTTCATCCCGGTCGTGACGAGTCTGGCGACGATGGAGTTGATCGGCGTGATCACGGACCGCGACATCGTCGTCCGCTGTCTGGCCGCGCACGATCTGCCGGGCTGCGACGTCGGCCCGCACATGAGTACCCGGAGGCTCGTCACCGTCTATCCCGAAACGCCACTGATCGCCTGCGTCCACCGCATGGCGGAGTCGCAGGTGCGCCGGCTTCCCGTGGTCGACGTCGACGGGCGCCTGGTGGGAGTTGTTTCGCTCGCCGACGTGGCGCGACACTTGGCCGAGACGGACCCGGTGCTGGTGGCGACGACCGTCGGCGAGATCTCGGAACCGGCGAGCGTTCACGTCTGACCGCAATGTTCGGCGAGGGAACTCGACGCTGAGAAGCCCGGCGCGCGGCGCGCCGGGCTTCTCAGCGTCGACGGCAGCCGGTCAAACCTCGACGAGGTTCGGCGTCTCGGCGGCGGCGTCCGCCTTCGGCTGGGCATTGTCTTCCGTGACACCGATCGGCCGCAGGAGGAGCATCGGCAGCGCGCAGGCGCGCACGACCTTGTCGGCCACACTGCCGAAAAGGAGGCGCGACGCGCCGCGGCCGTGTGTCGCCATGGCGATGAGGTCGACGTCGTGGCCGCGCGCGAAGTCGATGATCGCGTTGCTCACGTGTCCCGAAACGATCGCGGTCGCGTTCACCTTGACGCCCTCGGTTTCGCCGAGCCGCTTCGCGAGCTCGGCGACCTCG
>DATJIZ010000270.1:0-9009 GCA_035492735.1 Gemmatimonadaceae bacterium | reverse complement strand
GCTCGAAATACTCTGAGATGGGCACCGTGCCGCCCATGCGTACGCGCAGCGGCCGCACACCATAGACGGCGCGCAGCGCGGCGTCGGCGGCGTCGAGGCCGGGATGCGTCGGCGGTATGCGGTAAGCGCGGGCGCCGTGCTCTCCTGGCTTGATCGTGAGCCGCGTGCCCGTCGGTACGCGCTGTTCGAGGTGGCGAGCGACGAGCGCCACGATTTCATTCGGATCCTGATCCGGTACGAGGCGGCAGGTGATCTTCGCGTGCGCCTCGCTCGGGAGCACGGTCTTGCTGCCCGGGCCTTCGTACCCACCCCACATGCCGTTCACCTCGAGGGTGGGGCGCGCCCACTGTCGCTCGAGCGTGGAGTATCCCGGCTCGCCGAAAGTCGTCGGCGCGCCGACCTGCGCCAGGTACGCAACCTCATCGAACGGAAGGGCGGCGATGTCGCCGCGTTCGGTGGGGGTGGGGTCGCGCACCGCGTCGTAAAAGCCCGCGACCGCGACGCGTCCACCAGGCTCGTGAAGCGTCGCGATGAGCTGCGCCATGCCGTGCAGGGGATTGGCGATTCCGCCGCCGTGGCGTCCCGAGTGAAGATCCTTGCCGGGGCCCGTCAGGGTGAGCTCGAGGCCGGCGAGTCCGCGGCTGCCGACGTTGAGCGATGGCTTGTCGACGCGCCACATGGCGCCGTCGGCCGAGATGACGAAATCCGCCGAGAGCAGCGCCCGATGCCTTTGAATGAATTCCTCGAGGCTCGGGCTCCCGACCTCCTCCTCGCCCTCGAACATGAACTTGACGTTCAGGGGCAGCTTCCCCGAGGCGGCGAAGTATGCCTGGGCGACCTTGATCGGGATGAGCATCGGCCCTTTGTCGTCGGACACGCCCCGGGCGTACAGCCGCCCGTCGCGCACCGTGGGCGTGAACGGCGGGCTTTCCCACTTCTCTAATGGATCCGGGGGCTGCACGTCGTAATGTCCGTACACGAGCACCGTGGCAGCGCCTCGCGCGCCGAGCCACTCGCCGTACACGATGGGATTCCCGGCCGTCGGGATCGTTCGCACCCTGATCGGGCCGGCGCTCGTCAGCGCTTGCTCGACCCAGTGCGCGGCGGCCAGGATGTCGCCGGCGTGGGCTGGGTCGGTGCTCACGCTCGGAATCGCCGCGAACGACTCGAGCTCGGCGAGGATGCGGGCGCGATTGTCTTCCAGGTACGAGAGCACGTCCCGAAGGTCGTCGACCGATTCCGCCATCACTTTCCGCCGTCGATGGAGAGTACCTGGCCCGTGATCCAGCCCGCATGGTCCGACGCGAAGAACAGAACCCCGTGCGCGATGTCGTCGGGTGTGCCGAGCCGCTTGAGCGCGATCCGGTCGACGAGCGCGCGCTGTCCCGCTACGCCGTACGACTCCCACTGGCGCTCGGTGGTCGGATTCGAGCGCACGAATCCGGGGGCGATGTTGTTCACCGTGATGCCCCACTGCCCCAACTCGTGCGCCAGCTGACGCGTGAGTCCGATCTGGGCCGCCTTGGCCGCCGCGTAGGCCTGAATCCCCGTGAGACTGACGCCCAATCCAGCGCCGCTCGAGATGTTGACGATCCGGCCGAATCGAGCCGCCTTCATGCCCGGCGCGACCGCCTGCGAGCAGTAAAAGGCGCCGGTGACGTTCACGTCGAAGATGCGCTGCCAGTCGGCGGGCGAGACTTCCTCGACCGGACGTCCGATCTGTCCGAGCACACCACCGGCGTCGTTCACCAGCACGTCGACTCGGCCTGGTCGGCCGCACGCCTCGGCGATGAATGCGTCCACGGCATGCTTGTCCGTCACGTCGACCCGTCGAGTGGTGCACGTACCACCAGCGACGGCGCCGAGGCGCTGCGTCTCGAGCAGTTCGTCTTCGAGGACGTCGCAGGCCCACACGTCCGCGCCACGCCGCGCAAAGGCGAGGCTGATGGCGCGCCCGAATCCGTGGGCGGCGCCCGTCACGACGACGGTCTTGCCCTCAAACGAGATGTTCATTCGTCGCGGGTGAAAACGGCGTCGTGGCGAGTGCCTCGAGCGTCGCCGGCGACTGCGTTCGCGCGCCGCTCTCGATGTCGTGAATCAGCTCGATCAGTCGCGCCGTGAGCGGCGTTGGGATCGTTGACTCGCGGCCCAGCGTCACGATGATCCCGAGCTGCGCATCGACCTCGGTGCGGCGCTTGCGGACCGCGAGGTCGCGCCAGATACCGCTGTGCGTCTTTGCCGAGCGCCGATTGTGGGCGACGAGCGCGTCGAGCGAACCATCCGCCGCTTCGCGCGGCGCGCTCGGCAGATACGCCGACGGATCGAAGCCGTCGAAGGCCTCCGGCGTGACGCCGCGGGCAGCAGCGACCGCGAGCACCTCGCGCGCCAGGGCGATGTACAACTCACGGTGTTCGCGGCTCGACAGTGCATCGGCGATCGAGGCATTGGTGAGCGCCGTGGCGAACAGCATCGCGCCGTACGCTTCCTTGCCCCACAAAAAGCCCCAGATGTTCTGCGTGACGGTCGCCCGCTCATCGAAGTCTCGCCATGCGTCGCGGATCGACGTCGCCCTGGTCGTCACGCTGCCCTCGATCTCGCCCACTACGACGGCGCCGCGTCCGCCGTAGTGGATGACGCCAGGCTCGAGATAGTCCGCGCCGAAATTCACGAACGCTCCGACAGTCCGCTGAGCGCCGACGATGCGCGCGATCTCGAGCTCGTTCAGACCGTTCTGCGCCGAGACCACGCACCCGCGGGCGCCGAGATGCGGCGCCAGTGCACGGGTCGCCGGCTCGGTGTGATGCGCTTTCGTGGCGAGTACGACGGTGTCCCACTCGCCCTTCACGGTGTCGGGCGTGAATGCCGGCAGGAGCTGGGTGAAATCGGCGATCGGTCCCGTTAATCGAAGGCCAGTGCGGTTGATGGCCGCGACGTGGTCGGCGACCGAGTCGACTACCGTCACGTCGTGACCAGCGCGTGCGAGATACGCCGCCAGAGTACCGCCGATCGCGCCCGCGCCCCAGACGAGGAATCGCATCGTCGAGCGCCTACGCGTTTCCGCCCCATGGCCCGGTGAGCAACGCCCGCGTTTCCTCCACGGCGACCTGCCAGAGCGCGAGCATGTCCTCATCGGACCGCTGGTACACGCCGCCGTAGTTGCCGTCGCCGAGATAGCGCCGCAGCGCCGGCGGGTCGAGCAGGCGGACCGTGGCGAGATCCACCATCTGCCGCTGGCTCTCCGGGACGTTCACGCCGGGAAGGCGCGTCCACGGAAAATTCTCCATCCACGACCCATGCGAGGCGACGGAGTCGATCGCCTGAACCTTGGCCCATGTTTGCGGGGCATTCCACCAGTTGTGGAACATGACGCGGCACGGCGCGTGATCGGCCGCCCATTCCTGGGCGAACTGCTGTACGGCGCCGTTGCCGCCGTGACCGTTCACGATCAGAATGCGCCGGAACCCGCTGTGCGCCATGCTATCGAGAATGTCACGCACCACGTTCAGGTGCGTTTCGACGCGCAGAGAGATCGTGCCGGGAAACTCGCGGAAATAGGGCGTCACGCCATACGCGACGACCGGAAAGACGGGAATGCCGAGCGGCTCGGCGGCGTCCAGCGCGACTCGCTCGGGAAGAATGCAGTCGACGGTGAGACGGAGATAGCTGTGCTGCTCGGTGCTGCCGAGCGGAAGGATCGCGCGGTCGTCGTGCTCGAGATACGACTCGACCTGCATCCAGTTCATGTCGCCGATGCGCACGCGTATTCTCGGCTCAGCCCGCGTCCGCCTGGCGATCCCTGCTCGTCCGCAGCACGTTCGCCGCGGCCGGCGCGTTGGGCTTGACGCGCACGCTCTTGGCGGGAATGCCGACGTAGACGTGGTACGGTCGCACGTCCTTGGTCGCGACCGCCATGGCGCCGACCATCCCTTGCTCGTGGACGCGCACGCCGGCGAGCACCGTCGCGTGGTAGGTGATCCGTACGCCATCCTCGATCACCGTGCACGCGTTCGTCACGTCCTTCTGCTCGACGATGCTGTGGGTGTGGCTGTAGATGTTCGCGTAATCACTCACCGATACGTCGTTGCCCAGGATGATCCCGCCGCGATCGTCGAGCAGCACGTGGCGATGCACGACCACGTTGTCACCGACTTCCATGTTGTAGCCGAACGAAAACTCGACGTGCTGAAAGGCTTTGAAGTTCTCGCCGCAGCGCTTGAAGATGTGCTTCGCCAGGAGCCGACGGAGCTCGACGCCGAGCCACACGTTCTGACCGCCGAGCAGGCTCCGATCGAACGAATACCACAGCCAGAGCAACGGCTTCACCCGCTGGAACCGCACATCGTCGCACTCGCCGTAGTACTCGGGCTCGAGCGTCACGTTGCGTGGGTCGGTAGCGGCGAGCGCGAGGCGCGTCGGCGCGGGAAGCCTGGGGTCTTCGACGGCGGTTTCCCAGTTCTCGGCGTACTCGGGATAGAACAGCGACGTGAGCGTTTGTCGGCAGAGCGCCGGTCGGTCGGCGCCGGGATCGTCCAGCGCCGCGCCGAGCGAGGCAAGCCAGTCCGACGCCAGCGTCCGGCTCTGCCGGTCGGCCAGGCTGCGCAGAGGAAGGTATGGCATGGTTCGCATCCGAGTACGGTGGTGTTGGTCGCTACGGCCGCGTTGTGCGTGCGCTGGCGCGCGCGCGGATCGCCGCGCGCTCGGCGTCGATCTTACGAAGAATGCTGTCCCAGTCGGAGTTCCGCTCGGAGCCCATCGTCACGACGACCGGCTGCGAGACATCGAGGCCCTCGTCAAACAGCAGCAGGCCCTTTTGGGTTTCGCGCGGCTGCAGGCGTTGCGTGCCGAAGGCGGGCGAGATGGCCACGACGTCGAACGGCCGATAGTCGCGTCCGCCCGAGCTCACGGTGACGTCGGTCGGAATGAATCGTGCGTCGGGCGCGAGGCCGTAGAACAGCACGTACCACACTCGCGGCTCGTGGACGCCGTGCATCGCCGCGCGGCGCATGATGTCCTGCCTTCGCGATTCGAGCAGGGTGCGAAGGCTGCGATAGGAGTCGGGCGCCAGCGTGCGGATGACATTCTCGTCGAGCGGAATTGCCGTGACACGCACGCCCTGGGGCTGCAGCACGATCGCGATATCGTCCTGTTTGAGAGTGCCGAGGCCGGCGGGGGCAGTCGCGGCGGTAGAATCGGCGGTGATGCGTTCAAGTGGCGCCGCCGCTGACTGCACCGGCGGCGTAGCGCCCGACGCGCAGGCGAGCGAGCCCGCGCCGGCGAGCGAAATCGCGCCCGCGAGCATGGCGGCGCGGTGCTTCACCGCGACTCCTGCCAGGGTGGTTGGCTGAGCAGCGACTCGATCGCCTCGGCAAGATCATTTCGACCGTCGCCGGTCACGGCGCTGAACGCAATGAGCTGCTCGGGGTCGAGATCGAGCTCGGCGGCCAGGCCCGAAATGCGGTTGGCCCGCTGCGTGGGCGTGAGCTTGTCGGTCTTGGTGAGCACCACGATCGTCGGCACGCCCACATCGCCCAGGAACTCGAGCATCCGCCGATCGTCGGGGGTCGGATCGTGCCGCACGTCGAGCAGCTGGACGATGCCGCGCAGATCGCGGCTGTCGCGCAGATACGATTCGATGAGCGGCCGCCACTCGGCGTGGCGCTCCTTGGAGACGCGCGCGTAGCCGTAGCCCGGCAGATCGACCAGCACGAACTGGTCGTTCACCTTGAAGAAGTTGATCTCGCGCGTCCGTCCCGGCGTGTTGCTCACGCGGGCGATCTTTTTCCGGTGAACGAGTCGGTTGAGGAGGGATGATTTACCGACGTTCGATCGGCCGGCAAATGCGATCTCCGGCAGGCCGCCCTGTGGACGCCAGCCGGCGGCCGTTGCCATTCCACCCATGAATTCGAGCGAGCGAATGACCAGCGGCTCGCGCGGCGGCGCGGCCATCAATTGGGCGCCACCGCTGGCCGATCGCTCGTCACGTCGACGCGGGCAAGCGCGAGGCTCAGCACTTCGTCCATCGTCTTGACCGGGTGGAAGGTCACCGACGATCGAACCTCCTCGGGCAGCTCCTCGACGTCGCGCAGGTTCTGGTACGGGATGATGACGTGTCGGACGGCGTTGCGATGCGCCGCGACCGCCTTCTCCTTGAGGCCACCAATGGCGAGCACGCGACCGCGCAGCGTGATCTCGCCGGTCATCGCCACATCGCCGCGCACCGGAATGCCCGTGAGCGCGCTGACGATCCCCGTGGCGATCGCGATGCCGGCCGACGGCCCATCCTTGGGCGTGGCGCCCGCCGGAATGTGGATGTGCAGGTCGCGCGTGCGGTAGAAGTCCCGGTCGATGCCGAGCACGCCGGCACGGGTCCGCGCGTAGCTGAGCGCCGCGGTCGCCGATTCCTTCATGACGTCGCCCAACGTGCCGGTGAGCGACAGCTTACCGCGCCCGCCCACGACGCTGACCTCGATCTCGAGAACGTCGCCGCCGGCGGCGGTGTACGCCAGTCCCACGACCACGCCAACCTTGTGATCGGGCGTGAGGAGTGACGGATCATAGGGCGCGGATCCGAGCAGCTCCTTGAGATCGCCGGCGCGCACGACGGTTGGCGCAGGCGCGCCGGACTGTGTGCCCTGCGCCGCGCGCTCGAGCGACTCGGCCCGTCGCCGGGCGAGCTTGCGTGCGATGCGGCCGATGCGGCGCTCGAGCTCGCGCACGCCCGCTTCGCGCGTGTACAGTTGAACGATGGCCGGCAGGACGTCGCTCTCCCACTCGACGGATTGAGGATCGAGCCCGTTGGCCCGCAGCTGCCGCGGCGCGAGGAACTGGCGCGCGATGGCGAACTTCTCCTGATCCACGTACCCGGAGAGCCGGATGATCTCCATCCGGTCACGGAGCGGCTCCGGCACCTGCGGGAGATAGTTGGCCGTGGTCAGGAACAACGCCTGCGACAGGTCGTAATCGATCTCTAAATAGTGATCGTTGAACGCCCGATTCTGTTCGGGATCGAGCACCTCGAGCAGCGCCGCGGCCGGGTCGCCGCGATAGTCGGTGCCGAGCTTGTCGACCTCGTCGAGCAGGATGACCGGGTTCACGACCTCGGCCCGTCGCATCGCCTGGATGACCCGGCCCGGCATGGAGCCCACGTACGTTCGGCGATGTCCGCGAATCTCGGCTTCGTCGCGGACGCCGCCCAATGACATGCGGACGAATTTGCGCCCCAGCGCACGCGCGATCGACCGGCCGAGCGACGTCTTGCCGACCCCGGGCGGCCCGACGAGACAAAGGATCGGCCCGTCCATGCGCTCGACGAGCGACAGCACGCCGATGTAGTCCAGGATGCGATCCTTCACCTCGTCGAGACCATAATGATCTTCGTCGAGAATGCGGCGCGCGTGCGCCACGTCGAGGATGTCGTCCGTCCGCTCCGACCAGGGCAACGCCAGGATCCAGTCGACGAAGTTCCGCGCGACAGTCGACTCCGGCGACAGCGGCGACATCCGGCGAAGCTTGCGGACCTCGCGCAGCACGCGCGCCTTCACCGGTTCCGGCAGCTTCCGCGACTCGATCTGCCGCTCGAGGTCCATCACGTCGTCGGCATCGTCCTGCCCGAGCTCTCGGTGAATGGCCTTGAGTTGTTCCTGCAGGTAGAACTCGCGCTGGTTCTGGAACAGCGAGCCGCGAACCTCCTCGTCGAGCTTCCGCTCCAGCCGGAGCAGCTCGATCTCGCCGGCCAGTACCTGGCCGAGCGATTCGACCAGAGCGGGGACGTTGGGTGCCTCGAGCAACGTCTGCCGCACGTCGACGCGGACGGCGAGATGGGCGGCGATGCCGAACGCCTGCCGCTCGATCGAGTCGGCGCTCTGAACGAGCGCCACAATCTCGTTCGGGATGCGGCGGTGGAGCGAGACGTACTCCTCGAACAGGGCGAGCACGCGGCGCGCGCGGACCTGAAGTGCCTCCTGATCGTCGACGGCGGTCCCGGCATCTTCCGCGAGCGTCGCGCGCAGGTAGCCTGCCGCCGGCACGTACCGCGTGACGCGGGCGCGGGCGACGCCCTCGATGAGAATCCGCGCCGTTCCGTTGGCTTGACGCGATGCCTGAACGATCCGCGCCAGGACGCCGACGCGGTGCAAGTCGCCAGCAGCCGGTTCTTCAGTGTCGGCGCTGCGCTGCGCCACGAGGAAGAGCAGGCCGTTGTCTGACGCGGCGGCCTCGATGGCGGCGAGAGACGCCGGGCGGCCGACGAGCAGCGGCATGGCGACGTTGGGAAAGACGACGACGTCGCGTAACGGCAGGACGGCGGGACGGCGGAGCGGATCGGGCATGGGTCGTAATGTACTGCGGAGCAGGGCCGGCGACCGCCTGGCGGAGCGCCGCGCCCGTACCGATCAAAAGGCCCGCGCTGTTGCGCGGGCCTTTGACCTTCGAACCATTCCGAGGCCGCCTATGCCTCTTTCTTTTTCCGCTGCGGCGCGATCTCGAGCAGCGGCGGCGTCCCGTTCAACACCGAGCTCTCGGTCACCTTCACTTCCACGACGTCTTCGCGCGTGGGAAGATCGAACATCACTTCCGTGAGCAGCTCTTCGAGAATCGCCCGCAGTCCGCGCGCGCCCGTGCCACGCTTGATGGCGGCCTGCGCGATCGCGTGCAGCGCGTCCTCGGTGAAGTCGAGCTTGACGCCCTCCATCTCGAAGAAGCGCTGGTACTGCTTCGTGATCGCGTTCTTGGGCTCGGTGAGGATGCTCACGAGCGACGTCTCGTCGAGGTGATCGAGCACGCCCACGACGGGCAGGCGGCCGACGAGCTCGACAAGATCTCGCGCAAGTCGGAGAACCCGTCCATCACGCGCGACGTGTCGGGCGAGGGCGTGCAGCAGGCGCTGCTCAAGATCCTCGAGGGCACGGTCGCCAACGTGCCGCCGCAGGGTGGACGCAAGCACCCGCAGCAGAAATATATTGAAGTCAACACGAAAGACATCCTGTTCATCTGCGGCGGCGCGTTCGAAGG
>DATJIZ010000269.1:0-7052 GCA_035492735.1 Gemmatimonadaceae bacterium | reverse complement strand
CGTTACCGGCAAGCTCAAAATGGAGCGTCGGCCGGTCGGTCTGGCTACCGTCGTGCGGAGCGCGATCGATGCGATCGCTCCAACAGCCGAAGAGAAGCAGATCGACCTTCAGGTCCGGCTGGACGAGTCGTTGCCGCCAGTATCCGGCGACATGGCACGCCTGCAGCAGGTCGTCACGAATCTCCTGGAGAACGCGATCAAATTCACCCCGGCCCACGGACACGTCACGGTCAGCGTCGCGGGCAGCGACGGCAGCGGCCAAATCCGCGTCGCCGATAGCGGCGTTGGTATTGAACCCGCGTTCCTGCCCTCGATCTTCGACCTGTTCAGCCAGGAGGAGCAAGGCCGAACGCGAACGTTCGGCGGTCTCGGCCTCGGTCTGGGGATCGTGCGCTCACTGGTCGAGGCGCACGGCGGAACGGTGCGGGCCGAGAGTGCGGGCCGGGGAAAAGGTTCTGCTTTCACCGTCTCACTCCCGCTCATCAAGCAGTCAGAGGAGCACGCCGGCAACGCGAGTCGGGCGCCTTCGCGTGAGGAGGAGCTGGCGAATGTCAAAGGCGCGCGGGTTCTGGTGGTCGAAGACGACTTGGGGACGAGGGATGCCCTCACCAGGGTCCTGATTCGGAAAGGGGCCGACGTTCGCTCGGCCGACTCCGCCGCGACGGCGATGGACGTGTTCGCGGACTTCAGGCCTGATCTCCTCGTCTGCGACATCGCCATGGCCAACGAGGACGGCTACAGTCTGCTCGCCCGGATCCGGGCGCTGGGTGCCGAACGCGGCGGCGACGTCCCCGCCGTCGCGCTTACCGCACTCGCCGGAGACGATGATCGCCGCCGCGCGCTCGAGGCCGGCTTTCAGGGTCACATGGTCAAGCCCGTCGACATCGACCAGCTCGTCACAACCGTCTCGAAGCTTTTGAAGCCTCGCCGCGTCACCCTCGACGCCGGTGACCACGAACCGGTCGCGTAGATCGCTGGCGTCTCAGAAACGCGATGCCCCGATCGGCGAGCCGATCGGGGCATCGATTCCTCAACTGGTCGCCTGGCTCGAACGACGACGATATGGCTCCCGGGGAGGGACTCGAACCCCCGACCTAGTGATTAACAGTCACCCGCTCTGACCAGCTGAGCTACCCGGGAACGGTGCAGCATCCATCAACCGCTCCGTCGCCGGGAAATCGGCGACAGACAACGAAAAGTAGTGGAGCGAGTGTCGAAGTCAACCGTCGTTGAGCGATACTCAACCCCAACTGCCCCAGTGACTTAAACCGCGCGCGAGACTCGTGGTCCGCCGGTGCGCTGTGGCGCTCGATGAGCGCCCGGGTCCGCGAGCGCAGGAAGCACCGTTCGCAGCCATCGGCCGGTGTGCGAGGCCGCGACCCGGGCGATCTCCTCCGGCCGGCCTGTCGCTACGATCTCACCGCCGCGATCGCCGGCCTCCGGGCCGAGGTCGATTACCCAGTCAGCCAGCTTGATGACATCCAGATTGTGCTCGATCAGCACCAACGTGTGGCCGGCGTCGACCAGTCGGTCGAACACCTGCGCGAGCCGCCGGATGTCCTCGAGGTGAAGCCCGGTCGTCGGCTCGTCCATCACGTAGAGCTTTCGGCCGCTCTTCTTTCCGGTGAGCGCCAGCTCGCGCGCGATCTTGAGGCGCTGGGCTTCGCCGCCGGAAAGGGTCGTCGCCGGCTGGCCAAGTCGGAGATACCCCAAGCCGACCTGTTGCAGATGCCACAACGCCTGGCCGAGCTTTTCCTCGCGGGGAAAAAAGCGGATGGCTTCGTCGATCGTGAGCTCGAGGATTTCGTAGATGTTCCGGCCGTTCACGCGGACGTCGAGCACGGCTGGTTTGAATCGCTTGCCGCCGCAATCGTCGCACGGCACGAAGACGTCGGCCATGAACACCATCTCGACCTCGAGATAGCCGGCACCTTCACAGGTCTCGCAGCGGCCGCCGGCGACGTTGAAGCTGAATGTCCCGGCCGTGTAGCGGCGTTCGCGGGCCAGCGGCGCATCGGCAAAGATTCGCCGAATTTCATCGAAGGCCTTCACGTACGTGACGGGATTCGACCGCGGCGATTTGCCGATCGGGCTCTGATCGATCCCGATCACGTCGTCGATCGCCTCCACGCCGGTGATCGCGTCGTACAGGCCGACCCGTTCGCCGAGGTGCTGCTTGGCACTGTGCTCGCCGTGCAGCCGGGTCTCGAGCGCGCGCAGCAGCACGTCGTGTATGAGAGTGCTCTTTCCAGATCCGGAAACACCGGTGACGGCCGTGACGGCGCCGAGCGGGATCCTGACGTCGACTCCCTTGAGATTGTGCTCGCGTGCGCCGGTCAGGGTGATCCATCGCGGGCCGAGCCGCCGGCGGGCCTCGGGCACCGGGATCGCCCGCGCCCCGGTGAGATAGGCCCCGGTCAGCGGGCTCTCGGCCACGCGGGACATCGGGCCGGTGAAGACGAGCTGTCCGCCGCGCTCGCCGCTCGCCGGCCCCAGCTCGACCATGTAGTCGGCGGCACGAATGGCCTCCAGATCGTGCTCCACCACGAGCACCGTATTCCCCGTGTCGCGGAGGCGCTGCAGCAGTCGCAGCAAGCGATCCATGTCGCGCGGGTGCAAGCCGATCGACGGCTCGTCGAGCACATACAGCGTGTCGACGAGGCGCGAGCCCAGCGAGTTGGCGAGGCCGATGCGCTGCGCCTCGCCGCCCGACAGCGTGCGCGTCGCACGGTGCATCGTGAGGTAGTTGAGGCCGACGTCGCACAGGAACTGCACGCGGTCGCGAGCCTCGCGAAGAATCGTCGCGGCGATCTGGCGCTCGAAGGGCGTGAGCGCCAGCGTCTCGAGCCACGCGGCCAATTGGTCGACCGGAAGCTCGCAAAGCTCGGCGATCGTGCGGCCGCCCACGCGCACCTGCAGCGCCTCGGGCTGCAGCTTGGCGCCGAGGCAGTCGGGACATTCTCGCGCCGATTGATACTGCCGCAGAAAGACGCGGATGTACTGTTTGTACTTCTTCTCCTCGAGATCGACGAGGAAGGGAACGATGCCCTTGTACCCGCGCGCCCGCGCGTGCAGCAGCTTGTCGCGCGCCGCGGCCGGCAGCTTGTTCCACGCCACGTCGAGGGCAATGCCTTCGCGCTTGGCGAATTCAGCGAGGGCGCGTCGCTTGTTGTCGTATCGCGGCTTGGTCCACGGGTCGATCGCGCCATCGCGCAGCGTGCGCGTAGGGTAGGGGACGATCAGCGCTTCGTCGTACTCGAGGGTCGCGCCGAAGCCATTGCAGCGCTTGCAGGCGCCGCGCGGGCTGTTGAACGAGAAGAGCTGCGGCGTCGGCGCGGGCGCGCGGGTGCCGTCGTTGGCGCACTCGTACCGCTCGGTGAAGCGGAGCACCTTCGTTGGCTCGGGCACCAGCGTCGTGCGCACGGCGTCGGTGAACAGAAAGACGCAGTCACCGTCGCCTTCGCGAAACGCCGTGCCGACTGCATCGGCGAGCCGGCCGCGTGCGTCGTCGCCGACGATCAGGCGGTCCACCACCACGAGCAGCTGCTTGGCGAACGTGACGTCCACGGCCTCGGTCATCAGCTCGTCGAGATGTTTGACGGCGCCATCGAGCGCGACGCGCACGAAGCCCTGCGCCCGCAGATTCTCGACGACCACCTCGTGCGTGACCTCCGCCGACAACACGAGCGGAAACGTGACGTAGAACCGCGTGCCCGGCGCGAGGCCGAGCACGGTGTCGGTGACCGACTGTACGGTGTCGGGCCGCATCTCGCGCCCGCAGAGTGGGCAGAAGGTGCGGCCCACCCGCGCCCAGAGCAGTCGCAGGTAGTCGTAGATCTCCGTTGCCGTTCCGACCGTCGAACGGGACGTCTTGGTCGGGTTCTTCTGCTCGATTGCCACGGCCGGCGACAAGCCTTCGATGGAATCGACGTCCGGCTTCTCCATGCGCTCCAGGAATTGGCGCGCGTACGCCGACAGCGATTCCACGTAGCGCCGCTGGCCCTCGGCGTAGATCGTGTCGAAGGCGAGGGACGACTTTCCGGATCCCGACGGTCCCGTGATGACCGTGAACGCTCGTCGCGGAATCTCGAGGTCGAAGCCTTTGAGATTATGCTGCCGCGCGCCGCGAACGACGATGGAATCCTTCATCAGAGCAAATGTAGCCCTTGATGAGGCCCGAATAAATGGCGAAGCGCGCCGCTGGCGTCGCCGAGCTTACTTGGGCCGCCGCACCAAGCGCCCGACCGCGAGCAGAATGAGCGCGCCGAACGTCGCGATGCCGATCGAACGCAGATCGAGATCGCCCGTGGCGACCTTTCCCCAACCAAGTCGCGTCCCGATCAAGCCGCCGACGAACGCGCCAATGATCCCGAGCACGATCGTGAAGAGACAGCCGGTCGGGTCGCGGCCGGGCATGAGGAACTTGGCGAGCGAGCCCGCGATCAGCCCGAGAAAGATCCAGAAGAGCCAGGGGGGCATGAGGGGGGAAGAGGGAAGGGGGAAGGGGGAAGAGGGCGGGCGACGGGAGACGGGAGACGGGAGACGGGCGAGGGGCGAGGGGCGAAGGGACGAGGGAGGATAAAGGGAAAGGGAAGGAGAAACGGCGGGGTAGTTCATTGCCGTTCCCCCTTCCCCCTTCCCTCTTCCCTCTTCCCCCGCTAGAGCGTGGTCGTCGTTCGACCTCGCGTCGCGGCGCGATAGATCCAGAGCAGGATGATCGCTCCCACGATTGCCAGAACGATGCTCCAGAGCGTGAACCCGTTGATCCCGGTACCCGTGATCAAGTTGCCGATGAACCCGCCGATGAACGCACCCACAATCCCGATCAGAATCGTAACGATGATTCCGCCAGGGTCGCGCCCCGGCATGAGAGCCTTTGCGATCGCGCCCGCGATCAAGCCGAGCACGATCCACGCGACTATACCCATAGATCCGCCTCCGAATAAGGGGGTCCGACGACGTGTCCACCCACGCAACGGGTGTACCAACTGAGCCGCAAGAATCCGACCGCCTAGCTCGGCTAGTAACCGTTCAGCCGGATAGGGCATCGGAGCGTGTGCTAGTTTTCCCGAATGCAGGAAGAGGATGTGGTCGGCAAGGTGTACGACGCCCGGCTCGTACGCCGTCTGTCCGTGTACGTGCGCCCGTATCTGTGGCTGGTCGCGGCCGCGCTCGGCTGTTTGATGCTCGACGGGCTTCTGCAGCTCGTCGGACCGATCATGACCCAGCGCGTCATCGACGTTGCGCTGCCGGCGCACGATACCGCGTTGGTGTGGCGCTCGGCGGTCTTGTTTGCCGGGTCGCTGGTGGTGGCGTTCGCTTGCCAGTATGGCGAGACGATGCTCACCGGACTGCTCGGTCAGCGCGTGATGCGCGATCTGCGGCGCGACATCTTCAGCCACGTGCAGCGACTCCCGGTCGTGTTCTTCGACCGGAATCCGGTCGGCCGCCTGGTAACGCGCGTGACGTCCGACGTGGAGTCCCTCAACGAACTGTTCACCGCCGGTGTCGTTGCCGGTGCCGGCGACCTGTTCACGCTGCTGGCGATCAGCGCCCTGATGCTGATCACCGACTGGCGGCTGGCGCTGGCGGCGTTCGGGGTCATTCCGTTCGTCTACGCCGCATCGCACGTGTTCCGCGCCAAGGTGCGCGGCTCATACCGCGACATCCGCACGCGCCTCGCGCGCATCAACGCCTACCTGCAGGAGCGGATCACGGGCATGCGCATCGTGCAGCTGTTCGGGCGCGAGCGCACCGAGGCCGAGCGATTCGGTGAGCTCAATCGCGGCCACCTGCAGGCCAACCTCGATTCGATCAAGTACTACGCGCTGTATTTCCCGGTGATCGAGATCCTGACGACGATCGCGCTGGCGAGC
Organism: Gemmatimonadaceae bacterium; assembly: GCA_035492735.1. Classification (GTDB taxonomy): domain Bacteria; phylum Gemmatimonadota; class Gemmatimonadetes; order Gemmatimonadales; family Gemmatimonadaceae; genus JAQBQB01. Next base: position 1,176 of record DATJIZ010000269.1, on the reverse strand, counting down.
TTGATCGTCGCCGGCGCGCGGCGCGTCGAGATCAATACGCTCACGGTCGGGACGGTCGGCGCGTTTCTCCAACTCGTGCGGCGATTCTTCCAGCCGCTCCAGGACCTTTCGGACAAGTTCAACACGTTGCAGCAGGCGATGGCGGCAAGCGAGCGGGTATTCAAGCTGCTCGACACGCCGGCCGCCGACCGCGGCGGCGCGGCGGTCACGCCACTCGGTCGTCGGCGCGGAGTCACCGTCGAGTTCCGCGACGTGTGGTTCGCGTACGATCTCGGTCACGTGGCGCGGGATGGAGGTGAGGCCGGGTCACCCGAGTGGGTGCTCAAGGGTGTGAGCTTCAGAGTCGAGCCGGGGCGGACCCTCGCACTCGTGGGGCACACCGGCGCTGGGAAGACAACGATCGTGAATCTGCTCCTGCGGTTCTACGACCCGCAGCGAGGGCAGATCCTGATCGACGGACGCGACATCCGCGCGATCCCCCTCGACGAGCTGCGGTCGCTGATCGGGTACGTGCAACAGGACATCTTCCTCTTCGCGGGCGACGTGCTGACGAACATTCGGCTGTCGAACGACATCTCGGAGGAGGACGTCGCCCGTGCGGCGGCCCGGGTAGGCGCGGATCGCATCATTCGACGGCTGCCAAGCGGCTATTCGCAGGTCCTTGGCGAGCGTGGGGCGTCGATCAGCGTCGGCGAGCGGCAGCTGCTGTCGTTCGCGCGGGCGGTGGCCGCCGATCCGGCGCTGTTGATCCTCGACGAGGCGACGAGCGCCGTCGACAGCGAGATCGAAGCCGAGATTCAGCGCGCTCTGGGCGAGTTGATGCGCGGGCGCACGACGATCGCCGTTGCCCACCGCCTGAGCACAATCGTCGATTCCGACGAGATACTCGTTTTGCATCATGGCCATGTTCGGGAGAGGGGCACCCATCGCGAGCTGCTCGCCAAGCGCGGTCTGTACGAGCGGCTCTACCGGCTGCAGTCGGGGGCCGTGCGCGACGTCCCGCGAGAGCCGCGGCGTAACGCTCTTGGAGCGGGCGCGTGACGCTTGCCATGCGAAGGGGCGATGGCGTACCTTCTGGCCCGGACTGTCGCCGCTGAGCCCACCCTTCCTATGCCGGTCTTAAAGGTCAACAATCAGCAGTACGATCTTCGCCCTGGACAGCACCGGGTGGGGGGT
>DATJIZ010000268.1:0-5693 GCA_035492735.1 Gemmatimonadaceae bacterium | reverse complement strand
CCAGCGCGCATAGAGCTCACCCGTGAGCTCGCGCGTCGGGTAGAAGCCGCCGATGTCCGAGCCCCAGAAAGGGCTGATGCTGAGCGAGTAGTTCAGACCGACCGCGATCTGCGCCTCGAGGGTCTTCCACGACGATTCGGTGTCGCCGGACCAGACCCACCCACCCCACTGCGCGATCCCGGGGTAGCCGTTGCGATGCAGGCTCCACGGCCGAACGTTGGGCCGCTCGAGAGTGGACCCTCGTAGTACATCCGATGCCGCTCGAGCCGCTCGAGGAGATTGAACCAGTCGCCCTCGTCCGGCCAGAAGGCATCGATCCCCGCGTCGATCAACCCGACGTGCTGCTGCCAGTAGCTCGCGATGTGCGACGCGTCGATGACTTCGCCGGGCCTGGGCGGGATGGAGCCGTGCAGCGTCGGCAGCTTGTCGCGATCGAACGGGACGATGTGCACGACGACCTTCACGTTGCGCGCGTGCATGTCGGCGATCACCGTCTTGGGGTCGCGCTTGAACACATCCGGGTTGAACGTGAACGACGGTTGCGTCGTGTTCCAGCCGCGCGGGGCGAAGCCAGTGCCGAGATAGATCACCGCGTCGAGCGGAATCTGCTTGGAGCGAAAGGTGTCGATGATCTTGAGGAGCTGCGTTTCGTCCTCGATCGTGCGGTGCGACTGCATGTAGCCCATCGCCCACCGGGGTGGCAGCGCCGCCGGGCCGGTGACCGCCGAGTAATCGCGCATCATCGCCGCAGGGTCGTGCGCATCGAATAGGAAGATGTCGAACAGCCCCGGAACGATTGCGTCGACCGGCGGCCTGCCCTTGTTGAGATCGCGTCCCTGGTTGCGCGTGGATTGCGGTGCGCGCGCGGAATCGGCCGGCACCCAGGGCAGAAACACACCGCGGGCCGGGTTTCTCAGATCGACCTGAACCCATGGCGTCGCGACGAACAACGCCCATCCGTGGGTGCCGACGAGCATCGGCACGGGATTGCGCGAACCGTACATTCCGCTCTGCCAGCGCGGCTCCATCTCGTCCAGTCGTCCGCGCCGGTCGAACTGCACCGGTTGCTCGCGCCAGTTCGGTCCCTGCTCCGGGCGCGGCCCGCCTTCGCCCATGCCAAGCACCGGATCGCCGTCGAGCGGGAACGACACCGTTCCGTCGGGCTCGAATACGAGTTCCTGAACGCGCTCACCCCGGGGATTCACCGCCGTCACCGTGAGCGGATTCGCCTTCACGGTGACGACAAGCGATCCGACTCGCGCCTGCGTCTGTCCGTACAGCACGCGAACGCTGATCGCCGGCGGCAGGTACTGCCGCTCCGCGAGCCCTGGCGTCGCGAGCAGACTCTCGGCCGCGGCGAGCGGGCGCAGCGTCACGCGAATGCTCATGGGCCCGACCGGCCGCACGTCGAGCTGCGCCGGCGCCCCGGCACTCGTAATCGTCGTCTGCGCCGCCGCGACTCGCGCGGCGGTACAGACCATCACGACGACGATCGCGCGGCCAGCCGCGGCTGTCACATCTGATCGGCGCGCGCCGTGCGCACGCCGAACACCGGCGCGATGCGACCGTTCTGAGACGCCTGGAAGCGGATCGTGACCTTGCTCTTGCCGCGCGTGACCGTCGCCGGAATACGGTAGACGGCGTCGTAGAACCCGACCGGCTGCTCGTTTGCCTCGAACCGCGCGATCGACGTACCGTCGACCAGGATCTCGAAGTTCCCGCGAGCCGGGGCGAGGCCGCGTTCGTTCAGGTACGTGACGACGAGGGCGCTGTCAGCCGTGGCATCCACCGGCAGCTCGAACGAGAACCACCCGGGTCCACCCCGACTCGACTTGCCGAGCGCGCGGATGACGAGGCGATCCGCCGGATCGGACTGATAGTCTGCCGTCTTCTCCGAGCTCGTGTCTCCCGGCTGTACGAAGCCGATCGTCGCCGTCTCGAGGCGCTGCACGCGCGCCTTCTCGGCCTCGAGCGCCGCGACGCGTGCATCGAACTGTTGTTGGCTCACCACGTCGAAGTACACGCTGTAGGTGCGGCCGTGGGTTCGATAAAACGGGGTGAGACTCACGTCCGCGGCCGCGCCGGGCGATGCCGGCACCCGCGCGACCTGCTGCACGCGGAAGTCGCCCTTGGTGTCGCCCGACGGCACGACCCACTCGCCCACTGGCCGTCCCGCGGCGACGAGCATCGGCACCGCGGCGGGGCCGATCGGTACGACGGCCGATTCATCGTCGGTGCGCATGCGGCCCTCGCGACGCGGGCCGAGATTGCCGGCCAGCACGAGCGGGCCCCACATGATCGACGCGATCGAGCGATCGTCCGGCGTGGGCTCGACACGCACCGTCTTGGGGATCGACAGCTCGATCTTGTCGCCGGTCTTCCACGTGCGGGTGAGCTCGACGAACGTGCTCGGCTGCGGCACGCGATCGTCGTGGACGATGTCGCGGCCGCCCGCCCCGCCCGCCCGCAGGCTGGCGATCGGTGGCTGCGGTACGTCGGTTCCGTTCACCGCGATCCTGAACCCGTCGCCCGCCCAACTCGGCCGGCGAATCGCCAGCGTGAGCGGCCGCGGGGGCGGCGACGAGATGACGAGCGTCGCGGTATCGCCGTCGGGAAAGTCGGTGGCCATCTGCATCCGCGTACCGTCGGTGAACTGCACCGTCGACGGCGCGAAGATGTTGACCCAGAGCGTGTCGGGCGACTCGTAGTAGATGCCGTCGCCGTGCAGGGCATGGTTCTCCATGCCCGTGCCGACGCAGCACGTGAAGCTCCGCTGCATATCCTGGTATTCCTGCTGTACGCCGCGGCCCACCGGCACCATGTACGACATCCTGATGTCGTCGGGATCGAACGAGGCGAGCGCGTGGTTGAACAGCGCGCGCTCATGAAAATCGGCATAGTACGCGTCGGGCCGGATCGAGAACATGCGCCGCGTGAGCTTGAGCATGTTGTAAACGTTGCACGACTCGCACGTGCGGCCGTCGACGCGCGCGCCCAGGACGTCGGGCGGGCCGAAGTACTCGGACAAGCCGTGTCCGCCCGCGGCGTAGCTGTGATGCTCGGTGACGCGGTCCCAGAAGAAGCTCGCCGCGAGGAGGTCGCTCGGATCGCCGGTGTAGGTGTAGCGCGCCGCCGATCCGATGAGCTTCGGGATCTGACAGTTGCCGTGCTTGCCGTTCAGGTTGTCCTGCCCGCGCTTGAGCGCGTCGGTGAACTCGTGATGCTCGAACCGATACGACAGGTCGAGCCAGCGTTTGTCACCCGTATCGGCGTAGAGATCGGCCAGCACTTCGTTCATGCCGCCGTGCTCGGTGTTGAGCATTCTCGCAATCTGCGTCGCGTCGAGCGGATCGAGCACACGCTTGGCCCATCCGGCGAACTTGGCCTCCACCTCCAGCGCAGCCGGATTGTTGGTGTACCGATACGCGTCGCGCAAACCGGCGAACGTCTTGTGGAGCGTGTACCACGGCGACCACAGACCGTTCAGGTCGAACGCCGCCGAGCGAATCTCACCCTTCGACAGCTTCCCAAAAGCCTCTCGGCCATTCTCCAGCGCGCTCAGGTAGCCGTCGCCGCTCTTGTCCTGAACGACCTCGAGCTCCTTTACCAGATACGCCGCTCGCTGCTTGAAGCGCTCGTCGCCCGTGGCGCGGTACATCAGGCTCACCGCCGACAGGTGATGACCCGTCACGTGGCCGGTGAGGTTCCGGCCACCGCCGTCCCAACCCGAGTATGGCTCGGCCTTTTGCTTGAGACCCGCGCGGATCCGGTAGTACGCCATCATGCGATCCGGATCGAGCGAGAGGAGATACTTCCCGTCCGATTGTTGCGCGTGCTTGAGCGGCCCGCCGGTGAGGCGGACCCGCTCGAGGGGGACGGGGTGGGCGCGCACGAACTTGGCGTCGATGCCGCGATGCGGTGCGCCCGCGGCCGATTCGGTGAGCAGTCCCGTCGCGCCCGTGACCGGCGCCAGGCCGGCGAGGGCCGCGGCCGACGCCGAGCGCTGCACGAAATCCCTTCGAGAAATTCCCATATGAAGATGCTCCGCTGCGGAGCTTACTGCCCATGGTCCGCGGCGACTTGCCGCGGCTCGGTACCGTGGAGATGAACCGTCCAGCCGAGGTATTTGCCGAGCGCCTCGTGCACGGACTCGGCGACGGTGTCACGAGTCGCTGCGACGTGATGCTCGAACCCGTGCTCGCAGATGTAGGCCAGGAGCTCCTGAAGACGCTCGACGCGGAAGACGCCGTAGCCACCGAACGAGAGCATCACGTCGTTCGTGAACCGGCCTTCGCCCACATAGGCCGCGATTTCGCCGCGCAGATCGTCGGTCGTGACGCGCGCGAACGTGAACGGACCCGGCGCGATGCGCCCCACGATGGTGCCGTAGGTATTCTCGCGGCCCACCGTGCCGGCGATGATCTCCTGATAATCCATTCGCTGCTCGGCAAAGAACGACTTGGGAAGGTTGGAGCAATGGAAGACGACGCCCTTGTCGAGCTCCGATCCGTAATTGTTGTTCCAGTCGAGCAGCGCCGCGGGACTCGCCGCGGCTTCCTGCAGCACGAACATGCTGACGACGCCGGCGATGTCGGCCTCACACGCGCTGGCCATGAGGCGGTCGCTCATCATGCTCATCGCCGTGCATGGCACGACACCGTAGAATTCCTCGATCGCCGTCCAGCACTGCACCGCCGTGGCGTCCAGACCGCGGTTGTCGATGAACTGATCGAGCGCCACACCGAGCTTGGCCATGCGCAGCAGGGCGTCCCGCGGCACCGTATCCACACTCGTGTAGTCGCCGATCGCGTCCAGCTTGGATTTGACCGGTGGATCGTCGTCGCCCATCCGGCCAATCCAGCCGAGGAGCTCGGAGAGATCGAGCGTCTCGACGGTGATGCCGGCGCGCTCGAGGAGCTTCTCGCTATACCGCACGGTGTTGAACGCCGCCGGGCGCGCACCGATCTGCCCGAGCCGCGCGCGACGGATCGAGCGCGTGATGCGGCAGATGCCGGCGAAGCGGGCGAGATCGGCCGCGAACGACGGCGTGTCGGGATCGACCGTGTGGTGGCTGGTCAGCGAGTACTTGATCCCGTACTGCCGAAGGTTGTTGCACGCCGACATCTTGCCGCAGAAGCTGTCGCGCCGGCTGTCGATCGCCATTCGCCCGATCGAGTCGGGGAAGGCGTGCATCAGCACCGGCACGTCGAGGCCCGACCAACGCAGCGTGTTGGCGATCGCCCGCTCGTCGCCGAAGTTCGGCAACGTCACCAGCACGCCGTCGATCTCGTCGCGGTGTCGCTTGAAGTGCTCGGCGCAGCGCTGTGCCTCTTCGAGGCTCTCGATGGCGCCATTATTCGTGGCGTCCTCGGGCGTGATCACCACGTGAAAACCCTGACGCTCGAGCACGTCAAGAATCTTCTTCCGACCCGATGCACACAAATGGTCGGGAAAGAATCCGCGGTTTCCTACGATCACCGCAAGCGTAACCGGCCGCCGCGGGCCCGGCTGCTCTCGGCGACGGGCGATGTCAGCTCCGATGAACGGAGTCTGGTCCGGTCCACTCTCGACGTCGGGTCTCGATCCCATGCGCGTGCTCGGCTGCAATGGCGCGCGAGGGATGCGCGCCGTTCGGTGGCGATTGTGAGCCTTTGCACATTAGCGCGCATGCGCCCGGCCGGTAAGGCGCGTCC
>DATJIZ010000267.1:0-7328 GCA_035492735.1 Gemmatimonadaceae bacterium | reverse complement strand
GACGTCGATGCCTCGCGGATGAAACAGGATGGCCGCCAGCACGAGCACGGCAATCGATAGAAAGCCGCCGAATCCCATGCCAAGCGCGGCGATTGCCCGGTTCATGCCGACGTAGCTCTCGTCCCATTTCTCCTCGATCGCCCCCGACGAATAGAAGTAGTAGAGATAGGGCGAGATCGATGCGCCGAGCACGCTCACGGCGACGAACCAGTACTGTGACGGCTTTTCGCGGGGAAGCGTCGGCAGCGTGCCGTGCAGCAGCGATCCGTAGTTCGGGTGGAGCTTGGCCGCGCCGACGGCGAATGCGATCGTGACCAGCCCGAGCAGCGAGACCCCGTTCTCGATCACGCTGAAGTTGGTGTACCAGAGCAGCGCCCAGGCCACGAGCAAAACGGGAATCGCCCAGGCGGGAATGGAAATGCCGGTCGCCAGCTGCAGCGCCGCGGCCACACCGCCCAGCTCCGCGGCGAGCACGAGCAGCGAAACCCCGAGCATCACGATCAGCGGCACGGCATAGAATCGCGCGCCGAACCGCTCGCGCATCGCGTCGGGAATGGTGTGCTTGCTGACCGCCGCGCAACGGCCGGACATCTCGACGAGAAAGGCGATGCAGATCGTCCCGAGCACGACGGACCAGACGAGCTGGTAGCCGAACCCGGCGCCGGCTTGCGCCGCCGTAGCGATCGATCCGATCTCGAGAAAGCCGCCGACGCTCGTGACGATGCCGAGCGCGAGCTGCAGGATCTTTTTCATGGGCCGCGGGGCGGGTCAGCGACCGAGCGGCGCGAGCGCGGCACGCTCGCGTTCGACGACCTCCCACTCCGAGTCGTGCAGCCATCGATACGCCGTCGAGAGCGTCGCCACGAGATACGCGGCGCTCGCCGGAATCCACATGATCAATCCCGCGAGCTGCTGATCGCCGATCAGCGTGAGTCCCCATGCCTCGGGGCCGGCACCGTACGCGGGGTACCACGGCGAGCGCGCGAAAGTCATCAGCGCGCCGAGCACTCCGGTGTGAACGGCCGTCGTGAACAAGGAGACGATCGCCAACCCGCGCGCCTCGCGGCGGCCGTGCATGATGCTCCACCAGAACGCGACGGCGCTGCCCAGAAAGGCGAGGTGCTGAATGGCGTGGATCAAGTCCGAGTGCAGCGCCGCCTCGAACAACGGCGGCGCGTGCCAGAGCCACATGACGACTGCCTGGACCAACCACGCCGTGAACGGCTGCGTGAGCGCGCGCCACGTTCGGCGCACCAACGGGGCGCGCAGGAGGCGCACCAGAACGGGACGCGAGCCGGATCCGAACGCCCAGACCAGCGCCGGCCCAGGCCGCGAGGCAACGAGCAGCGGCGCCGCGAGCGCCATGAGCAGCTCGTGCTGCACCATGTGCATCGAGAACAGCTGCTCCGAGATTCCGTCGACGGGGGACACGAGCCCTACCACGAGGGTCGCCCATCCACCGGCGAACGCAGCAATCGCCGTCGCGCGCGGGGCATGTGAGGACCGCACGCGCATCACGTAGGCGCCCCGCGCGTACACCACGCCCACCACGATCAGCGGGATGACGACGCCGGGCTCGAAGCTCCACCCGAATCCAACGCGCTCGGCGGCGGGAAGGAGCGGCATCAGGCTCGCAGGCATGGTTCGAAGACGATGATTGCCGCCCACTGCGCGATCACGGCCAGCGCGGAGAACACGCTGATGCCCATTCCCATGATGGCGAGGAATCGCGTGCGTGCCGCGGTCGTGGCTTGCTCTTCCTCCACGCCGCCGCCGGCGGCGCGCCAGTCGCGGTACGCGGTGAGTGCCGCGCCGATGGTCACCGCCAGACAGAGGAGAGGAATGAGGTGCATCGTCCCGCGGTAGCCGTGACCGCAGGTCCACATGTTCGCCGCGTAGATCAACTCCTGGTTGGTCAACGCGATCACCGGACCGAGGAGCACACCGAGCGACAGGCTGAGCAGCCCCGGCCAGCGCGTGAACGCATCGATCCCGCGATCGGCGGGGTCGTTCCGGAGCACGTCAAAAGATCCGCGGGCCGACATAGACGATCAGATAGATGGGTATCCAGACCGCGACGCTGAAATACCAGTAAAAGCTGTTGTCGTTCGTATCGGTATACATCTTCGCCGGCAGCTCACGGATGAAAAAGAGCAGAGTGAGTCCGACCGTGTCGGCGACGTCGAGCGCAAGCAGCGTGGTATGCAATCCGACGATCGTCCAGGCCGCGCTGCCGTACGCATTGGTGTCCCAGCGCGTATTGAGCGCCCAGAGCTCCCACCATCGCACGACGGTGATGGCGACCACGATGATCGAGAACACCACCAGCCAGCGCCTCACGCGCACGGTATCGAATTGCTTTGCGCTCCGGGCGCTCATATAGGCCGGCACGCAGCTCACGAACATGAGCACGAGATTGGTCGTCGGGACGACGAGGCTCGGATGCGGCGTTCGCAGGGGCGGCCAGCTCGCGAAGTTTTGCCGGAGGTACAGGTAGGAGACGACGAGCAGCGCGAGTGTCCAGCCTTCGATCACCATCATGCCGAGCGTCGCCCACCACATCAGGCTGCGCGCGCCGAATACGGTGCTCGGGAGCTCGGCGACGTTGCCGGCGACACGAAGCGGTTTCATGCGGTTTCGGCGAGCGCTTGGGGGGCGTCGACGTGATCGGGCCCGCGATGGTTGGTGATGCTCTGCCACGCTAACCCGAACAGCCCCGGCAGCGTCAGCGCGAGCCCGACGACCACGAGATACGGCGAGAAGATGCCGCCGATGAACGTGAGCCCCATGCAGAGCGCGAGGTACAACGGCCAGATCGACGGCGCCGGATCCTCGTGCCGATAGTCGGGTCTCGCGTCGAACGTCGTCGTGACCAGCACCTCTCGCCGGTCGGTGCGGAGGCCGCTCAACACGGGCAGCTCGACGGTCGTATCCCACAGCGGGTGGCGGCTCGTCGTGACCGGCACGTGCACGAAGTTGTACGGCGGCGGCGGCGAAGTCGTGGCCCATTCCAACCCGGACGAATTCCACGGATTGGCCCCGGCGACCTCGCCGCCCCACCAACTCCTGATCGCGTTCACCAGAAACACGATCACCGAGAGCGCAATCGTGTACGCGCCGAGCGTCGCCACGAGGTTGAGCGATCCCCATCCGGTCGACTCGAGATACGTGTAGACGCGGCGCGGCATTCCTTCGAGCCCGAGGACGTGCATCGGGAAGAAGGTGACGTTGACGCCAATCACGAACAGCCAGAAGTGCAGCTTGCCCAGCGTTTCATCGAGCATCCGGCCGGTGATCTTCGGGAACCAGAAGTAGAAGGCGCCGAACAGCGGCATGACGCCGCCGCCGAGCAGGACGTAGTGCAGGTGCGCGACGACGAAGAAGGTGTCGTGCGCCTGCTTGTCGAAAGCGACCGACGCGAGCATGACGCCGCTGATGCCGCCGATCACGAATGTGAAAATGAAGCCGAGCACGAAGAGCAGCGGCACCCGGAGCTCGGCGCGGCCCGCCCAGAGGGTGGCCAGCCAGCAGAAGATCTGCACGCCGGTCGGAATCGCGATCACCATGCTGGCCGCGGTGAACAGACTCTGCCCGAGCTCGGGGATCGGCGTGGCGAACATGTGGTGCACCCAGAGCCCGAACGCGAAAAAGGCCGTGGTGATGTTCGACATCACGAGCGCCGTATAGCCGAACACCTTGCGCCGCGCGAACGTCTCGACGATCGGCGTGATGAAGCCGAGCGCCGGCAGGAAGATGATGTAGACCTCGGGGTGTCCGAAGAACCAAAAGATGTGCTGCCAGAGCAACGCATCTCCGCCTTCGGCAGGATTGAACCAGTGGGAGTTCACGGTCCGGTCGAGCCCGAGCATGAGCGTGCTGCCCGCCGCCACCGCCGGCATCGCGAACACGATCATGAACGACACGACGAGCTGCGCCCAGACGAAGAGCGGAAGACGGTTCAGCGACATGCCCGGCGAGCGCAGCTTGAACACCGTCACAATGACGTTCACCGCGGCAATGAGTGCCGCGATCTCGGTGAACGTCACGAGTTGCGCCCACACGTCCACGCGGTGCCCCGGCGAGTACTGTGGTCCTGATAACGGGACGTACGCGAACCACCCGGTGTCGGGCCCGGTGTTCGCGATCAGCGAGACGTAGAGGAACACGACCCCGACGAAATACGTCCAGTAGCCGAAGGCGTTTGCGCGGGGGAAAGCGATGTTCCGCGCGCCGACCATGAGCGGCACGAAGTAAATGCCCATCGCGGTCATCACCGGCACCGCGAACAGGAACATCATGGTGGTGCCGTGCACGGTGAAGACCTGGTTGTACCGGTCGGGGCCGAGGACGGTGTTCTCGGGCCGCATCAACTGTGTCCGCATGAACGCGGCGAGAATGCCGCCGGCCAGGAACATCGCGAACGTGGTGACGAGGTAGCGCTTGCCGATCGACTTGTGATCGACCGCGGTGAGCCAGCCCCAGAACCCGGGGCGTCCGGCCCAGACCCGGTCGAGCGCCGCCGCTTCGCGCGCGACCTCTTCCTCGGACAGCGTGGTCTCGGCGGGCAGCATCGGCTCGCGCTGACTCGACGTCACTTCAGCGTCCCCAGATAGTCGACGAGCGCGGCGAGCTGGGGTCCGGTCAGCGGAACCGCCGGCATGCGCGCCCCGGGTTTGATCGCCTGCGGGTTGGTGATCCAGGCCATGAGATTCGCTCTCGTGTTGGCGAGCGCCCCCGCGGCGATCGTGGCCCGGCTCATCACGTGCGTGAGCGGCGGTCCGACGAACGCCTGCGCGGCGGTGCCGCCGATCGTGTGGCACACCGCGCAGCCGCTCGACAGAAAGACGCGCTGCCCGTAGAGCTGCGTGGAATCGGTCGGCGGCGGCGGCGACTGCGCGCCCGCCGCCAGCCAGGCCTGGAACTTCGCCCTCGGCTCGGCGACGACGTAGAACGCCATCTTCGCGTGCTGCAGGCCGCAGAACTCGGCGCATTGCCCGCGGTACACGCCGGCCGTGTCGGCCTCGAACCACAACGTGCTGAGATAACCGGGAATGAGATCTTTCTTGCCGTTGAGATTCGGTGCCCAGAAACTGTGAATCACGTCGGCCGAGCGGAGCTTGAATTGGACCGGCTCACCAGTGGGAACGTGAATCTCGTTCGCGGTCGTGAGGCGCTTGCTTGGATCGGGATCCTCATATTCCGCTTCCCACCACCACTGGTGGCCGGTAATGTCGATCGTGAGGGCGCGCTGAGGATGCTGCGCCAGTGCGTGCCCGACGGAGAAGTCGAACACGAGGAACGCGGCGAGCACGAGCACCGTGAGGGAGCCCGCGCCGAGCACGACGCGCTCCATCCGGCGACGTGTGGCGTCCGGAACGTGCTGCAGATCGTCCGGGCCGCGGCGACCGCGTCGCGCAAGCGTCACGTACAGCATCGTCGCGATCACGGCGAGCCAGATCGCGCCCCCGACACCGAGCATCCACCACCAGAGGGTGGCAACGAGGTGCGCCTGCGGTGAGGCCGGAGCGAACGCGGAGTGCATGGCTCAGGGATGCTGCGACGCGCCCGGGAGGCCCGAGTTCCTGGGCTTGGCCTTCGGGGTCTGATTCGGCGGCGACGTCATCATCATGTGATCCTGCCGCGCCGGACGGGCTCCTTTGGGCGTGAGGCCGCTCAACGACCGCACGTAGGCAACGAGCTGCCAGATCTGTTTGTCGTTCAGCCGGTTCTTCCACGAGGGCATCCCGTTGGGGCGTCCTTCGGCGATGCTCGCGAAGATCTGATTGGGTTCGCTGCCGTAGAGCCACTCGTCGTCCATCAGCGCCGGCCCCATGTTGCCGCCGCCGTTGGCGTGACAGCCGCTGCAGTTCATCTGGTTGAACAGCGTCTGACCTTCGGACGTGTTGTACGCATTGTCGTCGAACTCGCCTTCGGCCGTATCGACGACGAGCGTCGGCCCCGGCTGCAGCGGCGACTGGGCCACGAACGTCGGCGGCGCGCCGGGCGGGGGTTGCTGATTGAGCCGGCGCGCTTCGCGCTCGCACGATGCCAGCGCGAACGCGGACGACGACAGCAAGAGTGCGATCATGAAGCGTCCGTATCGCCCGATCATTCACCGCTCCCGCGTCGCGACCCTGGCGGCTGCTGCATCGACGCGCGGCACGCCGTACGCGACGAGAATGCTGTCGATCGTCGAGTGCCGCTGGTCGATGATCTGCTGGATCACGCGGCGGAACGTGGTGTCGCGGCGCCGCACACCCATCGCAATGTCGAACACGAACGGGAGGTCCGGCCGGTCGACGCGCGGCGCTACTGGCGTGATCTCTAGCGGCACGGTTGACCGTTTGGCGAAGTAGCCGGCCAGCGGACCCCACACCACCGCCACGTCGACCGCGCCGCGCTCGACGGCTTGCATGATGTCGCCGACCGGGTTCGGCTGGCGGTAGTCGCCGTACACCATATAGCCAACCACGTTTCGCGTGATCCCACGGCGCGCCAGCGCGTGCGCCGGGGGCGTGTTCGCGCCGTCGTCGCCGATGAGCTGGACGCCAATGCGCAAATGACGCAGCTCGTCGTCGTCGAACGAGCGCACGTTCACGTGGCGATCGCGCCGGGACACGAACACGTACGTCGACGTGTAGTACGGCTTCGTGGTCGCGAGCATGTCGACCCCCGCCGATACGCCGACGACGAGATCGCAGGCGCCGGCATTGAGCGTATTGCGCACGAAACCGCGCCGCTGCGCCCACCACGTGTATTCGACCGACCGTCCGAGCTGGGCGCCAATGACCCGGGCGATCTTGTTCTCGAAGCCGTGGCCGGCGCGATCCGAGAACGGCAGGTTGTTGGGATCAGCGCACACGCGCAACGCGGGCGTCGCGGGTGACACCGCGGCGTGCGCGAAACCGCCGGACGCGCCGCTGTCGCGCGCCACGCCCACGGCAACGAGCGTCGCGGCCGGGAGCAGCAGCGCGAGCAGCTCCTGCCGGGGAGTGGGAATGCGCTTGTGGTCTCGCACGGTGGGCGCGCTCCGCTCAGAGTCCAAAGACGTACAACATGCCGCCCTTCGTCGTCTTCGATGGCAGATCTCTCGTCGCGTTCACGAAGCCGCCGCCCGCCGACGAGTCGCGCGCGTCGAGGCCGCCGGCGACGATGGCGCCTGCCCAGCCGCCGACGCCCGACAGGACGGCGATGTACTGATGGCCGTCGGGACCTTTGTACGTGATCGGTTGGCCGATGATGCCCGATCCCGTCTTGAACTGCCACAACAGCGTCCCGTTGCGTGCGTCGACGGCCTTGAACCACCCGTCCATCGTACCATAGAACGC
>DATJIZ010000266.1:0-8908 GCA_035492735.1 Gemmatimonadaceae bacterium | reverse complement strand
TGTGCGACGACTGTCTGGCGCCCGAAGGCTACGGCGAGATCATCGGCGGCTCGCAGCGCGAGGACGACTATGACCGGCTGCTGCGGCGAATCCACGAGGAGAAGCTGCCCGTCGACGCCTACGGATGGTACCTCGATCTGCGGAAATACGGCACGTTCATCCACTCGGGCTTCGGGCTGGGCCTCGAGCGCACGGTCGCCTGGATCTGCGGCTTGCAGCACATCCGCGAGGTCATCGCCTTCCCGCGCATGATGCACCGGCTGCGCCCCTGATCGGCCGCTGCCCGCGCCCCCCTCAATCACTCTAGTTGGGGTCAGACTCGATTTATAGAGTTCTGATCGCCGATCGCCGTCCGCCGGACCATCACTCGGTCCCCTTCACCTCGTCCCAGATCGCGTCCAACTGCTCCAGCGAGGCCTCGCCGACGCGCAAGCCGCGCTCTCCAGCCAACCGTTCGACGGCTCCAAACCGGCGTGCGAACTTCACGTTTGCCTTGTCGAGCGCCAACGCCGGATGAACGCCCGACTTGCGGCACAGGTTCACGACCGCGAACAGCAAGTCGCCGAGTTCGCCCTCGACTCGCGCATGCTGCTCGTCGTACTGCGGCGGGCCATGCGCTGGTTGCGCGGGTCCGGCGGCCAGCTCGGCGCGAACCTCCTGCAGCTCTTCCTCGATCTTCTGAATCGGCCCGTCGATGTCCGGCCAGTCGAATCCCACGCCGGCCGCTCGATCCTGCAACCGGAATGCGCGGTGAAGCGCCGGCAGGTCAGCGGGGAGTCCGTCGACGATGCTCGGCCGTCGCTTCGCCTTCATCTGCTCCCACGGCTGCTTGGCGCCGTCACTGTAGAGATGCGGGTGCCGCCCTTTCATCTTGGTGATGAAACCGTCGGCGACGTCGTGCAGCCCGAAAGCGCCGCGCTCCTCGGCCACCACGGAGTGAAAGAGAACCTGCAGCAGCAGATCCCCGAGCTCCTCGCGAAGCTTGTGGTCGTCGCCGGCGCGAATCGCGTCGTCGACCTCGTAGGCCTCCTCGATGAGGTACGGACGGAGCGATTCGTGCGTCTGCGCCGCATCCCACTCGCAACGCGACCGCAAGTCGCGCATCAGCGACAGCGTATCTTCAAGCGATGGTTTCACTTGCCTCGCCTCCACGGGTCCGGTATACTACCCGGCCTCAGAACCATGGGTCAATGTACAGTTTGAACAGGCGCGCCTGGGTCGACATCGACCTCGGCGCGTTGTTACGAAACGCCTCGACCGCGTCGGCGCACGCGGGCGTGCCGATCCTGCCCATGGTGAAGGCCGACGCGTACGGGCTGGGCGCGGTGGCCGTTGCGCGCGCGCTGGAGCGCTTGGAGCCATGGGGGTTCGGCGTTGCGACGATCGCGGAAGGCGAGGAGCTCCGACATGCGCGCATTACACGGCCGATTCTCGTCTTCACGCCGCTTTTGATCGGTGATTTCGACGCCGCCGCCAGGTCGAAGCTCACCCCGACGCTCGGCACGCGGAGCTCGATCGAGCGCTGGCAGCAAACCGGCTTGCCATGGCATCTCGCCGTCGACACCGGAATGAGTCGAGCCGGGGTGCAGTGGAACGAGATCGATTCGATCCACGATCTGTTGTCGGCCCAGCCGCCGGAAGGCGTGTTCACGCACTTTCACAGCGCCGAGCGCCCCCACGACGGGTCGCGGGCAACGCAGGAGCAGCGGTTCGATGCCGTGCTCGCACAGCTGCCGATCAGGCCCGCGATCGTGCACGCCGAGAACAGCCCGGCGCTGCAGCACGGTGATCGTTCGCGCTGGAGCGTGGTGCGACCCGGGATCTTTCTCTATGGCGTGAGCGCCGGGACCGATCCGCGGGTCGTGCCCGAGCCGGTCGTGTCGGTGCGCGCGCGCGTACTCGAGCTGCGCACGATCGAGGCGGGGGAATCCGTGAGCTACGGCGCGACCTACCGGGCCGAGACACGGCGGCGGATCGCCACGCTCGGCTTGGGCTATGCAGACGGGTACCGGCGTGTGCTCGGGAACCGCGCCAGCGCACTGCTGCGCGGGCGTCGCGTGCCCGTCGTCGGCGTCGTGACCATGGACATGACGATGCTCGACGTAACGGACGCGCCCTGCGACATTGGCGACGTGGTGACGCTCATCGGAAAGGATGGACGCGACCGGATCGAGGTGAGCGAACTCGCCGCCCTGTCCGAGTTGAGTCCGTACGAGGTGCTCACCGGTTTGCGTGGTCGCTTGCCACGGCGGTACCTGGAGGGCGATGGGGAAGGTGGCGGCGAGGGCCGGCCGTGATGCGGCGCGCGGCCATCATCGTGCTCGATGGCGTGGGCATCGGCGAAGCGCCGGACGCCGCGACGTACCATGACGTGGGAAGCAACACGCTTGGAAACATCGCGCGTGCCGTCGGCGGACTGTGTTTGCCCAATCTCGAGCGCGCCGGGCTCGGAAACATCGCGTCGCTGCAGGGCGTCTCGGCGGCCCGCGATCCATCCGGCGCCTGGGGGCTGATGGTGCCCAAGTCTGCCGGCAAGGACAGTACGACAGGCCACTGGGAGATTGCGGGGGTGCATCTCGATCGACCGTTTCCGACTTATCCGGACGGATTCCCGGCGTCGGTAGTCGCTGATTTCAGCCGCCTTACCGGTCGACCGGTGATCGGAAACGTCGTTGGGAGCGGCACCGCGATCATCGACGCGTATGGGCCCGAACACGAGAGGACGGGGGCGTGGATCCTGTACACGTCGGCCGATTCGGTGTTTCAGATTGCGGCGCACGAAGCAGTGATTCCGCTGGCCGAGTTGTACGACGCGTGCGTCGCGGCCAGGGCGATGCTCGTCGCACCGAATGATGTCTCACGCGTCATCGCCCGGCCGTTCGTCGGCAGCCCGGGCGCGTATATCCGCACGCAGCACCGGCGCGACTACTCGATTGAGCCGCCCGCACGGACGCTGCTCGACGAACTGGAGGCGGCGCGCGTTCCGCGCGAGGGAGTCGGCAAGGTGGACGATCTGTTCGCCGGCCGCGCCATCCGATCGCGGCACACGGCGAGCAACGCGGAGGGAATCCACGCGATCGCCGAATGGCTGGCCGACGCGTCAAGTGGGTTACTTTTCGCCAACTTGGTAGATTTCGACCAATCGTACGGGCACAGGAACGACACTCCGGGGTTTTATGGTGCGCTGCGCGAGTTCGACGCGGCGCTGCCCGGAATTTTGGCTCTACTTCGCGAGGACGATCTTCTGTTCATCACCGCTGATCATGGGAACGACCCGACGACGGACTCGACCGACCATGCCCGCGAGTGCGTGCCGCTGCTGGCCTTGGGCCAGCCGGTAGCGCCAGTCGCGCTGGGCCGCCGAGAGACCTTCTCGGACCTCGGGGCGACCGTGGCGGACTGGTTCGGAATCGACTTCCGCGGGCGCGGCACGTCGTTTCTCTCGTTGCTCGCGTCACGATAGCATGGCGGTTGAACAGCGGCCGGGACTGGAATTGCCCGGCGACGAACGAACCCTGACCCTGCTGCGCGAGCGCGCACTCGCCGCGATGGAGCGGGCGTACGCGCCGTACTCCGGATTCCGTGTCGGCGCGGCCTTGCTCGCCTCCGACGGCAGCGTCAGCGAAGGATGCAACGTCGAGAACGCGGCGCTGCCCGCCGGAATCTGCGCCGAACGGGCCGCTGTGGCCGCCGCCGTCACTCGCGGCAATCGCAGCTTCGACGCCGTGCTGATCGCCACGGAGGCGGACGAGCCCACGCCCCCCTGCGGCACGTGCCGACAGGTGCTCAACGAATTCTCACCCCACGTGCTGGTGATTGCCGCCACGCGCAACGGTCGCGAGGCGCGATGGACGCTCGACGAGTTGTTCCCCAAGGCATTTACCGCGCACTCACTCGACCGGCGATGAACCGGAGATCCAGTTTTGCTTAGAAAGGTCGCGGTCCTGCTGGCCGTCGCCACCACGACCTTTGCCATAGCCGCCTGCAGCGAAAAGCTCGACGCGGGCAAATCGTGTCCGCTGCTCTGTCCCGAGCAGGCGATCTCCCTCGTCGACACGACGATCGATGCCGTGTTCGGGGATACGACCGTCCTCGGTCTGCCTCCAATCGGCTCCGAGACGTATCTGATGCTCGCCTCGCACGGCGACACCGTCGAGACGCGCGCCATCGTCCGCTTCGACACGCTGCAGCAATCCTTCACGGCGGCGAACAACGCCGACAGCACCATCACCAAACTCGATAGCGCGGTGCTCGTCTTGCCGATCGCAAAGCCCGACAGCGCGCACCGCCCGTCGTCGCCGATCACGATCGAGGTGTACGACGTCGACACGGCGGCAACGGACACGGTGGCCTCGATCCTCGGATCCCTCTTCCGGCCCGATCGTTTCCTGGGGTCGAAGACGTTTGCTCCGGAATCGCTGCTCGATACGCTTCGAGTCCCGATCTCGCCGGATAGTGTCCTGGCCCGCATCGACAGCGGTACGCATCTGCGGGTCGGGCTGCGGCTCGTCACGCCGGCGACGCAGGGCTACGATCTTCGAATCGGCACGACGAACGGCGGAAACTCGGCGAGTCTGCGCTTGCGTCCTTCGTCGGACACGGCCGTCAAGCCGCTCGTCATCAGTCCGGTGTCACGCACGCCGGCGAACGAGCCGTTCCTCTCGGGACCGCTCGTCGATTACACGATCGTGCTCGTGGGACAAACCACGACCCCGGCGACGGAGCTTGCCGTAGGCGGAATCCCGTCACGGCGATCGCTGCTTCGGTTCAACATTCCGTCTCGCATCATCGATTCCACGACGGTCGTTCGCGCGTCGTTGCAGCTCACGCAAGCACCCAATCGGCGCGTCGATCCTCACGATTCGGTGTACGTGTTTCCGCTGGCCATACTCGCGACGCCCGCCGTCAGCGATCCGGCCACACTGCTTCGCTTCGTCAGCTCGGCGGGATTGGTCGGCCTTGACTCCCTCAGGATGGCGCCGGCCGATAGTGGGGTGCGCTCCTTCGAGATCGTGGGACTCGTGCGCACCTGGAGGAACCAGCCGCAGACCGTCAGCCCGCGCGCCCTCGGGCTGCTGAGCGGCGCGGAAGCGCAGCTGCCCGCCGAGATCGACTTCTTCTCCAGCCGGGCCTCGGCCGCCGTGCGTCCGCGCCTGCGGATCACGTACGTGCCGCAGACGAGCTACGGAGTGCCATGATGCAATGCCGTCCGACGCATCGCGTGCGGCGCCTCATCTGCGAGCTGGTGCTCGCGGCGGTCGCGATCACCCGGTTCGCCCCGGGTCTGCAAGCGCAGGCCAACATGAGTACGCAGGGGTTCGGGTACCCGACGGGCCAGCTCAGCTCACGCGCCGCGGGCAGCGGCGGCTCGATCGCCGAAGTCGATCCGCTCTCGCCGATCAATCCGGCGAGCTTGGCGGATTTGCCGAGCCGCACGGTGTTCTTTCAGATCGAGCCGGAGTTTCGATCGGTGACGACGGCCAACGGCACCGACCATACCACGACAGCGCGCTATCCGGTGGTGTTCGGCGCCGTCCCCGTCGGCAACCGATGGGTGGTCAGTCTGGGCTCCTCGACGCTGCTCGACCGCACCTCGACGACCACGTTTACGTCCACACAGCCGCTGTCCGCCACGGAAAGCGTGGACATGACGACCAAGTTCGAGATCGACGGCGCCATGAACGACGTGCGGCTCGGCGCGGGCTGGGCCCCGGCGCGCTGGCTCCGAGTCGGTGTCGGCGCGCACGCAATCGCGGGACACAACCGGGTCAGCGTGACGCAAACATTCGCCGACACCGTCGCGTTCTCGCCGTTCAGCCAGACGCGCGTTCTGAGCTTCAGCGGCGGTGCCGTCTCGGCGGGCTTCGAGCTGGTGTCCAAGCTGTTCACGCTCGGCGCTTCGGCGCGGCACGGCGGCACGGTTCGCATGTCCGTCGAGGACACGGTGCTGAGTCACGGCGACGTGCCGACGCGATTCGGGGCGTCGCTGAGCTATACGGGGCTGGCGAACTCCTTCTTTTCGATCCGCACGTCGCGCGACAATTGGTCGTCCCTCGGGAGCCTCGGCGAACCCGGCTTGCGCGCCGTCGATGCCTGGGACACGAGCGTTGGCGCTGACGTTGCCGGTCCGCACGTGTTCGACCGGATATTGTTCGTCCGCGCCGGCTATCGCGATCGCACGCTGCCGTTCGAGGCGTCGGGAAACACGGTCACCGAGAAGAGCGTGACCGGTGGGCTGGGCACGACCTTCGCAAACAACAGGATCCTGACCGACGTCGCCGTGATTCGCGCGACGCGGAGCGCTAATATTGCGGCGTCGGAGCACGCCTGGTCGATCAGCCTTGGATTCAGCGTCCGTCCGTGAGCTTCCCGTGCAGGACAACTCGCTCCCACCAAATGCGCCGCTGATACTCGTGGCCGACGACGTGTCGGCCAACGTGGAGCTCCTGTTCGATCAGCTCCACGTGCTCGGCTTCCAGGCGATCGCGGCGTGGGATGGACCCTCGGCCCTGGCTGCCTGTTTCGAGCGCCGGCCGGATCTCTGTATTCTCGACGTGTCAATGCCGGCGGGCGATCTCGGGGTGGACGACCGTTCGACCGGGTTCGAGGTCTGCCGCCGAATCAAGCGAGACCCGCGCACCAAAAGCATTCCGGTCATCTTCGTCACCGCGCTGAACGACACGACCGATCGCGTCAAGGCGATCGAGGCGGGCGGTGACGACTTCCTGACCAAGCCGCACAACCGGCTCGTGCTCGGGGCGCGCGTGCGCAGCCTGCTCAAGCTCAAGGCGGCCACGGATTCGCTCGAGGACACGCTGCGGAAGCTCCGTGAGGTCGAGAAGATGCGCGACGATCTCATGAAGATGATCGTGCACGATCTCAAGACTCCGCTCACGTCGGTGCTGGCGACGATGGAGATGCTGGCCGACGGCGACTTCGGCGCACTCAACGAGCAGCAGCGCAAGATGCTCGGTGACGCCGAGAGCAAGGCCGAGGACCTGCTGGCGCTGATCGGCGATTTGCTCGAGGTGTCACGCATCGAAGAGGCCACGATGACGCTCGAGTCCCAGCCGATCGCGCCTGCGGCGCTGCTCAACGAAGTCGTGCACGAATGGGACATCCGCTTTCAGCAGGAGAGCGCGTCGGCCAGTGTCGACGTGAGTGACGACGCGCCCGTGTTCGAGGCGGACAAGAGCCTGCTCAAGCGGGTGCTGGGAAACCTGGTGCAGAATGCCCTCACGCACTCGGCAACCGCCGTGACGCTGCAGCTCAGCGCCCGACGCGAGGGAGACGGAATTCTCTTCACCGTTGCCGACAATGGTCCTGGGATTCCGCCCGAATACCACGAAGTGATCTTTCGCAAGTTCGAGCGCGTGAAGAACCCGAACATGCCGCGAACGCGAAGCTCGGGACTCGGCCTGGCGTTCTGCAAGCTGGTTGTGGAGGCACACGGAGGCCGTATCTGGGTTCAGAGCGCCGGCGAAGGCAAGGGGAGCGCCTTTCACTTTGCCCTGCCGCCGAAGCCGGTGCCGCGCGAAGGTCGGATCGTCACCGCGGAGCAGACCGCGAAGGTCACCTCCGCGTGAAGGTTTATCTGCGCACCTTCGGGTGCCGGGCGAATCATTACGACAGCGAGGCGGTTCGCGCGATGATCGAGGCCGGCGGCCACGACGTCGTCGCATCGCCGATCGACGCGGACATGGCCGTGTTCAACAGCTGTGCGGTCACGTCGGAAGCCGAAGCCGAGCTGCGCAAGGTCGTGCGTCGGGTCGCGCGTGAGCGCCCGCGGCTGCGCAGCGTCGTGATGGGATGCGCCGCGGCGCTCGACATGGACCGCCCGCGCGCGACGCGAATCGCGTCATTGCCGTCGGTCGAGCATGTCGTGGCCGGCGCCGACCTGCCAGCGGTCGGCCGCGCGCTCGAGCTGGCGCCGCAGGCGACGCCGGCGATCGCCAGGTTCCAAACGGGGACGCGCGCCTTGCTGCGCATCCAGGATGGCTGCGACGAGCATTGCACTTTTTGCGCGACGACGCTCGCGCGCGGCGCCAATCGCAGCAGACCGGCACGCGACATCGTTCGCGAGGCGACGGTGCTCGCCGAGCGGCATCCGGAGATCGTGATCACTGGCATTCACATCGGGACGTACGGCACGGATATCGGCTCGTCGCTCGGTGCGCTGATGCAAGCACTCGTGCACGACGTGCCGGCGGTGCGTTTTCGATTGTCATCAATCGAGGCGACCGAGATCGACCAGGCGCTGTTCGATCTGCTGGTCGCCGCGCCGGACAGGCTTGCGCCACATGTGCACGCGCCACTGCAATCCGCGTCGGACGCGGTACTCAAGCGAATGGGTCGGCACTGGTACACGAGTGCATCGTACGCCCGAGCCATCGAGCGCCTCGTCGGAAGCACGTCGGTGCTCGGGCTCGGGGCCGATGTCATCAGCGGCTTTCCTGGTGAGTCGGAGCGCGATCACGCGGCGACCGTGGCGCTGATCGAGCAGCTACCGTTCACCTACCTGCACGTCTTCCCGTACTCGCTTCGCCCGGGTACCGCTGCCGAGCGGCTTTCCGACCACGTACAGGCCAGCGTCGCAACCCGACGGGCCGCGGAGCTCCGAACGCTTGCGAAGTGCAAGTCGGCCGAGTATCGCGCGCGGCGCACAGGCGGACTCGCCGACGTCGTGGTGATCGGTCGCGGCGCCGACCGCGAAGGCGTAACGGGCGACTATCTGACCGTTGGATTGGCCGGCAGCACGTTCGAGCCGGGCCAGCGCTTTGAGGGGCGGCTCGAGCCGTCGCCAGACGGACGGCTACAAGCTATTTTGGTTGAATGAGTTGCGACGACCGGCCGACGGTCTACATCGAGACGTACGGATGCCAGATGAACGTGAGCGACTCCGAGTTGA
>DATJIZ010000265.1:0-11523 GCA_035492735.1 Gemmatimonadaceae bacterium | reverse complement strand
GGCTCGAGGCGCGGAGATTGTGGGACCTCCGCCGCTGGGGCATCGACCCGGGTCCGGCGAAGAACACGTTCCTTGCCAACCGCGACAAGGCGGTGCCGATCAGCCTCGAGGAATACCAGACAAACCCGAACTTCGCAGGCGTAACGCCGAAAGAGTGTCAGTGAATGGCTTGAGGAGTGTCGCGCTCGGAGTGATCGTCGTGGTCGGGGCGTGCGGGTCGGACGCCGCCGCTCCGGCTCCCGCCGACGCGACGATGTTGAATCTGACGCTCGTCGGACTACGTGCGCTCGACGCGACCAGCGAAGGGACCTACGAGGCGTGGTTGACGGACGGCAGCGGCGGGTTTCAACCGATCGGACGGTTCGCAGGTGTCAGCGCCGTCTCATTGGCCTTGCCTCGGCCGGCCCATGGCGCGAAGGAGGTCTGGATCACGGTCGAGCCGCCGGGCGATACCGACGCGGGGCCGTCGTCGCAGCGACTGCTGCGCGGCGAGCTCCATGGCCGCGTGGCCGACCTGTCGGTGGTCGGTGCGGTCACGCAAGGGACGTTGACGCTCCGCGAGCACCCGGGACAGTTCACGATGTTCTCGCCGAGCGACAACGCGTTGGACGGATATCCGTCATACGAGGAATCCGGTATCTGGCTCTTCAACATGCAGCCGCGTCAGACCGAGCAGGGAGACATGTGGGTTCGTCTCACGCAACTCGCGTCGGGATGGACGTACGAGGGGTGGATGGTGCGCGACATCGGTCAGCCGAACGCGATCTGGCTGTCGTACGGAAAATTCCTTCCCGACTACACCGGCGCGGTGAACACGCGCGACGACACGGGTTGGGGGCCGTATTCTGGCGTGGTCGATTTCCGCACGGACGGTGAAGAGGAGTTTCCCGGCGACGACTGGATCTCGAACCCGATGGGGTATCCGTTTCCGAAGGAGCTATCGCTTCCACTCGATCTTCGCGAGAAGTCGCCGGCCGGTGCGCCGCGCTGGACGCACGTGATCACGATCGAGCCGGTGTGGAATCGGGGGGAGGCGATCGGCTCCGAGCGGCCATTTCTGCTTCAGCCGTACTCCGATCCGTTCGGCGACGCCGGTCCGGGGATTCCGCGCACCATCACGTACCGACCCGAGAACGTGCCAAGCGGTCGCGCCGAGTTGAGATGACCACTCTGTGCCGGTGCGGCATCGTCGCACTGTGTGTCGGAGTCTGGGCCTGCTCCGATGGTCCCGTCGCGCCCAGCGCATCGATCGAGCGCCACGCCGGCGAGTGGCGCACGTGGGTGCTGCCGAGCGGTTCCGCGATCCGACCTCCGGCGCCGCCGGGCGATCAGTCCGCGCAGACGACGCAGGAGCTCGACGAGATCGTTCGTCGGCAAAGTGCGCGCACGGCGACGACCGATTCGCTCGTGCGATTCTGGGATACGCTGCCGACGGCGCCATGGCACGCCGCGACGCTCGACATTCTCGAGTTCTATTGGGCCCTGTTGCCCGACGTGCGACCAGCGACGCCGGTCCGATCGGCGCGCATCCTGTCGCTGGTCAACGTGGCGATGTACGACGCGCTCGTTGCGACGTGGGACGCGAAGTATGCGTTCATGCGATCGGCGCCCGCCGCGGCCGACTCGCGGGTGCACGCGCTCGTCTCCGTCGGCGAAGTGCCCAGTTATCCGTCCGAGCACGCCGCCGTCGCCGCCGCGGCGGCAGCCGTGCTGTCATACGCGTTTCCATTCGAGGACACGCTGCGCTTTCACGAGCTCGAGCGACAGGCAGGCGACGCACGCATCGTCGCCGGAGCGGCGTATCCGAGCGACGTGGACGCGGGATACGCGATCGGACGTGAGGTGGCAGCACGCGTGATCGCGCGTGCCATGGCCGACGGCTCCGCGGCAAGCGTCACCGTGACGCCGCCGACGGAGAGTTGGGCCTGGCGGCCGACCCCGCCCAAGTGGGTGAAGAATCCTTTCGATCCCGCGGCAGGTGCATGGCGAACATGGACCATTCCGGCGGGCGACGCATATCGGCCAACACCGCCGCCACTACCCGGAAGCGCGCGCTTCACGACGGATTTGAACGAGCTGTTGCAGATCGGGCAAACACGGACGGCGGCGCAGGCCGACGTGGTGCGCTATTGGGCGACCGATGCACCGTCGTCTCGTTGGGAAGTGTATATGGACGACGAGATTGCGCGACACCACCTTGGACCGTTGCATGCGGCGCGGGCACTGGCGCTGGCCAGCACCGCGATGGAAGATGCGCTGATCGCGTGCTGGGACGCCAAGTTCTTCTACTGGCTCGAGCGCCCGATCACGGCCGACTCGACGCTCAAGACTGCCGTTTCCACACCGCCGTTCCCGAGCTATCCGTCCGGGCACTCGACGCAATCGGCGGCGGCGGCGGAAGTGTTCGGGTATCTCTTCCCCGATCGCACGGACTATTATCGGCAAAAAGCCGACGAGGCATCACTATCGCGGGTCTGGGCCGGCATCCATTACCGCTTCGACATCGAGGCGGGCGAGGAACTGGGGCGAAAGGTCGGCGCCGCCAGCGTGGCGCGTGCAATGAGCGACGGCGCGCAGTGACCCGCGACGCTACCGTTGGCGCGACGGTTCGCCCATATTGCGCCCACCATGGCCGCGGCACCCAAGCAAGTCATCGTGCTCGATGCGCGAGCGTTCGACCGAACACTCCGCCGAATGGCCGATGAGATCGTCGAACTGAACAACGGCACCGAGAACCTCGTCATCGTTGGAATCCAGCGCCGCGGCGTACAGCTCGCGGCGCAGATCGTGTCCACCATCGCCGATCGCGAGGGCGCGACCGTTCCGCGCGGTGCGCTCGACATCACGCTCTATCGCGACGACTTGCAAACCGTCGGACCGCGGCCGCTCGTCGGGCAGACGCAGATCCCGGTCGATATCGACGGCCGCGCGGTCGTGATCGTCGACGACGTGCTGTACACGGGGCGCACGATTCGCGCGGCGCTCGACGAGCTCGCGGATTTCGGTCGGCCAAGGCGGATCGCCTTGGCCGTTCTGATAGATCGCGGCGGGCGCGAGCTGCCGATTCAGCCCGACATCGTCGGCAAGACAGTGTCCGCCGAGCCGTCGCAGCGCGTCGACGTGCTCGTGCAGGAGCTCGACGGCCGCAACGCGGCGGTCATCGCCGAGCGCGAGGCCGGCACGTGATCCCGGCGCTCGGCAAGGACCTGCTTGGGCTCGAGCCGTTGAGCGGCGAGCAGATCAAGCTGATTCTCGACACCGCCGAGCCATTCAAGGAAATCAGCGAACGGGCGATCAAGAAGGTTCCGACGCTCCGCGGCGCGACGATCGTCAACCTGTTCTTCGAGGCGTCGACACGCACGCGCGTGTCGTTCGAGTTTGCTGAAAAGCGCCTCTCGGCCGACACGGTCAACGTGGCGGCGTCGGGGTCGAGCGTCTCCAAGGGCGAAACGCTCGTCGACACGGCACGCAACCTCGAGGCGATGCGCATCGACATGGTGGTGATCCGCCATGGCGCGTCGGGGGCGGCGAAGTTCCTGGCCGAGCGCATCGAGTCGAACGTGATCAACGCCGGCGACGGAACGCACGAGCACCCCACGCAGGGCCTGCTCGATCTGCTCACGCTCCGCGACCAGTTCGGCCACATCGAGGGCATCAAGGTGTGCATCGTGGGCGACGTGCTGCACTCGCGCGTCGCCCGCTCCAACATCTGGGGACTCACCAAGATGGGCGCCGAGGTCGCGGTGTGCGGGCCGCGATCGCTGCTGCCGAACGCGATCGACGAGCTCGGCGTGACGGTGTTCGACCGCGTCGACGAGGCGATCGAATGGGCCGATGCGCTCAACGTCCTGCGCCTCCAACTCGAGCGGATGACGGCGGGCTACATCCCCTCGCTTCGCGAATACAACCGCGTGTTCGGCATCTCGCGCGAGCGGCTCGAGCGCGCGCCGCGCGAGCTCGTGGTGCTGCATCCCGGACCCATGAACCGCGGCGTCGAGATCGACTCCGACGTCGCGGATGGACCATTCAGCGTGATTCTCGATCAGGTGACGAACGGCGTGGCCATACGCATGGCGGTGCTCTACCTGCTGTCGGGAGGACGGCCCGAGCTCGCCGAGGCGGCGAAGACGGGCGACGGACGCCGGGCAGCGGGTGGCGGGCGCGAGACGGCCGGCGGAAAGCGCGACGATGAGTGACTTCCTGCTGAAGGGCGGGCGCGTGGTCGATCCGTCGCAATCGCTCGACGAGACCGCGGACGTGCTCGTCATCGGTGATGTGGTCCAGGGCGTCGGTGCGCGAGTGGCGAACGATGCGGCGGGGCGCGACGGTCTCGAGACGATCGACTGCTCGGGCTTGGTCGTGTCGCCCGGGTTCATCGACGTGCATTGCCATTTGCGCGAACCGGGGCGGGAGGAAGTCGAGACGATCGCGACGGGCGCGCGCGCGGCGGCGGCCGGCGGGTTTACCGCCGTGTGCGCCATGCCCAACACCGATCCCGTCACCGACAATCAGGCGGCGGTCGGCTTCATCATTCGCCAGGCGTCGCTCGCGAATGGAGCGCGCGTGTATCCGATCGGCGCGATCTCGGTCGGACAGCGCGGGGAAGCGCTCGCCGAGTTCGGTGAAATGGTCTCGGCGGGCGCCGTGGCCGTGAGCGACGACGGAAAGCCGGTGGCGAGCGCGCATCTCATGCGAACCGCCCTCGAGTACGCGCGCACGTTCGGGATTCCCGTGGCTGATCATTGCGAGGAGCCGACGCTCGCCAAGGGCGGTGCGATGAACGAAGGCGTCGTGAGTGCGCGACTCGGTCTCAAGGGCGTGCCCAGCGAAGCGGAAGAGATCATGGCGATCCGCGACATTCTGCTGGCCCGACGCACCGGCGGGCACATTCACCTGTGCCACATGAGCACGCGCGGATCGGTCGAGCTGATCCGCTGGGGCAAAGAGCGCGGCATCAACGTGACGGCCGAGGTCTGCCCGCACCATCTCTCGCTCACCGAAGACGCCGTGGACGGGTACAACACGAACGCGAAGATGAATCCGCCTCTTCGGACGGCGGACGACCTGGCGGCGCTGCGAGACGGCGTGCGCGACGGCACGATCGATCTCGTCGCGACCGATCACGCGCCACACCACTACGATGAAAAGGAACGCGAGTTCGCCGACGCGCCGAACGGCATCATCGGCCTGGAGACCGCCCTGGCGGTGAACATCACCTGGCTCGTCGCGTCGGAGGTGATCGACCTCGGCGTCTTGATCGAGCGGATGTCGTGCGCGCCCGCCCGGACGTTCAAGCTCGCGGGCGGAAGCCTGCGGCGGGGGTCACCAGCCGACGTGACCGCGTTCGACCCGAACGCGAAGTGGGTCGTCGATCCGGCGCGGTTCAAATCGAAGGGGCGCAACACACCGTACACGGGGCAGACGCTACAGGGTCGGGTGCGGCTGACGATCGTCGGCGGGCGCGTGGTCCATCGCGCCGACGCGTGATCCAGCGCACAAACCAGGGGCCGCGCGACGAGATCGTCCTCGTCTGCCGGCGGCTGTACGAGCGCGGTCTCGTTGCGGGGCCCGATGGCAACGTGTCCATTCGCCAGGCGGATGGCTCGATCCTCGTGACCCCATCGGGATTGTCGAAAGTGGATGTTACGCCCGACGACCTGGTGGTCGTCACCCTCGATGGACGCGTGCGAGCGGGCCGTCACGCGCCGTCGAGCGAGCTCCGAATGCATCTCCGGATCTACCAGCGTCGTCCGGACGTCGGCGCCATCGTCCACGCGCATCCGCCCACGGCGACCGGATTCGCCGTCGCCGGGGAGGCGTTCGTGGCGCCAGTGTTGCCGGAAGTTATCTTGCAGCTTGGTGAAGTGCCGTTGGTTCCGTACGCCACGCCAGGAAGTGAGGAACTGGCGGACGCGTTCGAGCCCTTCCTGGCGAACCATGATGGTTTTCTCATGGCGAACCACGGAGCGACGACGGTGGCGCCGACGCTCGCGACGGCGCATCAGCGCATGGAAAGCCTGGAGCACGCCGCGCGGATTCTCTACGTCGCTCGCGCGATTGGCGGCGTGCATGAATTGAGCGTGGCGGACGTGCAGTCGCTGCGCGTGAGACGTGAGGGAAGTCGATGAGCGATCCGAACCGCTCGATGAACGAACTGCCGGCGCTGATCGAGGAGCGCCGACGCTACGAGGCGTGGTTGGCGACACTCGACTCGCGCCGCGAGTCGACGCCTCCCCACGTCTTCGAGCGCGTGAAGGCGGACTACGTCGGCCGGCTGCAACGGGTCGACGAGCAGCTCGCGGTGCATCGGCAGGCCATCCAGGACGAGCGGGCGAGCCTGCACTCGCGGCGGTCGCTGCTCGAGGCGGAGGAACAGCTCCGTCGCGACGAGCGCGCGGAGCTCGAGCTTCGCTCGGTCGTCGGCGAGTTTGCCCCCGGCGAAGCGGAAATAGCCTTCCAATCCGTGGACGAGGCGCTCGGCCAGCTGGGGTCGGAACGTCAGAGCCTCGACTCGCGGATCAAGGAGCTCGACGGCCTGCTGCAAGCGCGGCCCGCGGCGGCGGCCGGTCGAGATGCGCCGGTGGCGCAGGGCGGGGTGCGGCCAGCGGCGCCGCCTGCGCCAAACCCGACCGCCGCTCCTGCTCCGCGCGGCGCTCCGGCCGCACCGCCCCTGCAGCCTGCAGCCGCGCCGCGACCGCGCGCCCACGCGCCGGTGCCGGAGGCCGAAGACGACAAGGCGACTCGACGAACACCCGGTGGGACGTTCGACGAGCTGGCCTTCCTGAGTGAGGTGGTCGGCATGCCCGAAGCCGACCGGGCGCACGCTCGCGCCCCGGAACCGCTGGCCGACGACAGCGACTCGTCGATCCCGACGCCACGCACCGAAGCCTCGGCCGATCTATCGAGTGAGAATGCTCGCGGCGCGGTGATGCAGCAGGTCCCGCCCGTGACGCGTCCGCTCGCGGCCAACGTCTCCTCGAACACACCGATCGTCTTGCGGACCCAGGGGCAGGATCAACAGGCCAAGACGCTCAAGTGCAACGAGTGCGGCTCGCTGAATTATCCGACCGAATGGTATTGCGAGCGCTGCGGCGCCGAGCTCGCGGCGCTTTGACCGAAGCCTGAAAAAAAAGAGAGCCCGGCGAATGCCGGGCTCTTTGCATTGCTGTGGCAGGGCGAGACTAGCCGGCCTTGCTCATGTGGCTCTTGCGTCGAGCGGCCGTGTTCCGGTGGATCAGCCCTTTGCGGGCGGCGCGATCGAGCAACTTGGTGGCCTCGAGCTTGGCCTCGGCAGTCGCGCCCGGCGCGTTGGCCTTTTTCAGCGCAGTCCGCAGGGCGGAACGCTGCGCACGGTTGCGCACGGTCGCCGCGCGCGACTTACGCATGTTCTTTTTGGCGGAAGCGATGTTCGGCACGAAAACAATCTCCGGAGTAGCCCGTAAAGTGCGTGATTCGCGAAGGCTGGAACCTAGGTTTGCACACGACCAAAGTCAAGGCGCGATAACGCTTTGACACTCGTCGGCCACACCACTACCTTTCGCGCCAATCGCCCCGCAGCGTGTCGCTCGACCGTCGCGCTTGCGCCCATTCCGGCTTCCCGGCGCCCCGCCACCCCGATCGGTAAGGCCGACGTTGCAAATCCAGGATGTCCTGCTGTTCGTGCCGGTGCTGCTGTTTTCCGTCATCGCGCACGAGTACGCGCATGGGTACGCGGCGCTCAAGCAAGGGGACACCACCGCCCTCAGCTTGGGTCGCCTGACCTGGAATCCGATCAAGCACATCGATCCGTTCATGACGATCCTGCTCCCCGCGTTGCTGTACTACACGACGCACGGCGCAGTCGTCCTGGGTGGCGCAAAGCCGGTGCCGGTGAATCCGAGAAACTATCGGAACTTCAAGCGCGGCGACATCATCGTGTCGCTCGCCGGTGTGTTCGTGAACCTGCTGCTGGCGATCGGGTCGGTGGTCGTCTTCGTTCTCGTCGGGTTGCTCGGGCGCGCATCACCGGGCGCCGAAACGACGCTGGCGATCATCCAGGCGATGATGTTTGACGCGCTGCGCCTCAATCTCGTCCTGCTCGCGTTCAATCTCATTCCGATACCGCCGCTCGACGGATCGCACGTCATGAAGTACCTGCTTCCGCCGTCGTGGTCGCTGCGCTATCAGCAGCTCGGTCGTTACGGAATTGTGATTCTCGTCCTGCTGCTCGGTTTCGGCGGCGGATTCCTCTCGTTCTGGATGCGGCCGGCGTTTGCCTTCGGCGGATTCCTGTTTCAGTGGGCCGATCCATACTCGCTGCCGTCGTTGAACCAATGGCTCAGTTGAGCGGAGCGATCCGATGACCGCGGCGACTGCCGTGAGCTCTCCGGCGCTCGGACCCGAATCCGGCTTCGTCATCGAGCTCACCGAGTTCTCGGGACCGCTCGACCTGCTGCTGTCGCTGATTCGCGAGGAGCAGCTCGACATCTACGACATTCCGATCGCGCGCATCTGCGAACAGTTCGTGGTGCGCATTCGCACGCTCGGTCTGAACGAAGCGGCCGAATACCTCGAGATGGCCGCACGGTTGCTGCGCATCAAGGCACAGATGCTCCTGCCGCGCGGCGACGAAGAGGCGTGGGAAGATCCGCGCGCGGAGCTCGTCCGGCGGCTGCTCGAGTATCAGCAGATGCGCGAGGTCGTCGACGTGCTCGAGCGGCGTGGTGAGGAGCGACGCAACCAGTTCTCGCGCGCGTACCTGCCGCAGTCGCCGGCGCCGCCACAGGCACCGCTGGCGCTCTCGCTCGCCGAGCTTCTGAGCGCGGTGGACCGCGTGCTGCGGACCGCGACGCGGCCGAACATGCACGAGGTCGTCCCGCGCGCACTCGACGTGCCCGGCGCGATCGCGATTCTGCGCGGCGTGCTGGCCATCAAAGCACGTATCTTGTGGACGGAATTGGTGGAGCGAACCGCGGAGCCATGGCAGATTCTTTCGACGTTGCTCGGCCTGCTCGAGCTCGCGAAGCTCGGCGAGCTTCGAGTGGCGCAACCCAGACCGTTCGCCGACGTGGAGATCACCCGTGACGCCGCTGGCGAAGCTGCTTGAGGCCGCGCTGTTCGCGAGCGCGCGTCCCATCGCGACGGACGAGCTCGCGGCCCTCGAGCCCGAGGCGTCGCCTGCCGAGCTGCAGTCGGCGCTCGACGACCTGCGCGAGCATTACGACGTGGACGGTCACGGCGTGGAGCTCGTCGAGATCGCCGGCGGATGGCAGATCCTGACGCGCGCCGAGTACACCGAAGCGATCGAGCGCGCGCAGCTTGCGGCGCGACCGGCGCGACTGTCGGGCGCGGCGCTCGAGACGCTGGCGATCATCGCCTATCGACAGCCGATCGGACGCGCCGAGATCGAAGAGATTCGCGGCGTCGGCGTGGGCAGCGTGCTCAAGTCGCTGCACGAGCGCGGGCTGATCGATGTCGTGGGCCGGGGCGAAGGGCTCGGACGTCCGCTGCTCTACGGCACCACACCCGTGTTCCTCGAGTACTTCGCGCTCCGGCACCTGGATGAGCTGCCGCGCGCCGACGAGCTGGCGATCGCGCTCCGCGCCGCGCGACCGGAACCCGAGGCCGCTGCGGCAGCGACGCCGAACGAGTGATGGCGGACCCGATGCGGATCCAACGCGCCCTGGCGCGCGCCGGGGTCGCGTCGAGGCGAAAGGCCGAAGTGCTCATCACCGAGGGGCGGGTCCGCGTGAATGGCCAAGTCGCGCACACGGGTCAGGTCGTCGATCCGGAGCGCGACGAGATTCTGGTCGACGGCGCGGCGGTCGGCACACCGTCCGCGGCGGAGTGGGTCGTGCTCAACAAGCCGGCCGGCGTGATGACCACGCGCTCCGACCCGGACGGTCGGCCGACCGTCTTCGACTACGTGCCAAACACACCCGGGCTCACCTACGTCGGGCGACTCGATTATCTGACCGAGGGTGTGCTCCTGCTCACGACCGACGGCGCCGCCGCGCACCGGTTGTCCCATCCGCGGAACGAAGTCGAGCGCACGTACGTGGCGACGGTCAACGGCAAAGGCGACCAGGCGGCGCGCGTTGCCCGTCAGGGTGTCATGCTCGACGATGGACCCGTACATCCCCGCCGCGTCGAAGCGAGAAAGCTCGGCCGCGACAAGTGGGAGTTCGAAGTCACGATCCTGGAGGGACGCAAGCGCGAGGTGCGTCGGCTGTGCACGGCGCTGGGACTTGGCGTCGAGCGACTCGTGCGGACGCGCTTCGGACCGGTGGAGCTCGGCACGCTGCCGACGGGTTCGACGCGGCGGCTCACGCCGCGAGAACGTGCCGCATTGGACGCGCTCGGCGTCTAAGATGGATGACTCGGCACACGCCCGGGCATGCGGGTGTAGGACGAAGGCAGACTGGTCAGCGGTCCCGACATTGCAACACCCTCTGATGCCGTCTCATCTCGACCTTTAGACCCAGAAATCACGTGGCCACACAAGTATCCACCGCGGCCGATTCACGTCTCGTGCAAGAGGTCGCCCGCCAGGTCGCTCGACGAGTCGTCGGCCAGGATTACATGGTCGATCGGCTGCTCATCAGCCTTCTCACCGGCGGCCATGTGCTGCTCGAAGGGGTACCGGGACTGGCCAAGACGCTCACGGTACGAACCTTGGCCGAGACGATCGACACCACCTTTCACCGCATTCAGTTCACGCCCGATCTGCTGCCGGCCGACGTGCTGGGGACGCAGGTGTACGATCAGTCCACGGGCCAATTCTCCGTGAAGCGCGGACCGATCTTCGCGAACATCATCCTCGCCGACGAGATCAATCGCGCGCCGGCCAAAGTGCAGGCGGCGTTGCTCGAGGCGATGCAGGAAAAGCAGGTCACGATCGGCGCCACCACGTTCAAGCTCGAGGAGCCGTTCCTCGTGCTCGCGACGCAGAACCCGATCGAGCAGGAGGGCACGTATCAGCTGCCCGAAGCCCAGGTCGACCGGTTCATGCTCAAGTTGCATGTCGGCTATCCGTCGCGGGACGAAGAGAAGGAGATCATGCGCCGCATGGCGAGCGGAGATCCGATCGAGGTCGATGCCGTCGCCCAGCCGACGCAGATCCTGGATGCGCGCCACCGCATCACGGAACTGTACATGGACGACCGGA
The DNA here is from genome assembly GCA_035492735.1 of Gemmatimonadaceae bacterium. Taxonomy (GTDB): domain Bacteria; phylum Gemmatimonadota; class Gemmatimonadetes; order Gemmatimonadales; family Gemmatimonadaceae; genus JAQBQB01. The sequence continues at coordinate 377 of DATJIZ010000265.1, read as the reverse complement.
TCATGGATTACATCGTCGATATCGTCCATGCGACGCGCGAGCCGGCGGCGGCGGGTCTCGCCGATCTGGTGCCGCTGATCGAGTATGGCGCGAGTCCCCGCGCCACGATCGCGCTGGCGCAGGCGTCGCGCGCGCACGCGTTCCTGCGTGGACGGGCGTTCGTCACGCCGGACGACGTCAAGGCGATCGCGCCCGACGTGCTGCGTCACCGCGTCCTCACGACCTACGAGGCGGAAGCCGAGGACGTGACGAGCGATCAGATCGTGCAGCGCGTCCTGACCAAGATCGAAAGTCCGTGATCCCGATGGGCGACGCGCGACGGGCGACCGGCGACGGGCGGTAAAGCCCATGTTCGGGTTCCTGCGCCGCAAATCATC
>DATJIZ010000264.1:0-13156 GCA_035492735.1 Gemmatimonadaceae bacterium | reverse complement strand
CATCCTCGCAACCGCCGACAGTCTCGACCTGCACTTGGAGCGGTTCTCCGATCAGCAGCGCGCTTCGGTGAGACGCCTCGAGCAGTTTGACGTAGCGTCGGCGCTCATTCTCGCCCCCCTCGCGTTCATCGCGATCGGCGTCGTCATCTGGGGCGGCCAACGAGTGCTTCATCTCGCGCGGGTCGCTGAGCAGGAACGCTCCGAGGTCATTCGCTCGACGCAGGCGCGGGCGGCGCTGTTGCGCGGTGTCACCCACGACGTGAAGAACCCGCTTGGCGCGGCATCGGGTTACGCCCACCTGCTCACCGATGGACTCGCCGGCGATCTCACGGATTCGCAAGCCGACATGGTCCGCCGGATTCAACGCTTGGTCGACACGGCGGTCGTTACCGTCTCCGATCTGGTCGAGCTCGCGCGCGCCGACGGCACGACGATTCGCGTCGATCACGTCGAGGCCGACCTCGCGGCATTGGCGCAAGAGGTCATCGACGATCATCGCGGCCTGGCTCGCGAAGCCGGCGTGACGATGTCGGCGACGTTGTCGCCTGTTCGGGTAACGACGGACCCTGCCCGAGTGAGGCAGGTGCTCACGAATCTCTTGTCGAACGCGATCAAGTTCACGCCGCAAGGTGGCGCCATCACCGTGCGGACGGTGCGGGAGCGGCGAGGCGACGACGTTCACGTCGGAGTCGAAGTGCGTGACACGGGCCCCGGAGTTCCAGCGGGCCTTCGCGAACGCATCTTCGAGGAATTCGTGCGGGCGGATCCCGTCGCCCCAGCAGGAAACGGCGTCGGGCTGGCGATCAGCCGCCGGTTCGCGCGCATGCTCGGAGGCGACGTGACGTACACGGCGAACCAGCCGAGCGGAGCGGTGTTCACGCTCTGGCTGCAGGCGCCCGCGCCGGCACCACCGAGACCGACTGCTCTGGCTGCTCCGCGCGATCGCGCCTGAGCTCGCGTCGGGAGCAGCGGCATGCGCCGTGCGGCGCGAGTGTTGGCGCGAGTACCCGACCTACTCAGACCACCCACAGCGTGACACCGACGTGAGCGAGCGCGGACCGACGCTGGTCTCCGCCAAGGGAGTTGTGTCCTCATGGTCTACAGCAGCGAACCCGGTCCGGCCAGCGCTCGCGTCGCCGCGAGTCCCAAGCTCGACGCAACCGCGCCCGACCGCGCGTTGTTCATCGTCGTCTCGTTCGAGGGTCCCGATCCGTACTCGCAGGCCGGCGGGCTCGGCGTGCGCGTGACCGGGTTGGCCGAGACGCTGGCCGACATGGACTACCCGACCCACCTCTTCTTCATCGGCGATCCGGCGTTGCCGGGAGAAGAGCGCGTCGGCGGTGGGCGGTTGGTGCTCCACCGATGGTCGCAATGGATCAGCGCGAATTGTCCGAGAGGCGTGTACGACGGTGAATTCGGAAAGGTGGCCGACGTCACTGCGTCGCTGCCCCTCTACCTCAGCGATCGGATTCTCGGCCCCGCCGTCGCCGCCGGGCAGACACCGATCATTCTCTGCGAGGAGTGGCAGACCGCGGACTGCGCGTGCCAGATCTCCGATCTGTTGGTCGCGCGCGGAATCCGCAATCGGGTCGTCCTCGCCTGGAACGCGAACAACCCGTACGGATTCGAGCGCATCGACTGGCGGCGGCTCGCGTCGTCGGCGACGATCACGACGATCAGCCGGCACATGCGCAGCATCATCCGCGCGTGCGGCGCAGACGCGCGGGTGATTCCGAACGGGCTGCCCGGCGACGCGTTCGAGGCGGTTCCTCGCATCCACATCGCGCAAGTGCGCGCCGTCGTCGCCGACCGGCCGGACATCGGACTGCTCTTCAAGATGGCGCGGTGGGAGCGTGAAAAGGGTTGGACGCAGGCGCTCGACGCGATCGCGCGAACGCGATCGCACGATGTTCCGCGCGAGCGCACACCCGTGTTGATCGCGCGAAGCGGTGGTCCGAGCCGTGACGGCGGAGGCCTCGAGCAGGAGGCGCACGCTCGAGGGCTGCGCGTGCAGTCGTTCGAGACCGAGCAGTCGTTCGTGAGCGGACTCGCCGACGCCGTACGTGCAGGCGCGGACGTGTTGAATCTGCGATTCGGCGTGTCGCCGTCGTTGGCGCGGACGCTGTACGCGGCGTCCGATGGCGTCCTCGCAAACTCGGTGTCGGAGCCATTCGGTCTCGTGGGGTTGGAGGCGATGGCCGCCGGCGGTGTGGCATTCACCGGCGGCACGGGTGAGGACTACGCGGTGCCGGGACGCAACGCCGTCGTGCTGGAGACGCTGGATCCGGGAGAGATCGTGGCGCGGTGGGACGAGCTCTCGGCTTCGCCCGAGCTGGGCGCGAGACTGCGACGGGCGGCGAAGCGATCGGCCCGTGATTACGAGTGGAGCGCCGTCGCCGGCCAACTGCTGGAAACGCTCACCAGTCACGCGCCGTGAGTGACGCCGCGTAAAGAAAAATCCCGACGCCGTCCGCGACGGCGGTCGCAGACAAAAACTCGACCATTGCGGACTCGAGCGTTTGGTGACAGAATGTTGCCGCCGCGACTGAGTCGCACGGCCATTCCCTCCCCGATCCACCGATCGAGGCCGAGCGAGGCGCGGAGAGTCTCCCGCATCTAAGCACCGCCCCCGTACGACAACTCGAGGAGTCACACGAACGTGTGTCATCGGTCACGCGTCGCGACGTCGCGCGCGCGCCGAGGCGCTCACCGTCTCGCGTGTGTGCTGATCCTTTGTTCCACCAGCCACGTCGTGCACGCGCAGGTTCATGCGCGCGACTGCAATCTCGCCCGTCGCGCCTACGACGATCCATTCTCCGACTCGCACGGCTGGCACATGCGCCGCTACGAGTGGCACGCCTTCTACGCGGGGCTGTCGGTGGGCGCGTCCGAAGCGCTGCACCGCACAACGCACATGCCGCGCTGGGCGAGCGCCGCGACCGCGACGCTCGCCATCGGGCTGATTCCGCACGTGCGAGGAATCATCCGGCACAAGTACCCGTTCAACGGCCGCGATTGGGCGTTCGACCTCGTGAACCGATCGGCCCCGCTGTTCGTGTGGCGCGAGTCGGTGGACCAGTCATGGTCGGAACGCGGCGCAACGGCGGCGGGCTACGTCGGCGGGTATCTGTCGCTCGCGTGCTACGCTAGTCCGTGAGATCTGGCAGCGTCGGCTCGAAGAACATCGTCGGCGCCAGTTGCCCGAGACCCGCCGCCGACATCCACTCGTCCATCCCTTGGGCGATCGCGTGTTGACGCTCCGCCGATAGCTGGCCGAATGCCGCAAGCAGCCGCTCCTGGATGGTCTCGGGCGCGCTGGCGAGCACGATGCGTCCCTCGTCCGACAGACTGATCGCCGCGCGACGGCGATCGACATCCGACGTGCCCCGCACAATGAGTCCGCGCGACGCGAGACGCGCGACCACCGCCGAGACCGAGCTTTGCGCGGTGGCCGTGCGTTCGGCGAGCTGGCCGATCGTGATGACGCCCGCCTTCCCGACCTCTCGCAGCACGAACAGCTGCGCCATGCTCGCGCCGCGAATCGCGCGGCCCTCGACGTGCGCGCTGCGGAGCGCGCGCACGATGCGTCGCAGGGCATCCATCGCGACGGCCGCGGAGTCCGTGCGCGGCTCGATGGTAATGATCGACATCGGTCCTCCGCGTTAGTGGCTCATGTGGGCGAACAGCTTCGGCGCGCCCACCTGAATGATTCCGACGGCTCCTTTCTCCGCATCGGCAAAGCTGTGCGTCACGAACGGGTAGAGGCCTTCGCCGCTCGCGTCGCGATCGAACACCGTCTCGAACACGGCGCCGCCGCCGGCGGGAATGCCGTAGGTCTGAACTCCCTCGAGCACGTGACGCGGATTTCCGTCGGGGTAGACCCGATCGAATATCGCGCCGACGACGTGAAAGTCGCTGTCGAAGTTCGGGCCCGCGTTGACCACGAAGAAGCGCACGCGGTCGCCGACGTTCACGCGGAGCGGGTTGTCCTTGTACTGCGCCGCGCGCCCATTGAAGGCGACGTAGGTGGCCTGCTTCGCCTGCTCGGCCTGCCAGTCGGGTTGCATCGGTACGACACTGCTCACCTTGGTGGAGTCGCCAGGCTTTGCGTAGAACTCCGATTGTACGAGCACGAACTCCTTGTCTGCCGTGGTGCCCCAGCCGTCACGCGGGTCGACGATGATCGGCAGATACATGCCTTGCATCAGGTGCATCGTCACGGGCGGCGTGCCGCAGTGAACCAGGAATGCGCCAGCATCGCGCGCCATGAACTCGAACTGCACGGAGTCCTTCGGCATGATCATCCGGTACGCGACGTTCGCCGGGATGCGCGCGGCGTGAAAGTCGATGGAGTGCGGCATGGGGGACTCGTTCACGACGGTAATGCGGACCTGGTCACCGACGCGAACGCGAAGCGCGGGACCGGGAACGGTACCGCCAAAAGTCCAACCCTGGTACGTGACGCCTTTTGCGATCTCGAGGGTCGCGTCCTTGATCGGGATGCGGAATTCCTTGACATCGGCGTCCGACACCGGCGCGAGCCGGGCGTCAAAGGCGGGCGTGGTCGCTCGAACGACCTTCTCGAAATCGACGCGCTCGACCGACGGACCGCGGCGAGCCGCCGTGAGTCCGATGGCACCACCCGCCAGAGCGAGGAGCGCGATAGTGGAAGCGATCAGGTTGCGGGAACGCATGGCATGTCTCTCTGAAGAATTTCCGAACGCGCGATTGCGTCGTACGCGATGGAAATTGCTTCGTACGCGATGCGTCTTGCGTCAGCGAACGCTTGAAGTCCTGTGCGGAGAATGCCCGCAAGGCGACGGGGATTCCCTCACATTCGCTACCTCGGCAGCCGAACGGCCGCGACGACCACGACCACGCCGAGGAGCGCGTTGACGCGCGCGAGCCAGGCGGCGCGCTTGCGGAACGCGACCGCGCGCGGCGTGCCCGCCTGCAGCTTGCTGGCGATCGGTCCCAGCAAAAAATCGTGCACCGCGCTCACGACGATCATCACCGTCACCGACAGCAGTTTGATGGCGAGCGCCGTGCCCACCGCGGTGCTCCAGAAGGCGCGCGATGCGAGGACGGCGTCCCAGTGCAGCCACCCACGGTAGTGAAGGTTGACGATGCCGGTCAGCACCAGGATCGCGATCGCGATCCAGCCGACGGATCTGAATCGGATTCCCAATTGCTGAAACAATCGTTGGCGGAGAGCTGGCGGCTCCACGGCACGCAACGCCGGAGCACCCACTACGCCGAGAAAGAACATTCCACCAAGCCACAGCATGGCGGCCAGTACGTGGATGGTAACGTTGACGTAGTACAGCAGTGGCATGATGATGAGCGGAGCAATCGTTCACGGTGGACGCGAATGGTGCATTTCGAGCGCCCGGAGATTCGCATCATAAGCGATGGATGCCGCGTCGCTCAATGATTTCGCCGAGACACCTTGCTTCTCGTGTTCGTCTTTGGCGATTGTTCGAGCGCGTACCCGGCGATCGTCGCCGGGTTTCGAGCGGCACCGCTCGAGGCCCACTACCCCGATGCGTTGCTCGTCGTCCCACCACGGTAGCGGACAGCGGTCGCCACTCTCCCGCGGCGATTCCCCCAGCCCCGCCGCCGATCGTCATGCAAACAACATGAGCTTTCTTTCTGCGCTCCCACGCATCATTCAGGGTGGTATGGGCGTCGCCGTGTCCGATTGGAGGCTCGCCAACGCCGTCTCGCGATGCGGGCAACTCGGCGTGGTCTCGGGATCGATGCTCGACACGGTGTTCGTGCGCCGGTTGCAGGATGGCGATCCCGGTGCTCATCTGCGCCGCGCGATCGCTGCGTTCCCGGTATCGGCGGTGGGCGACGAGATTCTGCAGCGCTACTTCAACCCAGCCGGGCGTGCGCCGGGCGCGCCGTACAAGGCGCTGCCCATGTACAAGCAGGTGGTGAGCGCCGCGCGCCAGCGGGTCACGGTGCTGGCGAACTTCGTCGAGGTGTGGCTCGCCAAAGAAGGACACGACAATCCGGTCGGGCTGAACCTCCTGACGAAAGTGCAGATGCCGAACCTGCCGTCGCTCTACGGCGCGATGCTGGCCGGTGTCGACGTCGTGATCATGGGGGCCGGCATTCCTCGAGAAATTCCCGGCGCACTCGACGCACTGGCGAATCACCGGCCGACGGAGCTCCGGTTCGAGATCGCGGGACTTCCGCGTGAGCAGAACGAGTGTCTGACGTTCGATCCATCGCCCTGCCTCTCGCGCGCAATCACATCGGTACCGCTTCGTCGGCCGGCGTTCCTCGCCGTCGTATCCGCGGCCTCGCTCGCAACTACGCTGGCTCGCAAGTCCAATGGGCGCGTCGACGGGTTCGTGGTCGAAGGCCCGACGGCCGGCGGACACAATGCGCCGCCGCGCGGCGAACTGCGACTCAACGATCGCGGTGAGCCGGTGTACGGCGAGCGAGACACGGTCGACCACGAAAAGATGCGCGCGCTCGGCGTTCCGTTCTGGCTCGCCGGCGGCTTCGGCTCACCCGACGGCCTGCGATCCGCGCTCGCCGTCGGAGCGACGGGCATTCAGGTCGGAACGCTATTCGCATTCTGTGAACAATCCGGGCTCGACCCGGCGCTCAGGCAAAGCGTCGTCGCCTCGGTAGCGTCGGGGACCGTTCAGCTTCGAACCGATCCGCGCGCATCGCCGACGGGATATCCATTCAAGATCGTCGAGCGTGCCGGCGACGCCGAGCGGCACGCGGCGCGACCGCGCACCTGTGATCTCGGCTATCTGCGCGCCGCCGTGCGCACCGCCGAGGGCCGAGTCGTGTACCGCTGCCCCGCCGAGCCGGTCGATGCGTACGTGTCCAAGGGCGGCGACGCGGCCGACACCGATGGTCGCCGGTGTCTCTGCAACGGCCTCATCTCGACGATCGGGCAGCCGCAGCGGCGGCCGACGCTCGGCTTCGAGGAAATTCCGCTTGTGACGAGCGGCGACGATTTGTTGTCGCTCGCACCCTTCTTCGCCGAGCATCCTCGCTACACCGCGGAACAGGTCGTCCGGTATCTCTGCGATCAGGAAGCCTTCGCGGCGGCGTACGACGTCCAGACCGCCGGCGGTACGAGCAACAGCGGGATTCCGGAGGTTCGCACCAGACGCTCAGCGACCGAGCCAAGCCGGCCGGTGTGATCGAGGCCGAGTCCGCGCGTACCGACGACGATCAGATTGGCGTGGTGTTCGGTGGCAGCGGCAACGATTCCGGCGGCCGGATCGTCGCCCGCGCGTGTGACGGACTCGATCGACACGTGTGCCCATGGGCCAGCCTCGCGACGAATCCGCTCCAGTTCGGGGCCGAGGCTGCCGGATCGGTCCTGACTGGACAGCGCAGTGAATTTGCGAGCGGCGGATGCCGGCTCCACGTGCAGGACCAGCATCGTGGACGCCGCGCTCGGCTGTGCTGGCGTGGCCGGGGCGCGCAGTGCCGAGGCCCACGAGAGCCCAACGACGAGCGCGCCGCGCGCCGCATCCGACTGATCGACCGCGACCAGAACACGATCGAGCGGAACGCGCAACGACGAGCGCGTCACAAGGCACGGCGCGAATGACTCCGTGACGACCGCGAGCGCCGTACTCCCGAGGGCACGTTTGCCGTCGGCAGCGACCCGTTCGCGATGCGGACCGACGACGATCACGTCTGCCTTGATGCGATCGGCGAGCAGGCGAATCGAATGCGCGGGATGTCCGAGCAGCACGTGTGTGTGGCGTACGGTCGGCGCGACGCCGCACCGGCGAAGGAATCCGTCGACCGCGTCGAGCACGGCCGCCGTGGGCCCCGCGCTGTCCACGTGCACGACGTGGAGCGAGGCGCCGGCCGCGGTGGCCAGCGCGCGCGCGGTCTCGATGGCAGCAGCCGACGCGCTGTCGAGATCGGTTGCCACGAGCACGGTTCGGAGGGCGAGCAGGCGCATAAGGTCGCCAGTATAGGCTTCTCGAACAGTATGACGGCATTTGACGGACCGTGCGATCGGACGATCGTACCGCGGCCGCTGCTGGTCCGCGCCGGCGGCGACACCTGGTGGACCGCGCCATTGTTGCCTGGAACACTGCTATGATCCGGGAACCCGCGGGTGAGCCCACGCATTCGAGAATCATGCGACACATCATGCCAAACCGATCGCAGGCTTGGACCACACTGCTCGCCGTGCTCCAGTTGACGGTTTCCGTCAGCTCGATGTCCGCGCAAGGTTACCCGTTCAGCCAGCGCGCCAGTCTGACGCAGGACGTCGCCTTTACCCACGTGGCCATCGAGTACGGGCGGCCGGTCGCTCGCGGGCGGACGCTGTTCGGCGCGCTCGTGCCGTGGGACAGCGTGTGGCACCCCGGCGCCGACTCGGCCACGAGGATGGTGATCGATCACGACATCGTGCTCGAGGGCCACCAGGTCAAAGCCGGCGAATACTCACTCTGGCTCGTGCCGCGCGAGCATGCGCCGTGGACGTTCATCCTCAGTCGCGCGGCGCACACCTTCCACAAACCGTATCCCGGACCATCGCATGATGCGCTGCGAGTGGAGGTGGCGCCGGAAACGGTGTCGCACATCGAGACGCTGGCGATCTACTTTCCACTCGTGCTACGCGACGAAGCAGTGATGCGGATTCACTGGGGAGAGACGGCGGTGCCCATTCGAATCAAGGCGCCGTGGAGGCCGGAGTGAGAGCGCTCGATCCCTAATCTCTCTTTCCTGGATCGTCATGGGCCTCGGGCAGCGGTTCGTACTCCGCACCGCCGCTTCCCGCGGAGCCGAATTTCGGTGCGACGATGCCGTCGCGCTTGGTAAACGGCGGTTCGTGCCGCTCGAGATCCGGTCCCGTCGCATCGCCCGCGGCATGAGCCCCGGGGATCGGCATGCTGCGCTCGATGTACCGCGTCGGATCCGCGTCGAAGATCCGCTTGCAGGCCGCCGAGCAGAAGTAGTACGTCTCGCCCTCCAATGTCGAGCGATGGGCCGCCGTGGCCGTGTCCACGGACATGCCGCAGACCGGATCTCGTGCCTGTGTGTCGTGTGCCATCGCAACCATCCTGGTCTCGAGGAGTCTTCTCAAACGCGCACGCCGCCTTCGGCTCGCACACCGACGCGAACGTCGGTCGACAGCTCAGCCGTGCAATCCGCGCGCCGTTGACAACCTCAGCTCAGCCAGGCGCCGCGTGACGGCGGCCCGCGGGGACCAGCTCGCCGTAGGTCGCGAATCCGCAGCGGCGCACCGCGACCCAGCCGACTGCGAGACCGGCGGCGGCCAGCAGGAAGTTCGTGACGTCGAAGGTGCGACCCGCCACGACGATGTGCCCCAGCTCGATGACCGCGGCGAGCCATACACCGGGCCGCAGATTCGCCAGCCGCCCGACGCGGCGCAGTGGCCACACGGCGAGCAACGCGCCCACGGGCAAGTACAGGAGAAACTGCTGCATGACGTGCAGCGCGCTGAACACGTCGACGCGCTCGGCGAGCGACGCGAGCGGGGTGAGTGCGAGCGGGGTTATCTGGTCCGCGATCACGCGCCCGCTGGTCTCGATCGCGAACGGCCGCCAACCCCACGACACGAGCAACACCGCGTATGCGATCATCATGAGTCGGACGCGCGCCGCGCCGCGGTGCTCACGCGTGATCGGGCCCAGCCATCGCCACGCCGCCCAGGCGCCGAGCGCGATGGACGCCGCGTCGGTCGCAATCGCCTCCCAGCGGACGGCAAGGCTGAACGCGCCGTGCATGACATGGGACACGACCATGACCGCCCCGGCGCCGAAGACGACCGTCGGCACGGCCTCGCGAAACGATTGCCCGCGCTCGCGCAGCAGCGCGACGAGCAGAAAGCCGGCGGCACCGAAGAGCGGAACGTCCACGAGGGGGATCTCGCGCCAGTGGAGCGGCATCGCCGCTCCGAGCGCGATCGTGAGGCGCGTCAGCGGGCCGCCCTGCATCATCGGCAACGGCGCCGAGTGGAAGAGCGGCGCCAACGCCTCGCATTCGGCGGCCAGCGCGTAGGGCGCGGCAACGAGGAGCATCGGAATGCCGAGGTACGACTTGTCGCGCCGCGCATGCTGAATCGTGGCCAGCAGTCCGACGGTGGCGACCGCGCCGGCGAATCCGCCGAGCGTATTGGTCGCGACGTCGATGATGCTCGACGTACGTACGGGTGACAGGAGCTGCAGGCCTTCGGCGGTCGCGCCAAGCAGGAACGAGATGAGCGTGGCGGGTCTGATCTCGCGCGTGGCGCGACCGCTCAGCGACGTCACCACCCACACGGCACCAAGTCCCGCGAAGAGCACCACGTTTCGGAGACCGTCGACCGCGTCTCGCCAGGTGAGTGACGGTGTGAGCGCGCGAATGAGCCGCCCGTGTACGGCGGTCAGGTCGGCGGAGGCGTGCAGGTTCGCCAGCGTCGCAAGCAGGACGATGACGACGTACGCCAGGCGCGCGGCGATGAAACGACTGCGTGGGGACACCGGCGTGAATGTAGCCTGTGCCGGCGTCCCTCGGGCTCGTAGTGGTTTGCCGCTGCTTACTCGAGGTCTTCGAGCAATCTGTCGAACCAGCTCCCGGCGACGGTCTGGCGCCGCACGCTGCCCCGATACCAGCCCCGCACCGCGGCCCGCTGCGCCAGCTCCAACTCGCCGTCGAGAGTGGCGAGCATCTCCTCCGCGGCGCGCGGGCCCATGCCGTTGGATCGCAGTGCGCGGTCGAGCGCGTCGCGGACGACTTCGATCTCGGCCATCAGCTCGGCCTGCGAGAGCCGCTGCGCCGAGCGAAACGCGCCGTGATCGTGGGCGGAATGCACGAGCCGTCGCAGTCGCGTGTCGTGATCGACGTCGCGGCCCTCGTTGAGCAGCTCGCTCATCACCGCGCGCATCGTGCCGAGGAGATCGTCCAGCGGCATCGAGGACCACGGACTCTCGTATTGGATCAGGCGCGTCCAGCGGCGGATGACATCGGTCGCGCACACGAGTGGCGAATCATCCCAGCCGCCGAACGGATTCGACCAGTTGGAAGCGCTCATTGTTCCTGTCGCACCCAGCGACGGATTGAAGTCCACAGCGCGCCCGCGGACCCGGATGGTCCGAGGCGTGAGATGACCTCAATCGACGCGTGGAGGGCGAAAGAGCGGCGGCGGAACGTAGTTTGGCGGGACTTCGAGCGAGATCGCGAAAGCTTTCGTTCGTATCGGCGCGAGCAACGCCGAGGGTTCCGGCGTCACCGGCGCGGAAGTTCCGACGGTGGGGCCCCCGCGCCGGCTGGCCCGCGACGGAAGGCGGCCTTCGTCCAGCGACGACTGCATCGGCGCGTCCGCGCTCTGCTCGACGACGCGCATCGTCGTGACGCGCGACACGTGCGGAAACGCGCCGCGTAAGAACGCGGCTTGCGTTCCGGCGAATGCCAGAAAGGCGAGGAACAGCCGCGCGGTCCTGCCGCGGCTGAAGCGCCTGTCACGGAGGAAGCGATTCACCGGTCCCGAGCGTTCGGCACGTGCTCAAAGTATGCAACGCGCTCGTTCGGGCAAGTCCGAAGATCCGAAACACTCGTCGTACGAGGCCCTCGGCGACCTGCCCTTTGCCTCCGCGTCATTCGCTGGAGACGCGGCCGGCGTTCCGTGGCTGGCAACCGGCGAGTCCCGCCCATCCCAGGACGCGCTCGAGCGGGCAGAAGTCGGTGCGACTCGACTGCAGCAGGTTCAGTCCCACGAACGCCGTGAACAGGTAAAAGAGCGGCGAGATCCAATAGCCTGCGGCTACCGACAGCAGCACGAACAGGCCGGCGAAGCGGCGAATGACTCGATCGTTGCACATGGTGGCATTCTCAGAAGAAGGTTTCCGTCGGCAGCACGGCCACGTGGAGCCGTTCACCGGCCGGGAGTTTGGTCGTTTCGGCGCGCAGAGCACTCACGAGCGCGTCGGATTGCGTGGCCGGGAGCACACTGACGAACAGCGTCGACTCGCCGGGCCAGGCGCGCGAGCCCTCGCGCCGTCCGGTGCTCCCGGCGCCGTGCGCATTGCGAAATTCCGTGTAGCCACCGGCGTGGTGCGCATCAAGCAGCGACGAAATCCGCTGCGGGCTCGAGCCGCTGTACACGAGCACCAGCATCTTCATTGGTATTCTCCGGACGCGGAGCTGCGGCCAGCTCGCGGCGCCGCAGCTCCCAATAGAGGATCGGAACGAGGATCATCGTGAGCAGGGTGGCAACCACGGCGCCGCTCATCAGCGCCACGGCCAGCCCCTGAAAAATCGGATCGAGCACCATCACCAGACCGCCAACGACAACCGCCGCCGCGGTGAGCGCGATCGGTCGGAACCGGACCGCGCCGGCCTCGAGCACGGCTTCGCGCAGCGAGCGGCCGCGGGCCTCGGCGAGCTGGATGAAATCGACGAGCAGAATCGAGTTGCGCACGATGATCCCGGCGAGCGCGATCATCCCGATCATCGATGTCGCGGTGAAGAACGCGCCGCTGATCGCATGTCCGGGCAGAATGCCGATCAGCGTGAGCGGAATCGGCGCCATGATCACGAGTGGCACCTTGAACGACTGGAACCAGCCCACCACGAGCACATAGATCAGCACGAGCACGATGGCGAAGGCGAAGCCGAGATCGCGGAAGACCTCGATCGTGACCTGCCATTCGCCGTCCCACTTGATCGCGGTCTGGTCGAGCCGGTCGGGCTGCACGGCGTTGTAGCGCGCGATCGAGGCCCCGTTCACTCTGATCGCGTCGAGCTTCTTGTTCATCTCGAGGATCGCGTAGACCGGCGACTCGATCTCGCCCGCGACGTCGCCGGTCACATAGATCGCCGGCCGCAGATCTTTCCGGACGCGCGCCGATTCGCGCGTCGAGTCCAGCACCGTCACGAATCGGGCGAGCGGTTGTGGTCCGAGCGCGGTGGCAACGGGTACGGCGAGCAACGCGTCGACCGACGATCGCGACTCGAGCGGCAGCCGCGGAACGATCGTCGTGCCTTCGCGCGCCGTTGGCGACGCGGCGATCCCGCTCGGCGCGCCGGAGAGCGCGAGGTAGAGCGTCTGCGCGATCTGCTCGACGCTCGCGCCCGCTGCCGCCGCACGCACGCGGTCGACGCGGAACACTCGACGCTGTTGCGGCGCCTCCACGGTCCAGTCCACGTCCAC
>DATJIZ010000263.1:0-13510 GCA_035492735.1 Gemmatimonadaceae bacterium | reverse complement strand
TGCTGCAGGTGAACCGCGGCGACGACTTTGGCTGGCCGTACTGCTACTACTCGACGGAGGAGAACAAGCTCGTGCTCGCGCCGGAGTACGGTGGCGACGGCAAGAAGGTGGGCGAGTGCGCGACGAAGAAGGAGCCCGTCGCCGCGTTCCCCGCGCACTGGGCGCCAAACGCGCTCATGTTCTACACCGGCACGATGTTCCCCGCGCGGTATAAGAACGGTGCGTTCATCGCCTTCCACGGTTCATGGAACCGCGCACCGGAACCGCAGGCAGGGTTCAACGTCGTGTTCCAGCCGCTCTCCGGCGGCAAGGCCGCGGCAAAATACGAGATCTTCGCCGATGGGTTCGCGACGACGAGGACCGGTCGTGGTAATGCCGGCAACCATCGGCCGACCGGGCTGGCGCAGGGACCCGACGGCTCGCTCTATGTGGCGGACGACCAAGGCGGACGCATCTACAGGATCGTATACACCGGCAAGTAGCGCGACTAGCTTGCGAATATGTGGCTTCAATGGAGAATGGATCGTGAGTGACAATCGCCTCGAGCGCCTCCGCGATGCCGGCGTGTCGATCTGGCTAGACTTCATCGACCGCACGATCCTCCGCAACGGTGATCTCGCGCGGCGGATCCGCGACGAAGCGCTCACCGGGATGACCTCCAACCCGACGATCTTCGAGAAGGCGCTCGCCGAGGGCAGCGAGTACGACGATCAGATTCGCTCGGCCTCGGGCGATTTCACGGCGATGGAGCTGTTCGAGCTCATCGCCACCACCGACGTTCGCGACGCCTGCGACATCTTTCGGCCGACGTTCGACCGCCTGAAGGGCGGCGACGGCTTCGTCTCGATCGAAGTGTCGCCGGCGGCCGCCAACGACGCTACGGCCACGATCTCCGAAGCGACCCGCCTCTGGGCGACCGTCGACCGCCCGAATGTGTTCGTGAAGGTTCCTGGTTCGGTCGAAGGCGCGAAGGCGGTGCGCAAGCTCACCGCGAATGGCGTCAACGTGAACATCACGCTGCTCTTCTCACTCGAGGCGTACCAGCGCGTGATCGAAGGGTACATGGCGGGCCTCGAAGATCGGCTCGCGCAGGGCAAGGAGATTCACGCGATCCACTCGGTGGCGAGCTTCTTCGTCAGCCGCGTCGACACCGAAGTCGACAAGCGTCTCGACGCGGCGATCAACAGCGGCGCCAAGGATCGGCAAGCACTCGAATCGCTCAAAGGCAAGGCGGCGATCGCCAACGCCAAGCTCGCGTATCGTTTGTTTCAGAACTCGATCGCCAGCAGCCGGTGGAAGGCACTCGCCGCCAAAGGCGCCACGGTGCAGCGGCCGCTCTGGGCCAGCACCAGCACCAAGAATCCCGCGTACCGCGACGTGATGTACGTCGAGGAGCTGATCGGACCGGACACGGTGAACACGATGCCGCCACAGACCATCACCGCGTTCCTCGATCACGGCGAGGTGAAGCGCACCGTCGACGTGGACGTCGACGAGGCGCAGCAGAGCATCGATGCGCTCGAGGAGCACGGCATCCTGATGCGCGACGTGACGGACAAGCTCCTCGTGGACGGCGTGGCGAGCTTCCAGAAGTCGTTCGACCAGCTCATTGCCGGTCTACAAAAGAAAACCAAAGCGCTCGGCAAGGAGCTGGTCGAGAGTCGTTGACGAAACTTCCCGCCGACGCCCCACCCCAACCGCACTTGCGCTACTGCCGAACGAAGATCGTCTGCACGTTGGGCCCCGCGAGCTCGACGCGCGAGGCGCTGCGAAGCCTGGTCGACGCCGGGCTCGACGTGGCGCGCATCAACTTCTCGCACAGCACCCACGACCAGCACGCGGCCACGATCCGGCTGATTCGTGAAGTGGGCCAGGAGACCGGCCGCCCGATCGCGATCCTCGGCGATCTGCAGGGGCCGCGCATCAGGATCGGCGATCTTCCCGCGCCGCGCGAGCTGGCCGACGGCAGCGACGTGGTACTTGGCCCCGAGGGCCAGGTGCACGGCGATGACATACCCGTGACGTACGAGCTGCTCGCCGAAGACGTCCACGTCGGCGATCGAGTCCTGATCAACGACGGCTTGCTCGAGCTGGTGGTGCTCGAAGTGCACAAGCCGTGCGTCACGGCGCGGGTGCTGCACGGCGGACCACTGAGCAGCCACAAGGGAATCAACCTGCCGGGCGTGCAGGTCTCGGCGCCTTCGATCACGGCCAAGGATCGCGAGGACATCGCCTTCGCGGTCTCGCAGGATCTCGACTATCTCGCACTCAGCTTTGTGCGCCGCGCGCAGGACATCGCCGAGCTGCGCACGATGATTCCAAAGTCGATGCTCGTCGTGCCAAAGATCGAGAAGGACTCGGCGCTCGAGAACATCGAGACGATCATTCGCGCGTCGGACGGCGTGATGGTGGCCCGCGGAGATCTGGGGGTGGAGCTGCCGTTCGAGGAAGTGCCGTACGCACAAAAACAGATCATCTCGCTCTGCAACCGGCTCGGCCGGCCGGTGATCACGGCGACGCAGATGCTCGAGTCGATGATCACGCACCCGCGGCCGACGCGGGCCGAGGCGAGCGACGTCGCGAACGCGATCCTCGACGGCACCGACGCCGTGATGCTGTCGGCGGAGACCGCGGCGGGTCAGTATCCGCGGCTCGCCGTGGAGGCGATGAGCAGGATCATCGCCGAAATCGAGAGCAAGCCGAATCCGGGGCGGCGCGAGGACCGTCGCCACACCGAGACGGCCGTGTCGACCGAGTTTGCCATCGCCGCGGCCAGCAGCGCGGCGGTGACGATGCTCGGCTCGCCGGTGCTCATCGTGTTCACCAAGAGCGGCTTCAGCGCGCGGGTCGTGGCATCGCATCGACCGAGCGTGCCGATCCTCGTGCTCACCGACGTCGAGCGCACGTTTCGGCAGCTGGCGCTCGTCTGGGGCGTGATTCCGGAGCTCGTGCCCCACTGTCACACCTACGACGAGATGGTGCGGCTCGCGCTCGAGGCCGTGCAGCGGCGCGATCTGGCGCGTCCTGGCGATCGCGTCGTCGTGACGGCAGGGGTGCCGTTCGACGTGCCGGGGACGACGAACCTCATGAAGGTCGAAACCGTGTGACCGCGCTCGGCACGGGTCGGGCGAGGCGAGAATGAAGCTCACCTTTCTCGGGACCGGAACGAGCTTTGGGGTGCCGAAGATCGGGTGTCACTGCGACGTCTGTCGATCACCCGATCCCCGCGACAAGCGCACGCGAGTCGGCGCGGTGGTGGAGAGCAATCGTGGTGCGCGCCTGCTCATCGACACGCCGCCCGAGCTGCGGCTCCAGCTCATTGCGGCGGGGATCGATCGCGTGGATGCCGTGGCGTTCACGCACGCGCACGCCGATCACATCCACGGGATCGATGATTTGCGCGCGATCACGACGAACCGTGAAGCGCCGATGCCCATCTATGGGCCGAGTGAAACGTTGCACGAGCTGGAGGCCAAGTTCCGCTACATCTTCGACGACGCGATGCGGCCACTTCCCGGCACATCGAAGCCGGAAGGAAAGCCGTACCCGGTCGACTCAGGAACGCCGTTCGTGATCGACGACATGCAGGTGATGCCAGTGCGAGTGCCGCACGGCAATGTCACGGTCTTTGCATACCGAATCGGGCCGCTGGCGTATGTCACTGACGCGAAGTCGCTCCCGCCCGACGCGATGGACCTGTTGCGCGGCGTGAGTGTGCTGGTGATCAACGCACTCTTCCGCACCGAGCATCCCACGCACCTGAGCATTCCCGAAGCGGTCCGCGCGGCGCGCGAGATCGGCGCCGAGCGGACGTACCTGACCCATCTGACGCACGACAACTTCCACGCGGACCTCGAGGCCGAGCTGCCGCGCGGGATCACGCCGGCGTTCGATGGGCTCACCGTCCGCGTCGACTGACATGACCATCGGCATCGACTACACCAACATGATGGGCGAGGTGATCGCCGGCGGCATTTCCGCTGGCGATTGGGGCAAGGCACCCGAGGTGTTCCGCCGGGTGCACGCGGGCCTGGTGCGGCGGCGGGATGCGGGCGAGCTCGGGTTCCTCGCGCTTCCGACCGACGAGGCGCTGCACCGGCAGTCCACCGAATTCGCCGGGCGTGCTCGCGGGAAATACGACGACGTGGTGGTGCTGGGGATCGGCGGTTCGGCGCTCGGACCAATCGCGCTCCGGAGCGCGCTCCTCAGGCCGGGATGGAACTCGTTGTCCGCTCAGGAGCGAGGCGGCCAGCCACGGCTGCACGTGCTCGACAACGTGGATCCGCATACCATCTCGGCGCTGCTCGAGCGTCTCGATCTCGAGCGATCGCTGTTCGTGGTGACGTCCAAGTCGGGCGGGACGGCGGAGACCATGGCGCAGTACCTCGTCGTCCGCGAGCGGCTGGCAAAGCAGACGGCAGACGCCAAGGCCCACCTGGTCTTCGTGACGGACCCGCAGAAGGGGGCCCTGCGCGAGATCGCCCGCGCCGAGCAGATCCCGGCCCTCGACATCCCGCCTGCGGTCGGTGGGCGCTACAGCGTCCTCACGCCGGTGGGCGTTCTCCCGGCTGCTCTCGTCGGCATCGACACCGCCGCGCTGCTGGCCGGCGCCGACGACGTGGCGCGCCGCTGCGCGGGCGACGACCTGCGCGACAACCCGGCCGGACTTTTCGCCAGCCTCGAGTATCTCGCTGATACCACGCTCGGCCGGCACATCCACGTGCTCATGCCCTACTCCGATCCGCTCCGCGAGCTGGCCGACTGGTTCGTGCAGCTGTGGGCGGAGAGCCTGGGGAAGCACCGGCAGGCGGGCGACAAGGGCGTGGGACCGACGCCGCTGGGCGCGCTGGGAGCCACGGATCAGCACAGCAAGGTGCAGCTCTTCATGGAAGGCCCGCCGGACAAGACGGTGGCCTTCGTGGCTGTGAGAGAGATCGCGGCGGACGTGGCGATTCCCAGATTACATTCCGATGTGAAGGAGCTGGGCTACCTGGGTGGTCATCGCCTGGGTGAGCTTCTGTCGATCGAGCAACGGGCAACGGCAGGCGCCCTGGCACGGCGCGGGCGGCCGAACCTGACCATTCACGTCGACCGGGTCGACGCCTGGCACCTCGGTGGTTTGTTCATGCTGCTGGAGATCGCGACGATCTACGCCGGCGAGCTGTATGGCGTGAATCCGCTCGATCAGCCGGGAGTCGAGCTCGGGAAGCAATTCACCTATGCGATGCTCGGCCGGGCGGACGCCGAGCAAGCCCGGCAGGAATGGAACCTGCTTCCAAAGCCGGATGCACGGTTCGAGTGGAACCCACCCTCATCGTGAGCGTTGGAAGATCTTCCCTATGGACACAATCGAGTCC
This sequence comes from Gemmatimonadaceae bacterium, assembly GCA_035492735.1. Lineage (GTDB taxonomy): Bacteria > Gemmatimonadota > Gemmatimonadetes > Gemmatimonadales > Gemmatimonadaceae > JAQBQB01. The sequence goes on along the minus strand of DATJIZ010000263.1, from coordinate 8,153 downwards.
CTCAATTCTCTGTTCGGCAAAGCCGTGGTGGTGCGCGACGGCCGTGTCCGCGTCACCGACGAATCCGCGCTGGCTTCGGCTGACATGGACCGGTTGGTACGCGCGGCCGTATTCGCCGATGGCGTGGGCGGGGGCGGGGGCGGGGGCGAGCGAGACCACGCGCGCTGGCTGATCTGGGAGATCGGTCAGGCGGTGGGCGTGCGGGCGGCGTCGATTCACGATCTGTACATGGCGCGCGGCCGCGGCAAGACGCACGGCTTCACGGTGCCGGCGATCAACGTGCGCGGCATGGCGTACGATACGGCCCGGTCGATCTTTCGGACGGCCATCGAGCTGAACGCGGGCGCTTTCATCCTCGAGATCGCGCGCTCCGAGATCGCGTACACGGGGCAGCGGCCCACGGAATATGTGGCCGTGATGCTCGCCGCCGCGCTGCGCGAGGGTTTTCGCGGCCCGGTCTTCATCCAGGGCGACCACTTTCAGGTGAACGCCAAGAAGTTCGCCGCCGATCCCGCCACCGAGGTGGAAGCGGTCAAGGCGCTCGCGCGCGAAGCCATCGCCGCCGGCTTCTACAACATCGACATCGACACCTCGACGCTGGTCGACATCTCCAAGTCGAGCCTCGACGAGCAGCAGAAGCTGAACTACGAGGTCGGAATCGACATTCTGAAGACGGTGCGCGAGCTCGAGCCGAACGGCGTGACGATCTCCGTTGGCGGGGAGATCGGCGAGGTCGGCACACAGAACAGCACCGTCGAGGAGCTGCGCGCGTACATGGACGGTTTGACGCGCAATCTTCCGTCGGGCGTAGAAGGATTGTCCAAGATCAGTGTGCAGTCCGGCACATCGCACGGCGGTGTCGTGCTGCCCGACGGCTCGATCGCCGACGTGAAGCTTGATCTCGACACACTCGAGCGGCTCTCCAAAGTGGCGCGCGACGAGTACGGGCTCGCCGGTGCCGTGCAGCACGGGGCGTCGACGCTGCCGGACAGCGCATTTCACAATTTTCCGAAGCGGGAGACGGCGGAGATTCACCTGGCGACGAACTTCCAGAACATGCTGTACGATTACATGCCGGCGGAGCTTCGCACGACGATCTACGAGTGGCTCGACGCGAACGCGAAAGACGAGCGCAAGCCGACCGATTCCGACGAACAGTTCTATTACAAGACGCGGAAAAAGGCGCTCGGCCCGTTCAAGCAGCAGCTGTGGGATCTCCCACAGGATGCCAAGGCGCGGCTCGCCGACGCGTACGACGAGAAGTTCACCTTTCTCTTCAGGCAGTTGGCGATCGACGGCACGGCGAGGGTCGTGGAGCAGTTCGTCAAAGCCCCGGAGCAACACCGACCGGATCCAACCGAGGCAGTGTCGGTGGCCGCGGCGCCCGACGACGCCGAGCTGAGTGACTGAGCGAGCGACGATGCCGGCGAGTGTCGGCGAACTGTGGCTCGACGCGCTCGAGCGGCTTTGCGGCCGCGCGGCGCACGAGCTCAAGGGGGCGCTCAATGGCGTTGCGGTCAACCTCGAGGTCGTACGCTCGCGCTGCGAGCGCGCCGGCACCGCGGCGACGGCCGTGGCATCGTATGCGAACTCTGCGTCGGATCAGCTGGGGATCGTCATCGAGACGACGGAAGCGCTCCTCGCGCTGTCCCGGTCGGCGAGGACGCCAACGGACATCGCGCGACTCACTCGACACGTGCACGCGCTGGTCGGGCCGGCGGCGCGCTCACAGGGCCGGCGGTTCGATCTCACCGGCCCGTTGGACGTCTTAGGTGCGACGTCGGTGGACGCCGATTCGGCGCGGCTGGCCATCGCCGCGTCGGCGTTGAGCGCGGCCGACGCGTGGTCGCACGTGGTGTGTCACGGTGAGACGAATGGGACCGGTCCGACGCTGCGACTCGAGTGCCGTGATGCCGAACCGGCGTCATGCTGCATCGACGGCGCGATCGTCGACGCCGTGAGCCGAGAGGGAATTCAGGTCCACGTGGACAGTTCCACGATATCCATTACTTTCCCCCGCAGCGGGGCGTGAGCGAGATCGCATGAAGCACGTAAATGCCAAAATACTCATCGCCGACGACGAGCAGTCGATCACGGCCGGGCTGAGCGCGATCCTGGCGGACGAAGGCTACAGCGTCGATATCGCGGGCGACGGCCAGAAGGCGCTCGAGCGACTGTCCGACGACCGCTACGGCGTGGTGCTGGCCGATCTCAAGATGCCCAAGATCGACGGCCTGAGCCTGCTGCGCGAGCTGCAGACCAAGGAGATCCCGACCGAGTGCATCATCATCACCGGTCAGGCGACGGTCGATTCGGCGGTGCAGGCGATGCAGCAGGGCGCATACGACTACATCGAAAAGCCGCTCAACGCCGAGAAGTTGAACCGGCTCAAGGCGCTGATTCCCAAGGCGCTTGAGAAGTTCAACGTCCAGCAGAAGAACCGTGAGCTCACGTCGCGCCTCGAGGGGCTCACGCATTACGGCGAGCTCACCGGCCAGTCGGAGGCGATGCGGGGCGTCTATCAGATCATCGACGCCGTCGCTCCGTCCACGGCCAGCGTGCTGATCCTCGGCGAGTCGGGCACGGGGAAAGAGCTCGTCGCGCGCGCGCTGCACGCCAAGAGCGACCGCTCGAAGGGTCCGTTCTTCGCCCTCAACTGCGCGGCGCTCCCCAAGGAGATTCTCGAGAACGAGCTGTTTGGCCACGAGAAGGGCGCGTTCACCGGCTCGATCACCGAGAAGCCCGGTGCGTTCGAGATGGCGAGCGGCGGCACGATCTTCCTCGACGAAGTCGCCGAGATGCCGCCCGACATCCAGGTCAAGCTGTTGCGAGCCATCGAATCGCGGCAGGTGCGCCGGCTCGGCGGGAAAAAGGAGATCTCGGTCGACATCCGGATCGTGGCGGCGACGAACAAGGACCTTCAGAAGGCGATCGCGGAGCAAGAGCTGCGCGAGGACCTCTACTACCGGCTGGCAGTGGTCGAGATCGTGCTGCCGCCGCTGCGCGAGCGCATGGACGACATGCAGCTCCTGGCGAACGAGTTCCTCGCCCGCTTCTCGAGTCAGAACGGAAAGCAGATCTCGGACTTCGATACCGCGGCGTGGGACTGGATCCTGTCGTATCACTGGCCGGGCAACGTGCGCGAGCTCAAGAACGCCGTCGAGCGCGCGGTGATCATGGCGCGCGGCGACAAGATCAGCGTCGTCGACATCATGCCGCGCCACCTCCGGAGCGCCGGCGAAGTGCCGACGTCGTTGACCATTCCGGTGGGCTCGTCGGTCTCCGACGCGCGGCGGCAGCTCGCGCTGCGCACGCTCGCATCGACGGGCGGCGATGCCGTTCGAGCGGCCAAGCTCCTGGGCGTGAGCGTGGAGGACGTGCGCCGCGATGTGCTCGCGCTTGTGAACGCGGGCCCGCAGAGCGAAGATGATGGCGACGAGTCGTCGGCCGCCGTCAACGGGAAGCATGCTCGACCCGACATGCCGTCGGTGGCGCGCCCGCTTCCGGCCAAGAAGCCCGTTCCCAAGAAGCGCTAACGCCGAGAGGACACAGCCATGTCGCGCTACGATCTGGATGATGACGACCGCGTGGTCGTGATCGAGCAGCATTCCGCCGGCGTCACGCCGCTCCTCGTGGGCATGGCGCTCGGCGCTGGCCTCGCCCTGTTGTTCGCGCCGAGCTCCGGCATCGAGACACGCCGGCAGATCAAGAAGCGGGCGATGCGGGTCCGCCGGGCGGCCGAGCAGGTCGCGAACGACGTGACGGATACGGTCACGGAGACCTTCCAGGATGCCCGACGGCGCGTCGAGGAGCGGATCGATTCGACGCGCGACGCGATCGATCTCAAGCGGCGCCAGGTGCAACGCGCCATGGAAGCCGGTCGCGCCGCGGCGCACGAGGCGCGCGAGGAGCTCGAGCAGCGGATCGCCGACACCAAAGCGGCCTATAACGAGCCGGCGTCGACCGAACGGACGCGCGGAGCCGCGCTCGGCAAAGACGAATCCAGCGGAGACTGACGATCACCACGATCGCCGGCGATCGTTCGCTCTCCGCCAAGCGACCGTTCTACGTCAGCCTTGGCTGGACGCTACGCGATTACGTCAAGCGCGTGTGGGACAACAGCGGCGAGGATAACGCGCTCTTCCTTGCCGGCGGCATCGCCTTCAACATCCTGCTCGCGGCGCTGCCGTTCCTCCTCCTGCTCGCGGCGGGCGTCACGTACCTGCTGCCGATGCTCTACCGCGGCACCGTGAGCTCGACCGAGGAGGTCGCGCAATTCATCGACCGCCTGCTCCCCGCGCACTCCGAGATCAACTCGCCCTATCACAAGTTGATCAACGATCTGCTGCGCACGCGGACGACGACGACGATCTACAGCGCGATCGGCTTCATCTGGTTCTCGACGCGGCTCTTCGGTTCGCTCCGCACCGTGCTGGCCAGCGTGTTCGACATCGAGAGCGAGCGCGGCATCGTCGCCGGCAAGATCTTCGACGTGAAGATCACCATCGTCGCCACGCTGCTGTTCGTGGCGAGCGTGACGTTGACCACGTACGTCGGACTTGCTTCCCACGCGCTCGTGACGGTGGGCCTGCAGAACGACGTGATCAGCCGGGTAGACTACTGGATTGGACGCATCCTCGGGATCGTGTTCCTCGCCGCGATGTTCTTCGCGCTGTACAAGTATCTCCCGGTCCGCCGGGTGCCGGCCAAGTCGGCCTGGGTGGCGACGGCGTTCACGACCGCGTGCTTCGAGGCAGCGCGGACTGCGTTCTCGTACTACACGCGGACGTTCAACCCGGCGTCGCTGTACACGGGCACGCTGACGGCGATCGTCGTGGTGGTCGTGTGGTGTTATTACGCCGCGTTGATCTTCATCCTCGGCGGCGAGGTGGGGCAGGTGTTCGAGCTGAGGAGGGTGAGGAGATTGCAGCGAGAGGTATTCACTGAATAGGTAGAGGCCCCGGTCGTTCAGGCGGTGGCTCGGCGGGGGTTCGGTACGAGGTCGGGACGGGGGATGTAGGTTTTCGGTTATCCGGTAACCGGTCGTCGGTGACCGGGGCGGCGCGGCGGCGGGACAGCACTCTACCGCGGACGCTCTGGACGCCGCGCCTCGGCATCTTTAACTCGTCGACGCGCGGCGGCGGCACCGCTGGCGCGGTCGTGACCTGTCCCGGACCGCCGGGTAGACCGGCCACCGAAAACCGGTTGCCGGTCAGCCCTCAACCCAGATTCCGCCAGCCCGTCGACGATCCCGACTGCCGTCGACGATCCATCCGATTCCAGTCGCCGATCCCCCCGCGACGCGATCTCGAGCGCAGTCCATGGCCCATCAGTTGCACCTGAGCCTGCATCGACTGAAGCCGGAGGAACCAATGCAGAGATCCATCGGCGTGATCGCCGCGAGCGCGATCGTCGCGCTCGTCGCGCTCGTCGGCTGCAAACGAACGGAGAACGGCGACGTCGTCGTGAAACGGCCATCGGACATCTCGGTGCAGACGACCCAGGACACCCTGCACATGCCAACGCTGACCACCCATCCCGACACCGTCAACACGCCGGTCGTCGGAACAAAGACGGAGACGCTGGTGGTCAAGAAACCGGTGATCGGATCGAAGAAGACCACGGTGCAGGTGCCGCAGGTGAAGCGACCGTAGTTGGCGTGGGGAATGTGGGGCTCGCCATATTCCCCGCATGACGATCGACCTGCGCAGCGACACGGTCACGAAGCCGACGGCGGCCATGCGCGCCGCGATGGCGGCGGCCGAAGTCGGTGACGACGAGCGGGACGGCGATCCCACCACGCGGCGACTCGAGGAGCGGGTCGCCGCGCTGCTCGGCAAAGAGGACGCGCTATTCTTTCCGAGCGGCGTGATGGCGAACCAGGCCGCGGTCTGGCTGCACGCGCCGCGCGCTACTGAAGTGCTCGCCGACGTCGACGCCCACATCGTCCACAGCGAGATCGCCGGCGTAGCGGCGCTGAGCGGGGCCCAGATTCTGGCGGTCGTGCCGACGGGGCTGGTGATGAGCGCGGACGACCTTCGACGATCGTTTCGCGAGCGCTCTCGGTATTATCCGGCACCGAGTCTGGTCTGCGTCGAGAACACCCACAACGGCGCGGGCGGCAAGCTCACCGATCTGTCCGAGCTGAAGGCTATTCGCGCGGTGGCCGACGAGCATGGCGTGCCGCTGCACCTCGACGGTGCGCGATTGTGGAACGCCTCGATCGCGACCGGCATCTCATTGGCCGAGCTCGCGCAGCCGGCCGAAACCGTGATGGTGGCCTTCTCGAAGGGCCTCGGCGCGCCGGTCGGCGCGGCGCTCGCCGGCTCACGAGCCGCGATGGAACGCGCGTGGACGGCGCGCAAGCTGTTCGGCGGCGCGATGCGACAATCGGGGATTCTCGCCGCTGCGGCGCTCCACGGAATCGAACACCACATGTCCCGGCTCGCCGAGGACCACGACAACGCTCGACTGATCGCGCGCATGCTCGAGGGCGTCGGCTCCGCGAGCATCGTCCCGCCCGATACGAACATTCTCATGATCGACATCACGTCGAATCTGCGGGCGAGCGCCGTCGTGGAGCGAGCAGCGCGCCAGGGCGTGCGCGTGGCCGAGTGGAGCCCGACGAGAATCAGGATCGTGACGCACCTGGACGTGAGCACCACCGACTGTCGCCGAGCGGGCGAGGTGCTCGCGAACATTCTGGCGGCCGCCTAGGACCGGATCGCATCTTCCTGGCTGAACGCTGACTCAACCCACTCTGCATTCGACATGCTGACGCTGACGCTCAACGACTATATCGAGACCCGCGCGCGCATCGCGCCGCACATCAAGCACACGCCGCTGCTCACATCGCGCCAGCTGAGCGAGGCCACGGGTTACGACGTGCGGCTCAAGGCCGAGATGTTCCAGCGCGTCGGGTCATACAAGATCCGCGGACCGCTCAACAAGTTCGCCCTCATGCCGGAGGCTGACAAGAAACGCGGCGTCGTTTGCTCGTCGGCGGGCAACCACGCGCAAGGCGTCGCGCTGGCGGCGAGGATTCACGGGATTCGCGCCGTGGTGTGCATGGCCACGAACGCTACGCCCGCGAAGATCGCCGCAACCAAGGCCTACGGCGCCGAAGTCGTGCTGCACGGAACGATCTGGGACGAGGCGAACGAGAAGGCCAAAGAGCTCGTGCGCAACGAGGGACTCACCTACGTCCATCCGTTCGACGACGCGCAGCTGATCGCCGGCCAGGGAACGCTCGGGCTCGAGATCGTGCAGGACTGGCCGGAGGTCGATGCCGTGATCGTGCCGATCGGCGGCGGTGGATTGATCTCCGGCGTCTCGATGGCCGTGAAGAGCCACAACCCCAGCACGAAAGTGATTGGCGTGGAATCGTCCGACGGGCCGGCGATGCAGCGCAGCGTGCAATCCGGAAAGCTCGAGACGATCGACTGCAAGACGATCATCGACGGACTTCGCGTGCGACGAGTCGGCGAGTTGAATCTCTCCGTGGTGCAGCGCTTCGTCGACGAGATCGTCGCGCTGCCGGATCGCGACATCTTCGACGCGATGATCTGGGTGATGGAACGATGCAAGCTCGTCGTGGAGGGCGCGGCGGCGGCGCCCGTCGCCGCCCTGCTGCATGGTCTGGTCAAGCTGCCCGCGGGCTCGCGCGTAGCCGTTGTGTTGTCGGGCGGAAACCTGAACCTCGATCAGCTGCGCGGGCTGACCTGGAATTGACGGTTGCCGAGGCCGCGCCAGTCGCGGCGAGCGACACCGCTCAGTCGATCGTCGCGGCGAGCCTCTTGGGCGCACGGCGACGCCAGCCGTCGCGCAGCAGCTCCGCGATCTCGCTCCACGGCGGATTCCTGTCGAGCCACGCACCAATCCAGCCGCTCGGTCCGACGTAGGGCGGCTTGAAGTAGCGGTCGGGGCGGGCACGCAGGACCAGATCCTGCTCCATGCTCACCGACAGGATCCACACCGCCGGGCGGCCGGCGCCGTGATGGGTGTCCGCGGACGCATGCATCGCGAAGATCTTGCCCTTCACGCGAAACGTCGGCTCGCCCCAGGCTTCCACTTCGCTCGTCTCGGGCAGTGCGAGACAAATCTCGCGCAGCCGCTCGATTGGCGAGCGGGATCGAATGTCCTTGGTCGCGCGC
>DATJIZ010000262.1:0-9241 GCA_035492735.1 Gemmatimonadaceae bacterium | reverse complement strand
CGCGCGGCGCGGCGAGCGTACGCTCGTTCGTCGACAAGTCGAGCGCCGAGCTGATTCCGTATTTCATCGACGTGCCCGCGAAGCACAGCTTCGGCGTGAGCTTCTCGCGCGCCTGGCACGACTTCAGCGATTCGATCGCGCGCTCGGTCGCCAACCTGCCATCGCAGCCGATCGCCGGATGGCGCCAGCTCACTAGCGACGGCGTGTTCGTGTTTGCGCCGCGCTGGCTGTCGGATTCGTCGATCGTCTACAGCGGCGCGCCGGGCCGCCAGACGTTCGGCGCGTACCGCGTGACGCTCGCCGGCAAGCGCACGCGCATCGGCCGGCGCAACAGCCAGTCGGCCAACGTTCCGATCGCCGGCGGCGGGCTGCTCTACGCGCAGACGGACTACGTGAATCCGTACCAGGTCCGCTCCGATCTCTGGGTCCAGCGCCGCGGTCGCGAGCGGCAGCTCACGTTTGGCCAGCGGCTCACCAGCCCCGACGCGCGCGCCGACGGCGCGATCGTCGCCGCGCAGATCGTTCCCGGCGCCACGCGCCTGGTGCGCGTCTCGAGCGACGGCAAGCGCATCACGCCGCTCACCCTCGGCAGCTACGACGAGCAGTGGACCGAGCCGCGCTGGTCGCACGCCGGCGATCGCGTCGTCGCGTCGCGCTGGCTGCACGGCAACGTCTCGCAGATCGTCGTCATCGACACGCTCGGCCGCATCGTGCACACGGTGTCGAGCGGCCACTCGGTCGAGGCCACGCCGAGCTGGCTGCCGAACGACGCGGGCATTCTCTACAGCTCCGATCGCGACGGCTCGGCGCAGGTGTACGCGGAGCTGTTCGGCGACGCGCCCAACTACGCGGGCGCCGTGACCTACCGCCTGAGCAACGCCGCGACCGGACTGTTCGAGCCGACCGAGGCGCCCGTCGGCAATCGCACCGCTGCCGTCGTGTTTCGCGCCGACGGCTACCATCTCGGCGTCGCGCCCTGCTGCACGCCGGTCGGCGCCGAGCGCGTCGTGGCGTACTACGACGTCACGCAGGCATCGAGCGCCGCGCCGGTTCTCGTGGACAGCGGCCCGGTGCACCGCTACAGCGCCTGGCGCACGTTCTACCCGCGCTACTGGCTGCCGACGGTGGACCAGGGCATCGAGGGCGGCTACCGCATCGGCCTCATGACGAGCGGCTACGACGTCGTGGGACGGCACGCCATCAACGCCACGCTCGAGGCGCCGACCAACAACACCGGCGTCGTTGGAGATCTCTCATACCAGTACAGTGGGCTCGGCCTGCCGATCATTCAGCTCGACGCCGCGCAGGAATGGGAATCGCTCGGCAGCGCCTATTCCCGCGATCCGCAGCGGCAGATCATCGGCTCCGTGCGCCGCCGCACGTGGAGCGGCGACGCGCTCGCCACCTGGCTCCGCCGGCGCAGCCGCACGTCGCTCTCGCTCACCGGCGGCGCCGGCATCGAGCATCGCAGCCACGCCACCACCGCCAACGTGCCGCTCTCGAGCCTCGACACGACCGGCCTGCTCGGCACGCCGACTTTTCCCAGCCTGATCGCCGGCGCGGGCTTCGCGAACTACCAGCGCCCGCCGTTCAGCATCTCGCCCGAGGACGGCGTGCAGTTGAACACGACGATCCGCGAGCGACTGCGGAGCGGCGTCGCCGCGAGGGGACCAGCCAGCCTGAGTGCCGTCGCCTCGGCGAGCGCGTACAAGTCGCTCGATCTGCCGGGCTTCGCGCACCACGTGATCGCGTTGCGCGGCGCCGCGGGCTACGCCGACGATCGCGCCAGCGGCTACTTCACCGTGGGCGGCGTGAGCGGCAGCACGTTCCAGATCATCCCCGGCTACGTGATCGGCGAAGGTCGAAAGACCTTCCCCGTGCGCGGATTCGAGGATGGCTCACTCGTCGGCACGCGCGCACTGGTCGGATCGGCCGAGTATCGCATTCCGCTCCTCCTCACCGGACGCGCGCCCGGTACGCTGCCGTTCTTTCTCGACCGCAGCTCGCTGTCGCTGTTCACGGATTACGGTACGGCGTGGTGCCCCAACATCAGAATGGGACGCGAGGTCTGCAACACCGGCGACTCGACGCTCACGACAAAGCTCGACATCGCATCTGTCGGCGCGGAGCTCAACCTGAACCTCGGCGTCCTGTCGTGGGATTCGCCGTACCGCTTCCGGCTCGGCTTCGCGGTGCCGACGTACAATCGCGCCCTGTTCGGCCGGCCGAGCGTCCAGGCGTACGTCGTCTCGGGAATCTCGTTTTGAGCGCACGCGTCGCGCTGCTCGCCTCGCTCGCTGTCGCAATGCTCGCGGCCGGCGCGTGTCGAAAGCGCGCAGTGGCCACGTCGGCGAGCGGCGGCTGCGACCAAACGATCAAGCTGCCACCAGGCTTTTGCGCGACGGTGTTCGCCGAGAGCGCCGGCCCCGTTCGGCACATCGCGGTGCGGTCGAACGGGGACGTGTTCGTGGGCGCGCTCGATCAACGCCGCATTCCCGGCGGCGTGCTGGCGTTTCGCGATACGGACAAGGACGGCCACGCCGACGTCGAGGAGAAGTTCGGCGACGCCGGCGTGCACGGCGTGGTGCTCTCCGGCGACTCGGTGCTCTATGCGTCGACGGCGAGCGCCGTGCTGCGCTTTCACCTGACCGACTCGCTCATTCCGCACAAGCGCGTGGACACGATCGTCGCCGGTCTCGCTACGCGGCCGATTCCGGACCACAGCCTGGCGATCGACCTGCGCGGCAATCTGATCGTGAACGTCGGCGCGCTGAGCGACGGCTGCGTGCCCAACGACCAGCCGCAGACGCCGGCCAAGGATCCGTGTCCCGACCTGCAGACGAGCGCCGGCATCTGGAGCTTTCGGCCGGAACGAACCAACCAGACCATCGCCGAAGGCAACCGCATTGCCACGGGGCTGTACAACGCGATGGCGCTGGCCGTGAATCCCGGCGACACGACCGTCTACGCCGTCTCGCACGGCCGCGATGGGTTGCACGACGCCTGGCCGGCGCTCTACAGCGACCTCGATGCGGCGACCGCGGCGTGGGAGGAGATGGTCCGCATCACGACGGTGCGCGCCGACTTCGGCTGGCCGTACTGCTATTACAATGGTCTCAAGATCACCCGCTATGTGGCGCCGGAGTACGGTGGCGACAAGCAGCGCAGCGACCGCTGCGAGCGAATGATCCAGCCGTTGTTCGCGTTCCCGGCGCATTGGGCGCCGATGTCGATGCTCTTCTACACGGGCAAGATGTTCCCGGCGCAGTACAAGGACGGCGCGTTCGTGGCGTTTCACGGCTCGGCCAAGCGATCGCCGCTGCCGGAAGAGGGCTACGAGATCGCGTTCGTGCGATTCAAGAATGGCTACGCGGTCGACCAGACGCCGTTCGCGACCGGCTTCGCCGGTGGTATCGTGAGTCCGCAGGGCGCCGAGCACCGGGCATCGGGCCTGGCGCAGGGACCCGACGGCGCGCTGTACGTGACGGATGACAAGGCCGGGCGCATCTGGCGGATCACGTACGCCGAGCCACGCCGATGAGCGTCATGCCGTTGGTCGGGTCCGTTCCTCGGTTTGTGTCCGCGTTTCAGGTCGTTACGGTCGGCGAGGCGCTCAAGGCCCTCGCGCCACTGCCGGATCAAACGATCTGGTGCGCGGACACAAACGGAGGGACGGACACGAGACGGACGAGCGGCATGACCGAATGAGACGTCGCGAGGCGCGATGGACCTAGCGCCTCCGCGAGCCCGGCCGTAACGTCGCGCCCATGCGGGATTCCTGGCTCCGCGACCAACTTCAGCAATCGCTCGGCGAAGCCTATACCATCGAACGCGAGCTCAGCGGTGGTGGCATGTCGCGCGTGTTCGTTGCCGATGAGCATGCGCTGAATCGCAAGGTCGTGGTGAAAGTCCTGCCCGATGACATGGCCGGAACCGTCTCCACGCAACGGTTCAGGCGCGAGATCTCGCTCGCTGCGCGGCTGCACCACCCGCACATCGTCCCGCTGCTCACCGCGGGCGAGACGTCGGGCATTCCGTATTACACCATGCCGTTCGTGGAGGGCGAGACGTTGCGCGACCGGCTCGAGCGCGGACCGATCGCCCCGACCGAGGCGATTCGCATCCTGCGCGAGATGGCGAGCGCGCTCGAGTATGCACACGAACGCGGCGTCGTGCATCGCGATATCAAACCGGACAACGTATTGCTCGCCGGGGGCGTGGTCGCCGTGACCGACTTCGGGGTGGCGAAGGCGCTGAGCGCCGCGCGAACCGGCGAGGCTCGTGACGAGCACGAGACCTCGACGGCCGCCTTGACGTCCTTTGGCGTCGCGCTTGGCACGCCGGCTTACATGGCGCCCGAGCAGGCGGCGGCCGATCCCGGCGTCGATCACCGCGCCGACCTGTACTCGCTCGGCTGCGTCGCCTACGAGATGCTCACCGGTGCGCCGCCGTTCGCGGGGCGGACGCCGCAGCAGACGCTCGCCGCGCACGTGACGACCGAGCCGCCGTCGATCGCCGCCGCGCGGCCCGACCTCTCGCCGCCGCTCGCCGAGCTGGTGATGCGGAGTCTCGCCAAGCAGCCCGGTGACCGACCACAGTCAGCCAAGGAGGTTGTCGGCGCGCTCGACGCGATGGTGACGACCGGCGGCGGGCTCCGCGTCCGGGCGTCGCCCACCGGACGGCTGCGCCGCGCCGCGCTGGTGGCCGTGAGCGGCGTCGCGGTGGTCACCGTTGGCGTCGTGCTGCTTCGGAGTCGCGCATCGTTCGGCGCGGCCTCCGCCGACGTTCCGAAGTCCGTCGGTGTGCTGCCCTTCGCGAACCTGAGCGACGACAAGAGCAACGCGTACTTCAGCGAGGGCGTGACGCAGGAGATCACGACGGTCCTCGGCAAGCTGCCGGGGCTCCGAGTGGCAGCACAGGATCCGACCGCCGCGGCCCCGAATGCCGGCGGAAGTGCCCGGGCCATCGGTCGCGCGCTCGGCGTTGAGACAATTCTAATGGGCAGCGTCCAGCGCGCCGGTGATCGCGTGCGCATCGTGGCGCGATTGGTCAAGGTCGCCGACGGATCGCAGGTCTGGTCGGACAGCTATGACCGTACGATGAAAGACGTATTCGCCGTCCAGGACGACATCGCGCGGGCCATTGTGGCCGGTCTGCGACTCACGCTGGCCGGCGGCCAGTCGGAGCGACTCGTCCAGGTTGCCACGTCCGACCCCGAGGCGCACAGCCTCTATCTGCAGGGCATGTACTACTGGAACCGCCGCACGACCGCGTCGCTCGAGAAGTCGATCGAGCTGTTCAAGCAGGCGATCGCGCGAGATTCGTCGTACGCCGCGCCGTGGGCGGGGCTGGCGCTCGCCTACGCCGTCATCGTCGACTACGCCGACCTGGACATGAACGCCATGGCCGACAGTGCGCTCGCCGCCGGCAGAAAAGCCCTGGCGCTCGACAGCACGTCGGCCGATGCCTACGCGGCCATCGGCCAGGCCGACGCGAACCGGTGGCAGAATGGCGCCGGACTCGAAGCGTTCCGGCATGCCGTCGCGCTCGACCCGGGCAACGCGCGGGCGCGGCACTGGTACGCCGAGCTGCTGGCACACGTCGGCCAGTTCGACGAGGCCGTGCGACAGGTTCACAAGGCGCAGGAGCTGGAGCCGCTCACGCTCATCATCAACGCCAACGTCGGTCGCGTGGAGCTCGAGGCGCGCCACTACGCGGCCGCCGAGGCGGCGCTGCGGCACACGATCGAGCTTGACTCGGCGATGCAAACGGCACACGCGCTGCTCACGTACGTGCTGGTGCACGAACACAAGTACGATGAGGCGATCGCCGAACAGGAGCTGTCGCTGCGCCTCACCGGTGGACGCCCGACGACGACGTTGGCCGCGCTCGGCTACGTGTACGCAGTCGCCAGCCGCCGGGCGCAAGCCGAGGCGATCTTGCGCGAGCTTCGCCAGCGCAGTGCACACGAGCCCATCTCGTACGGCGGACTGGCGCTGCTCCTCTCGGGACTCGGCAGGCACGCCGAGGCGATCGCGGCGCTCGACACGGCGGTGACGAGGTACGACGCGCTGCTCAGCATGCGATCGCAGGAAGAGGTGTTCGACCCGCTGCGCAACGACCCGTCGGGCGCGGCCCTGTTCGCACGGGCGGAAGGGGTGCGCTGACGCCGTCCTCGCCCGGCTCGTGCGCGCCAAGCGCATCCGCCGTTCCACCCCATTCGTGCCGCTTCGCCGTCACTCCGTCAGTGTCCGTTCCTCGGTTTGTGTCCGCGTTTCGGGTCGTTTGACGCTGCGCCCGCGCGAAAGAGTCGAGCGGCACACTAGCCTCAACAACCTGGTGCGCGGACACCAACGGAGGAACGGACAAGAACGGAGGGGGATCAATTGGGCTCGCGGCGGCGGTGCTTGAACCTGTTTTCGTAGATGGTGCGGTAGAACCTGGGTTGCTTGCCGAAGTGGAGGAGCAGCCCGAGCTCCAGGTTCGTGCCGCACAGGTAGCCAAAGAGCTGCTGCGTCGCGTCCGGCGGAAGCCGCTCGGTGGACTTGAGCTCCACGATCAGCTTCTCGTCGACGACGATGTCGAGCGTCTGCCTGGCGAGTGGCTCGCCGCGAAAGTAGACCATCACGGCGACCTCGCGATCGACTCGATGCCCTTTCGCCACGAGCGCCCGCTCGAGGGCGAGCGCATAGATCAATTCGCGATAGCCAAACCCCAGCTCCCGATGGACGTCGTAGAAGGACCCAATCACCGAGCGCGTCAGCCCTTCGTGAAGCAGACCTTCTCCATCACGCTTTTCCCCGGGCATGCGTCAATGTCGGTTCCTCCAGCGGCGTCCGCGCCACCGAATCGTTGCTGCCTGCATCGCCGCGACGCCGGCGAGCGCCACGCCGGCCACAACGTCCTGGAACGCGGACACAGACGGAAGGACCGACACGGGCGGATTAGAGAAGTGGAATGGTCTTAGTCACGTAACGCGCCCATCTCCACTGTCAACGGTTATTTTTTTCGACCGCGACGCGCCGAAAAACGCCGCGACTTTGTCAAGAATGGCGCGACCGCTTCGTCGCGCTAATTTCTTTTTTCCACCGTCGCCCGTCGCCCGAGCAGTCGCCCGTGCACATCCACCCGTCCGCCTTCATCCATCCGGCCGCCGTCGTCACCGGCGACGTCACGCTCGGCGCCCGCGTGTCGGTGTGGCCGACGGCGGTGCTGCGCGGCGACAGTGATTCGATCACCGTCGGCGACGACAGCAACGTGCAGGACGGAACGATCGTGCACGCCGATGAGGGCATTCCGACGATCATCGGGAAGCGCGTGGCGATCGGTCATCGGGCGATCGTGCACGGATCGATCATCGACGACGATTGTTTGATCGCGATGGGCGCGATCCTGTTGAACGGTGTGCGCGTGGGGTCGGGCTCGATCGTCGGCGCCGGGGCCGTGTGTCGCGAGGGCATGCAGATCCCGGCCAATTCGCTCGTGCTCGGCGTTCCGGCCAAGATCATCCGCCAGACCACGCCCGACGACCGCGACCGTATTCGGAAAACGGTCGACACCTATCTCGAGCTCCAGAATCGCTACCGGTCCGGATGATGCAGCACGTGAATCGAAGCAACGCACTCACCGGATGGCCGGACGGCGGTCGGGCGGGGGCCTTAAGAGACCCGGCCAGCCGGTGGGCGCGTCCCAGCGCGACGCTCGATTCCAAGTCTTTTACACCGTTGGAGTTGTCCATGCGGCACTTCGAGTTCTCGACTCTCCGAACCCTCGAGCGCTCGGACGTTTGCCCACCGTCCGGCCCGTTATCAACGCAAGCAGTCGCCCACATTCAGCTTCGTGATCGACTTTTCGTAAGTCACGATTGCACACGCAGTTATATTACTACTGGCGCGGAAACACGAACGTCGGTAAAATGCCGCCCCGCAGTTCCCTCCCGCGATTTCGTTCGCGCTGAGACTGCGCTTCATGCGCGCCGGCCACGACGTCGCAGAAAACGGTAGGATCGGCAGTCACCCTCCGGTCGTCCAATCGCTCCAAAAAATCGACTCGCTCGCTTCACCTCGTACTTTTTTCGTTAGGAGCACTGTCACCATGACTCTTCCCGTCAACCCGCCGCCGGGGCCCGTTTCGCTCTCCGCCAACGCGCGTACCGTCCTCGAAAAGCGCTACCTGGTGAAGAACGAAAAGGGCAAGCCGGTCGAGCAGCCGGAGGATCTGTTCTGGCGCGTGGCGGCCGTGGTCGCCGAGGCCGATCGGCGGTACGGGGCGAGCGAAGGCGCGGTGCAGCAGGTGGCGGAAGAGTTCTACTTCCTCATGACGCAGCGGCGGTTCGAGCCCAACTCGCCCACGCTCATGAACGCCGGCCGTCCACTCGGCCAGCTCAGCGCGTGCTTCGTGCTCCCCGTCGAAGACGCGCTCGCCAACGGCAAGAACGGCATCTACGACACGCTGAGCGCCATGGCGCTCATCCATCAGAGCGGTGGCGGTACCGGCTTTTCCTTCTCGCGCCTGCGCCCGAAGGGATCGATGGTCCGGTCAACTACGGGGGTTGCTTCCGGACCCGTCTCTTTCATGAAGCTCTACGATGCCTCGACCGATGCGGTCAAGCAGGGAGGCACGCGGCGCGGCGCGAACATGGGCATCCTCCGGGTCGACCACCCGGACATCATGGAGTTCATCACCTGCAAGGAAGACCTGACGCAGGTGACCAACTTCAATATCAGCGTCGCCGTGACGCGCAAGTTCATGGACGCCGTCAAGGCCGGCACCAACTACGACCTGATCGATCCGTCCAACGGCAAAGTCGCCGGACAGCTCGACGCGCGCACGGTGTGGGACCGCATGATCCTCGGCGCCTGGCGCACCGGCGAGCCGGGCGTGTTCTTCGTCGACGAGGCCAATCGCTACAACCCCGTACCCCACCTCGGCGCCTACGAGGCGACGAATCCGTGCGGTGAGCAGCCGCTCCTTCCATATGACGTCTGCAACCTGGGCTCGATCAACGTCGGCTATTACGTGCGCGACGGCAAAATGGATTGGGACGCGTTCCGCGCCGACATCCAGCTCTCGACGCACTTCCTCGACAACATCATCGACGTCAACAGGTATCCGCTCGACGCGATCGACACGCTGAGCAAGCGCATCCGCCGCATTGGACTCGGCGTGATGGGCTTCGCCGACGCGCTGGTGCGACTCGGCATCGCCTACGACACCAAGGAAGGCGTGGAGTTCGGCCGCA
>DATJIZ010000261.1:0-12656 GCA_035492735.1 Gemmatimonadaceae bacterium | reverse complement strand
GCCCGTGACCTTGAGCTGCGCATCGGAGCCGTAGGCCGAGCCGGCGCGCGAGATGATCGCCGGGCCAAAGCCGAGCCGGAGATTGAAGTCGCTGGTCTGCGGCAGGACCTGCAGCATCAGCTTGGCGCTGCCGAGCCACACATGCGCGTACTGACTGCCGGTCTCGGCGACCGTGCCGCCGGGCTGCTCGACGAGCAGGTTGCCTTTGATCCCGCTCTTGGTGTACGCCGCGCCACCTTCGATGCCGACGCGATCGGTCAGCCAGTAGCTGAGATTCAGGCCGCCGACCAACGCCGTTTGATGCTTGATGTTCGCGGTGAGGCTCGCGGCGCCGGCGCCCACACCGATCTTCGCGATGTCATTCGTCGGAACGTACACGCCCATGTACGGCGTCACGACGATCTTGTCCGCGAGCTGCTGCGCTCCGAGCACGCCCGGCGCGACGGCGACTACCGCGGCGAGTCCGGCCAGCCGACGCACTACTCGACCTGACATGGTGTCCTCCTGGTCCTGCCTGTTGCCGGTCGGTCAATGGATCACGTGTCCAAGGTGCGGCCCGGCATGCGCGTGTCGATACGGGGAACCCGGAGACGCTGTGCGGCGACGTCCGACGGCAGCACCGCACACCGACGCGCGTGGCACTCGCGAGGCGCGGCATCTAAGATTCTCTTGAGACACTCTGACGGACGGAGCCGTGGCGCGGGCCAATCTCGATCTGCTGCAGGGCAGCCTCGACGTGATCGTCCTCAAGACGCTGAGCTGGCAGCCCATGCACGGCTTCGGCATCGCGCGCTGGATCCAGCACGTGACCGACAATCGGCTGCAGGTGGAAGAAGGCTCGCTCTACCCTGCCCTCTACCGGCTCGAGAACAAAGGGCTGATCGAGTCGGAGTGGCGCCTGACCGAGAACAACCGTCGCGCGAAGTACTATCGGCTCACGACGGCGGGCCGCCGACAGCTCAACGCGTCGACGGAGAGCTGGAACGCCTTCGTCGACGCGATGGGGAAGATCATGAGCGCGTCGCCGCGCGCCCTCTGACTCGGACTACTGTCGGGTGAACACGTAGACGAACCCATCCTCGACCGCCGTGAACGTGTCGTTGTTGCCGCTCAGCGTTCCGGTGACGCTCCCCGATTGCGGCGAGCTCAACGTGATCGCACTGCCGTTGATCGTATAGCTGCCGGCATCGGGCACAGTGGTGACGGTGGCTTGGCCGTTCAGCGTCTCACGGACCTGAATCACCTCGGTGTACGTCCCGGTCGGAGTCGCCGTGACGACATCGCTCACCACTTCGACCTTGTCGTTGGCGGTTTGCGAGATGGTGAACGGGAGCGGGGTGCCGTTGACGGTCTGCAGGTTCCAGGTGCCGGCAATCGTTGCGAACGTCGGCTGAGTGTTCGAGTCGCTGCCGCAAGCGACCGCGACGGCAAGCGCGACGAGTGGAACGAACCGACGCAGCATGTCTACTCCGGGTGAATGGTTTCGGCTGGTGAACGCAGCAAGTGCGCCACCCGGCCGCGCAAGAGCGAACCGGGGCCGAGGCATTCCTGAACTCCCACAGCCCCGCTGCTGCAGCCTCGTCTCTCGGCCAGTATCTTACGGCGAATCCACACCGGGAACCCGTCCATGCTTCGCGCTCGCCTGCCGCTCGCTCGCATCGTCGCGCTCGCTCTCTCGGCGGTCACGATCGCATCGTGCCATCGCGCCCCGTCGAGCGCCGTCCCCGCCGTCCAGGCCGCCGCCTTCCCCGGCGGATGGGCCGATCGCCGGCGACGCGATCCAGTCGTCGCCGAGCACGCGATGGTCGTCAGCAACAGCGGGCTCGCCAGCGCGGCTGGCGCCGAAATCATGAAGCGCGGCGGCAACGCCGTGGATGCGGCGGTCGCGACCGGCTTCGCGCTCGCCGTCACTTATCCGTTCGCCGGCAACATCGGCGGCGGCGGCTTCATGGTGATTCACATGGCCGACGGCCGCGCGGCGGCGTTCGACTATCGCGAGGTCGCACCGCTCGCCGCGACGCGCGACATGTACCTCGACGCGAGCGGCAAGTTGACCAACAAGAGTCTCGTCGGCGGGCTGGCCGTGGGCGTCCCTGGTTCGGTGGCCGGCATGGCGGCGGCGCTCGCCAAGTACGGCACGATGTCGCTCCACGACGTGATGCAGCCGGCGATCCGCCTCGCCTCGGAAGGCTTCACCGTCGACTCGGCACTTTACAGATCTATTAACTCGAGCCGCCGGTTGATCGGCCAGTTCGCCGGCGCCAAGCTGTTCCTGGCGAACGGTCAGCCGCCGGCGCCGGGCTCGATCCTCAAGCAGCCCGATCTCGCGCGTACCCTGACGCTCATCGCGGACAAGGGCCCGTCGGCGTTTTACACCGGGCCGATCGCCGACGCGCTCGTCGCCGAGCAAAAGGCCGACGGCGGCATCATCACGAAGGAGGATCTGGCGCGCTACAAGCCGATCGAGCGCGTGCCGATCGAGGGCACCTACCGCGGCTATACGCTCTTCACGATGCCGCCGTCGTCGTCGGGCGGGATCACGATGCTCGAGACGCTCAATCAACTCGAGACCTGGTCCAAGCTCCCGGCCTTCGGCAGCGCCGAGTACACACACCTGGTGGCCGAGGCCTTCCGACGGTCGTTCGTCGACCGCAACACCAAGCTCGGCGACCCGGCGTTCGTGAAAGTTCCGGTGGAAGAGCTCACGAGCAAGGAGTACGCGCGCAAGCTCGCCTCGACGATCGATCCCCATCACGCGACGCGCTCGCCGACGTTCACCGCCTCCGCCGAGCCAATGCACACGACGCACTACTCCGTGGTCGACTCCAAGGGCAACGCCGTCGCGACGACGACGACCCTGAACAGCGGCTACGGCTCGGGCGCGTACGTCGACGGCGCCGGATTCTTCCTGAATAACGAGATGGACGACTTCGCCGCGCAGCCCGGCAAGCCCAACCAGTTCGGGCTCGTGCAGGGTGAAGCGAACGCGATCCAGCCGGGCAAGCGCATGCTCAGCGCGATGTCGCCGACGATTGTCCTCGGCCGCGACGGCAAAGTGCTGATGGTCGTCGGCGCCGCCGGCGGCCCGACGATCATCACCGCGGTCACGCAGGTGATCCTCGACGTGATCGACCAGCACATGTCGCTCGCCGACGCGATGTACGCGCCGCGGATCCACCATCAAGCATGGCCCGACTCACTCACGTACGAGCAGGGCGGGTTGAGTCAGGTGACGATGGATTCGCTAACCGCGATGGGACACCGGCTCCGGCCGATCCATTCGCTGGCGAACACGAACGCGATCCTGCGCGGGGCGCGCGGGTGGGAGGGCGTGTACGAGCCGCGAAGCACGGGGGGCGCGGTCGGCTACTAGCGCTCGAGACTGCGTCTTCGCCCGAGGCCGACGACGCTCCCCCGGGCGAACCACGCGATCAGGAATACTCCGAACACGCCGTTTGCCAGCGCGTCCGCCGCGAGCATTCCGCGGACGCCGAAGTGCGCGTGTGCCAACCCGTCGAGCCGCGTCATGTACACCACAGGAATGTTCACGGCCGCCGTGAACAACGTGAACCGCGTGCTGCTCGCCGCGCTGCGCAATCCGACCAGTTCGAGCGCGAGCGCCATCGCGGCGGAGTAGCAGAATCCCGTCGCCAGCGCGTAGGCCGCCGCCCCCACGAGATATGTCGCGGGCACGCGCGGCATGAGCGCCGTCAATCCGGCACTCGTCGCCGCGACGAGGCCCGCGGTGGGATAGACCAGCCATCGATCGAAACGATCGCAGGCCGCGCCGCCGAGCAGCGCGCCGATCGGGGTGAGCACGCCCGCCATCGCCACGACACCGAGCAGCACTGCCTTTGAGGCGTGGTACTCGCCCGCGACGGCGGAAAACAAATTCATGAGCGCTCCGGCGCCGATCGGGCTCACGAAGTAGAGGAGGCCGAGCCACGTCCGCCGCCGCCTCAAGGTGACGAGTACGTCTCGCAGCATGCTCGCGAGGTGTTCCCGCACTGGCGATTTCGCTGGCGCGGGCTCGCGCACCGCGAGGACGGCGAGCGAAGGCAGGCCGATCATTGCGGCGATCAGCAGCGCGTTGGTCCATGGCGTGCCGCGGCCGGTCAGCCAGACAGCCAGGCCGCCGGCCAGAACTCCTCCCGCGAGCGTGCCGGCCTGCGACCAGCCGCCCGCGCGGCCGCGGGCGTCGTTCGGCACGACGCTGGCCGCCAGTCCGCCGATCGCGCTCGAGATGGGTTGCACGAAGACGGATGCAGCCACGAGCGCGACCGTCAGGAGCCGGGTGGACGCCGTCTCGGCACCTGCGAACGCGACAGCCGCGAACATGGCGCTCGCGGCAGCGAGGAGCATCACCCAAGCCCGGCGCCTGAGTCCGACGTCGACCACGGGCGCCCACAGGAAATACCAGATGGCGGGTGCCTGTACCACCGCACTGATCGTCGAGATGCGACCGACGGAAATGCCGTGAATCCTCAGAACGTACGGCAGACCGAGCGCGATCAATCCGTTGAGACTGCCGTACGGCGCCGACGCCAGTGCGAACGGCCACAGCCGCGAATGCGCGGGGCGTGTCCGACGCCCGGACGGAACGGTGCCCACCAGACGACGTCGCGAGGCCGTTGCCGCTAACGGTGTCGCACCCAGGTTTGCGAGCGCCCAAAGAGCGAGATGCCGATGTACCCTCGGACGATGAGCTTTTTGCCGCCGTCCGCAAGCTTCATCTTGGCACGATAGGTCTTGCCGGTTTCCGGATCGAGGATCTCGCCGCCACTCCACTCGTCGCCATCGCGATGCATGTGACGCAGGATCTCCATGCCGACGATCCGCTGTCCCTTTCGGTCGCCGGTGCACTTGGTGCACACGCTATCGTCCGGGTCGGCCGCGACGAGCAAACCGCGCACGGTGCCGACGAGCTCACCGTTTACCTCACGAATCTCGACAACGCCCGTCGGCTTGCCGGTGACGTCGCTGATCGTGTCCCAAAGTCCGGTCGGCGTATCCTGCGCAATGGCCTTCTGGGCGACAGCCGAACAAACCGCGGAAGCGGCGAGGGCAAGAGCCCAGCGGACACGGCAGAATGATCGAGACATTATGGGAATTTAGTGCGATTCGTGAGGGTGACCGTGTCGATGCGGGTGTATGATTGGCGGTTCAGCTCAGATTGCTGAATTTCAACGCACTAACCCCGAGGATCGGCCGTGAACACCTTGCTCACCATCAAGGAGCTGGCCGCCAAGCAGTTTGGCGTGGACGCCACGACGATCAACGAAGATGCGCCCGTGAGCGAGCTCGGCATCGATTCGCTCGGATTTCTGGAGTTCCTGTTCGAGCTCGAAGACAAGTTGAGCCTGTCCATTCCGCAGGAATCCGTGAACGGCGTTCGAACACTCCGCGAGCTTGCGACCGTCATCGACGGCTTGATCGCGCAGCGGCCGGCAGCCCCGGCATAGACCACCGTGCCACGCGTCGTGGTCACGGGGATGGGGATCGTCAGCCCCGTTGGTCGTACGGTTTCCGAGTTCTTCTGCGCCCTCGCCGAGACGAGATCCGCCATCAGGCGTGTCCCACCCGAGATCTATGCGGGGCCGCACCAACTCGCGGCTGGATTTGCCGACTTCGATGCGAGCGCGTATTGGCCGCCGCATCGGGCGTCACAGTTCGATCGCGCGACGCAGTTCGCGCTGGTGGCGGTCCGCGACGCGTTGACCGATGCCGGCCTCACTTTGACGGAAGAGGAATCGCTTCGCGCAGGCGTGTATTGGGGGACCGGCTTGGGCGGAGCCAACACGATTGAAGATTCGTACCGCCAGGTGTTCGCCGGGAATGGACGCGTGCGACCGACGACAGTGGTCCTCGGCATGAACAACGCGGCCGCCGGGAACATCTCGATTGAATACGGTCTACGTGGGCCGCTGCTGAACGTGTCGACGGCCTGCTCGTCGTCGGCAACCAGCATTGGAGAGGCCATGCGGGCGATCAGATCCGGCTGGGCCGACGTGATCGTCGCGGGCGGATCCGAAGCGCTCATCACGTACGGGAATCTGCGAGCCTGGGATGCGACATCGGCCATGGCCCACGCCGATGAGACGGATCCGTCGCGGAGCTGCAAGCCGTTTTCGTTGGATCGGACCGGGCTCGTGCTCGGCGAGGGCGCCGCGGCGCTCGTCCTCGAGAGCGAAGAGCGCGCGACTCGTCGCGGTGCGCGCATCATCGCCGAGCTGGCCGGCTACGGGAACACGGCCGACGCGCGCGGCATCTCGAAGCCGGACGCCGGCGGACAGGTCCGCGCCATACGTGCCGCGCTCGCCGACGCGCGGCTCGAGCCCGCGGACATCGACTACGTGAACGCGCATGGCACCGCGACCACCGTCGGCGACGTGGTCGAAACGTGCGCCGTCAAGCAGACATTCGGCGATCACGCGCGACGTCTACCGATCTCGTCGACGAAGGCCCTGCACGGTCACCTGATGGGCGCAACGGGTGCCGTGGAGATGATCGCGGCGATCTGCAGCATGGACCGTAGCGTCATTCCCCCCACCGCGCACCTCGAGCAGCCCGATCCCGAATGTGATCTCGACTGCGTGCCCAACGAGGCGCGTGGCGCCAGGCTTCGCGCGGTCATCTCGAACTCGTTCGGGTTCGGCGGAATGAACGCCGTGCTCGTCGCTCGCGCCTACGATCGCCACTAACGTCCAGCCATGCGCGACTTGAAGGAGGTCGGTGCTTGGGTCGCATCTCGTGCCGGCCGGCACGACGGCCTGGTACCGGAGACACTTCCCGACCCGAGGTTCGTGAGCGACGGTCGCGAGCTGGTGTCGTTCAGCACGAACAACTACCTCGCGCTGGCGACGAGCGAGCGCATGAAGGCCGCGGCGCGATCGGCGCTCGACCGCTATGGCGTGGGCAACTGCGAGTCACGACTCCTCGGTGGGAACCTGGAACTGTACGAGCGACTCGAGGCGCGCCTCGCGTCTGTCAAGACGAAGGAATCGGCGCTCCTGTTCGCGACGGGTTATCTCGCCAACCTGAGCGTGCTGCCGGTCCTCGTGAAGGTGACGCAACTCGCACGCGCCTTCGGCTACACGCCGCAGACCAACTGGAAGCACGCCTTCTTCACCGACGAGTTCAATCATCTGAGCATTCGCGAAGGCATCAGGGCCTCCGGAGCGCCGACGTTCGCCTACCGCCACCTCGACATGGGCGATCTCGAACAGAAGCTTCGAGCATCGACGGCGCACATCAAGATCATCGTCACCGATGGCGTGTTCAGCCAGCACGGCGACATCGCGCCTCTCCCCGACATGATGCGCGTCGCCGACGAGCATGACGCCGTGGTGTACATCGACGACGCGCACGGCACCGGCGTGCTCGGACCGACGGGCGGCGGAACCGCCGAGCACTTCGGCATCGAGAGTCCACGCATCATTCAGATGGGAACGCTGAGCAAGGCGTACGGGTGTATCGGCGGGTTCGTGGCGACCGAGCGATACATCACGGACATGCTGCGCATCGGGTGCTCGGCATTCGGCTTCACGTCGACGCTGCCACCCGATCAAGCGGCCGCGGTACTGGAGGCGATCGACATGGTGACCGACGAACCGGAGCGCCGCCGGCGGTTGTGGGACAATCAACGGTATTTCGTGTCGGAGGCGTCGGCGCGCGGCTTTTCGCTGCTGTCCACGTGCACGCCGATCGTGCCCGTCCACATCGGTGACGAGAGCGAGTGCACGCGCGTGGCGGCCGGTCTGCACGAGGCCGGCTACCATGTCGATGCGATCATGTTCCCGGCGATCGGGACCGGTCAGAGCCGGCTCCGGTTCATCATGAACGCGCACCATACCACCGAACAGATCGACGGCGTCATCGAGGCGCTCGGACAGCTGCTTTCCGCCTAACGAGGCACATCGGCCCGACGGATGCGAGTCTTCGTCACCGGCGGCACGGGCTTCATCGGATCCGCGGTGGTGCGAGCGCTGGTGTCGTCAGGCCACACCGTGGTGTGCCTCGTGCGCGAGCGCAGCCGGACCGATCGCATCGACAATCTGGCGCTCGAGCGCGTGCACGGCGACGTTCGTGAAATCGAGTCACTCCGGCAGCCCATCGGGTCGTGCGACGCAACGATTCACCTCGCGGCGCCGGGTGGTTGGGGCAAGGATCGTCCGTCGCTCCTCGCCGCGGTGATCGAGGGTGGAACCCGCAACGTGCTCGATGCGGCATCCACGGTGCGTGGTCATCGAATCGTGGTGGTGTCGAGCACCGCCGCGGTCGACGCGTCGGATGACGGCCGGATCTCGGACGAGGACTCCCCATTCTCGGTGCGAGAACCCGCGCTGCATTACGCGCACGCCAAGCATCGCGCAGAGCAGCTCGCCCGCGCGGCGGCGGCGCGTGGCCAACCGGTCGTCATCGTCAATCCGGCGGAGGTGTATGGCCCTGGCGACACGGAGCTCGTAACCGCGGGGAATCTCGTCGACTTCGCGACCTCGATGCCGGTGCTGGTCTGCGACGGCGGCACCAGCGTGGTGCACGTCGACGACGTCGTGTCGGGAATTCTCGCCGCCCTCCAACGCGGGCGCGTCGGCGAACGCTACATCCTCGGCGGTGAGAACCTCACCATACGCCAGCTGGCGGAGCTCGTCCTCGAGCTGCTTGGACGACGGGCGCCGATCGTCGCCGTTCCTAACGGGCTAGCGCGTATCGTTGCCCGTGCCGCAGGCTGGAGCGGGCTGCCGGTGCCATTCAACCCGCACGTCGTGCCGTACGCAACCCGGTACTGGTTCGTGGACAACGGCAAGGCACGGCGTGAGCTCGGCGTCAGCTTTCGGAGCGCCCGTGAGACCGTGCTACTGACGCTGAACTGGCTGCGACTCGGTGGGCACCTATAGCCCCTGTCTCGCGCTTTGGGTGCGTGGCCGGGCTGGCGCACTTGTCGGCGCCTTGGAATCGAGGTACGCTGGGGCGAGCACCTATATCAGCGTACGCTCGTCAGAGGGCGACCCGTGGAAATTCCGACACTGACGACCGAGCGCCTGGTGCTTCGCGCGCTCGACGGCGAAGACTTTCCCGCCTGGGCGGCGATGAACGCCGACCCCGAATTCGCGCGGGTCTTTGGCTATCCTGCTCCGCTCAGCGCCGAGGAAGCCTGGCGCGCGCTCGCGCTGCAGATCGGTCACTGGACATTGCGCGGGTTCGGGATGTGGGCCGTGGCCGAACACGCGACGCCGCGGCGCTTTCTTGGGCGAATCGGTTTCTTTCAGCCCGAGGGCTGGCCCGGATTCGAGCTCGGATGGGCGCTGGCGCCCGAGGTGTGGGGCCGAGGCTACGCGACCGAGGGCGCCCTCGCGGCGCTGCGATTCGCGTTCACCACGCTCGACCGGCCGCGCGTGCTCAGCCTCGTCTCACCTCAGAACATTCGCTCGGCCGGCGTGGCGCGGCGGATCGGCGAGCAGATCGTCGATCGGATTGAACTTCGCGGCAAGCCGGCCGATGTTTGGGCAATCGACCGATCGACCTGGCTCGCCAGGCGCTGACGACCGCCCGGTCGGCGGCGCGCAAACTTCACATCGAGACGACGCATGAGCTCTCACCGGTTGCTCGCATCCGTGCTGCGCTACGTTCTCGTACCGATTGCCCTCCTGCTCTCATGCGTCACGCCGGCGCTGGCGCAATCGTCGCCGGCGCAGCTCACGATGATTCCGTCGCGTGCCTCGCACATCGCGGACTCCGTGCTCAAGCTGATGACGCTCGACGAGAAGCTCGGGCAGATCACGCAGTCGCCGGCCGGGTTCGGCCAGACCGGTCCAACCGTCGATGCCGCCGGCGAGCAGCAGGTACGGAAGGGGCAGCTTGGCTCGTTCCTCGGGCTCTACGGCGTCGACGTGACGCGCCGCATGCAGAAGATCGCCGTCGAGGAATCGCGCCTGCACATCCCGCTGATCTTCGGCTTCGACGTAATCCACGGGATGCGCACCATCTTCCCGATTCCACTGGCGATCGCCGCGACGTGGGACTCGACCGCCGCCGTGCGCATGGCGCGAGTGTCGGCGACCGAAGCGACGGCGATGGGGCTGCACTGGACCTTTGCGCCGATGATGGACATCGCGCGCGATCCGCGGTGGGGACGCATCATCGAGGGAGCGGGCGAAGATCCGTACCTCGGTTCGGTGATGGCCGCGGCGCAGGTGCGCGGCTATCAGGGCAACGATCTCCGCTCGCCCACGTCGCTGCTCGCCACGGCGAAGCACTTCGCTGCCTACGGCGCCGCCGAAGGTGGACGCGATTACAACACGGTGAGCGTTTCCGAACGAGACCTCTGGAACATCTACCTGCCGCCGTTCCATGCCGCAGTGCAAGCGGGCATCGGGTCGTTCATGGCGTCGTTCAACGAGATCAACGGCACGCCGTCGCACGCCAACGACTGGCTGCTCACCGACGTGCTGCGAAAGCAGTGGGGCTTTCGCGGCATGGTCGTGAGCGACTGGACGGGCATCTGGGAGATGATCCAGCACGGCCTGGGCGACAGCCTGACCGTGGCCGAACGCGCGCTGCGTGCCGGCGTAGACATGGAGATGTCGAGCACGTTGTACCGGAACAAGCTCGCCGCCGAAGTGCGCGCGGGTCGCTTTCCGATGGCGCTCGTCGACACCGCGGTGCATCGCGTGCTCACGGTCAAGGCCGCGCTCGGCCTGTTCGACGATCCGTATCGCGGGTCGAGCGTTCAGCGCGAGCGGAGCGAGATTCTGACGGCGGCCAACCGCGCGCAGGCGCGCGACGTGGCGCGAGAAGCGATCGTGCTGCTCACCAACACGACGGTCGGCGGCGCGCCCGCGCTGCCGCTTCGCAAGGACATCCACAGCATCGCCGTGATCGGGCCGCTGGCGGCGGATTCCAATTCCGTGCTCGGCGGGTGGCACGGCGCCGGTCGAAAGGAGGACGCCGTGAGCGTGCTGGATGGCCTGCGGCGCGCGCTGCCGAACGCCGACATCAAGTACGCGGCCGGCGTGGGGCTCGACACCGTACCGGTCGAGGGCCCTGTGAGCACGCCCGGCATCGCCGAAGCCGAGCAGCTCGCCCGTGCGGCGGACGTGGTGCTGCTGGTGGTTGGCGAAGCGGAGCAGATGACCGGCGAGGCGGCGAGCCGGTCGTGGCTCGGATTGCCCGGCGCGCAGCACCAACTGGCGCAGGCGGTGGTGCGAGCAGCGCGCGCGTCGAATCCCAACAAGCCGGTCATCGCGATTCTCGTGAACGGCCGCCCGCTCGCGGTGCAGTGGCTCGCCGACAGCGCATCGGCGCTCGTGGAAAGTTGGCATCTCGGGGTGGAGCACGGTGACGCGCTCGCCGACGTGCTGTTCGGCGACGTGGCGCCGAGCGGGAAGCTCCCGGCAACGTTCCCGCGCGTCACGGGCCAGGTTCCGATTTACTACAATCACAAGAACACCGGCCGGCCGCCCATCCCGGACGTGAAATGGAACTCCAAGTACATCGACGCGCCGTATACGCCGCTTTTTCCGTTCGGCTTCGGGCTGTCGTACACGACGTTCGACTACTCTAATCTTCACGTGTCGCGCTCGACCATACGCGGCTCGGAGTCGGTCACGGTCACGGTAGATCTGAAGAACACTGGCAGCCGCGCGGGCACGGAGGTGGCGCAGCTCTACGTACGCGACGACGTGGCGTCGGTGACGCGCCCGGTGCGGGAGCTCCGCGGGTTCCGGCGCGTGGCGTTGCAGCCGGGTCAGTCGCAGACGCTCACGTTCACGCTCGTGCCCGAGGATCTGGCGATGTACGATCGCGACATGCGCCGCGTGGTGGAGCCGGGCGGGTTCACGGTATGGGCAGGAGGCGACTCGAACGCTCGGCTCGAGGCACGCTTTACCGTCGCCGGCCCAGTCGTGGTGCTGGCCCCGGCGCCGCCGCGATTCCGGTAGTCGCATTCATCGACGAACCTCTACGGTCCTCGAACCCGCGCTGAATCGAGGCTGGCAAGCCAGCCGCGAACCTCGCGAACCATGGGGTGCTTCGGATCCACCTCACGTTCCAGACTCCTGATCGCCTCGCGCAGCAGCGAGTCGGCCGCGGCATAGTGACCGGTGCGTGTGAAAAGCAGGCCCAGAAGTCCGCGGGTATACGCGGTGTTGACGTGCTCGGGGCCACTCACACGCGTCTGGATGCGAATCGCGTCGAGCAGCAGCGTTTCCGCCTCACCGTACCGGCGACGATCCATCAGAAGGCGAGCGAGGTTGGCTTCGTGCCCGGCAATGTCGCTGTGGTCCGCCTTGCGAATACGCCGTTCCAGCTCCAGCGCCTGGCGGTACAGGCTTTCGGCCTCGACCAGTCGGCCAGCCTTCTGCATAATGGCCGCGACCTGATCGAGCGCTGTGGCGATGACTGGATGCTCGGCGCCGTACGCGCGCCGGAGCAGGACCAGGTACTGACGCGCCGCGGCTACGGCTTGGGCCGTCTGTCCGTTGTCCGCTTCGTAATGGGCAACGTCGGCAAGGGCATACGCGGTCATCGGGTGCGCGTCGCCGAACACGCGCCGCCGGATCTCCAGTCCGCGCTGATACAGCGGGCCCGCCTCGGCCCGACGCGCCGGCTGATCGTCGAGCAGATAGGCAAGCTGCATGACGGCGTCGGCAGTGAGC